>JAIFWC010000016.1 GCA_019662065.1 Candidatus Saccharimonadota bacterium
TAATGTCCCTAACAATACCAGCCAAAACCAGACACCTAACCAGAAATCATCTACCCAGCCAACATCGACAGACTCGGTTACAATCCAAAACTTTGCCTTTATGCCAGCCGATATCACTGTTAAAAAGGGTACTACCGTGACTTGGACTAATAACGATAGCGCGGCCCATACCGTAACCGCCATTAGTAGTTCGAGTGGTCCTAGTAGCGGTACTTTAAACCAAGGTGATAAGTACACATTTACTTTTAATACCGCTGGCATGTTTCATTATCGCTGTAGTATTCACCCGGATATGCTGGGAACGGTAACAGTTACCGAGTAGCTATTTTTTAGAGTTTTGACGGTGCCAGCGATGCCAAATAACCGGCAGCGCCGAGGCCACAATAACCAGGCCAATCACTGGTAGCAAGTATTTGTCGATATTGGGGACGGTTCTGCCTAATGTGTAGCCAAGGATTGGCAAACTGGTACCCCACAGCAAGCCGCCTAAGGCATTAAAGACCAAAAAAGTCTGGTAGCGCATTTTAGCGGCACCGGCGGCAATTGGCACAAAGGTCCGGCCGGCCGGGATAAAGCGGGCCAAAACTAGCGATAAGGGCCCTTCCTTATTAAAGAAATGAGCGGCTTCGTCTAAGCGTTTTGGTGAGAACCAAAATGAATTTGGGTTTTTAAACAAACGCCGGCCGTAGCGGCTACCGGTGTAATAACCGGCGTTATTGCCTAAGATTGCCGCTGCCACGCTCACAAAAATTATGCCCTCTAAATTAAGGTAGTGTTGTGAAGCTAGTAAGCCAGCTGTAAACAACAAGCTATCTCCTGGCAAAAAGAAGCCAAACGGAATGCCGGATTCCAAGAACAGAGTTAAAAAAACGCCCAAATAGCCAAAATCTTTGACCAGGGCTGACGGGTTTAATAAATCATGCACGTGATTAACCATTATAGGCTATGTCTTTAATTCGCCAGGCTGTAATATTAGAATTATAGTAATCCCAAAAAATGGTTGAAATAGTATCAGAAAGCGAAATTAGCAGCCACCGCGCCGGTAACTTCTTTAGGCCCAGTGCTGCCGAGATAGGCCTTTACTTCCTGCTGAGTATTATCTTGCTGATTGTTTACAACTCCGGCAGCATCATCCAAAAGCTCGGCAGCAACTATATTGGCTCCCCAGAGCACCTTAAAACTAATTTTGATACTCTGTCATCTGGCTTTAGCAACTCCTTCAGCACGGCCTTAGGCGGCCGGCTGGGCCAAATTATTTTGTGGTCCTTTGTGGGGGCCTTAGCCTACATTGCACTGTGGCTGGCCAAAAACGTGCTTAATAGTTTTGAAAACGATATTATTTCTGACCACTACCTGCACCCGAAGACTTATAGCCGGGTAGGGTATTGGGGGTCGTCTTTTTCGGTCAAGATTTTTTTGGCGGCTATGTTACTGATTAGCGCCGGCTTTTTGTTTGTAGCGGTAAGGGCCGTGCTGCCATCGGTAGCGGCTCTAGCCGGCAGTGCCGCTTATAACTTCCACTGGTCAAGCGGCCCATATTACCTTGCCTTTTCAGTGGTTGGGGTGGCGTTAGTGATTTACATTGGTGTGGTTTTGCTCCGGCTGGTCTCCCACTTCTGGAAACTCTTATAGGTATTGCCAATCTAGCAAATAATTGTTATAATATATATATGCATGATGGCGAACGTCGCCCCGATCTGGGCGATGAACTATTAAGTTCTGAGGATCTTGAAACTGTTGACCAGCTCGGTAATGAATATCGCAGCCATATGAGACGACAGGCTGGTAAAATAGCCCGGCGCAAGCCCGTAGAAGAAGTAGCTAAAGAATTTAGAAGCGTCCTGAATTGGCTAATGGTTGAAGATATTGAGTCCGCTAATAATCAAAACGTCACAAACTCAGATGAGCTTTATTTAGACTACTCGGCCTATGATGTCGAGGATACTTACTTTATTGTTTATAGCGAATTGAGTGGCAGGCGGGGAGTGAGAGTTGAAGACATTATAAGAGAACATGAAGAAACAAATCTGCGGGCCTGGCAAGAACAACAGACAAAAATGGCAGCTGATTTTTTGATTCTACATGGAGCAAACGAAACAGAAATAAACCAATGGAAAAGTGTTGAAGGAACCGCGCGCCAGCAGCGAGCAATGCGAAGAATGTTTTGGTTATTACAAGAGCCTTATATGGAGCAGTTTAAAGATTTTCTTAGGCAACGAGCGACCACAGAGAGTCCGTATAATTTTGGAGGCCTTGCTAATACCGTAAGGGAGATAATCATGGAAGGTCAGCAGAACTTATCTATCCAGCAGCAGCATCGAGATGATCTGATACCAAGAAAGCAAGAGGAACTGAACGACACAGCATTATGGCTACAACGAGCCGACAACATTTGTAAACATGTATTTGAAAAGGATATCGAAGAACAAGTGTACGATATCAAGAGATAAAAAACTTGCATATATTTTTAACAACCTGTATAACAGATAACATTGTGCGTGATTGTATGTACACAAACTGGAACGTCATTCTCTTTATTAAGAAGAGTGATGCTGTAGTTTGGTAGACGCGCGCATTTAGCAAAAAGCAACCAACCAACCGGACTACAGCAAAGAAGTCCGGTTTTTTTGTTGCCCGACCGCTAGGCTTGAACAAGCACCAAAGTAAGAGCCTAGCGGTGGGGCAGTAAGAAAAGTCTGTCTCAAGTACCAGCTTTCGCATCTCCACAAGGTGCTTGAGAGCAATAAAATTCAAAGAAAAGAGAGAGGAGGCAAAGCCTTGAAGGAGCTCGGCCCTGATTGGGAACACGAGCAAGACGCCCACTTGGGCGACCGCCCAAGTGACGAGAAGCAGTTGCAACCCAAGTCGGAAGCCAAGAAGCTCGATTTCAATGCCGATGGGGCCAAGCTGGTTCCGGCCTTTGTCGATCCTGAGTAGTAGGTCAAGCTGGTCGCGTGCACGTCACTCCCCATATGACCTAGGAGGTCACCTTGTCCGACAGCCAGGTTACAATCGACCTCGCTCACATCGCATCTGAAGCCGCCGAACAGTTCGAGTCCAGGAACGAGAAGTTCGTCAGGCTGCTTCACGAAAGAGCAATCAGCATTACAGGCAGCGAACACGTCGCTGGCATGGCCTTCATTAGGGCTTTCGCGCAGCGTGCAGCCATCGCTCGCCTCGAAGAACGCCACGACATCGTCTCCCGTCTCAAGAACGGCGCCTACAAGTACCTCTCGTGCACAGCCGACAAGTCGATTGTGCACAACATCTTCGCTGGTTTCGGTGCTTGCGGCCATCAACAGCCGCGCCCTAAAAACCACAAACCCTCTAGCCAGGTTTTCCTGGCCAAGGGCTGAGCTACAAGGCTTCGGGGCGGCCAGCAACAGCGGCCGCCCCACCCGCCTCCCTCTCTTTTCTCAAAGCTTTTGTTATTCTTATGCTATGGGTAAAGGCCTAATCTACGGCAGCGTCCTTATCTTTAGCACTATTGGCGGCTATATTCCCACTCTTTGGCACGCCGGATTTTTTTCAATCAGCAGTATTATCGGTGGCATTATCGGTACGGTTATTGGCATATGGGCAGCTATCAAAATCAATAATTACGTTGATTTTTAATAACTCTTGACGTTAGCGTTATGGTGCAGCTACGCTGGTAGCGATGGTACTACCGACACCAAAAAAAATTACTTCCAGACTGCCGCGCAAAATACCTAAATTTAATCGGACTAAAAACCAGGATTTAACCGCCGAAGATGTAGCTGTTGCCCGAAAGTATATAGCTGAATATTGGCCTAAGCTGACTAGATTCCACCCTAAGGATGATGAGAGCTTGCTGGGATTGCCGAACAGATATCTGGTGCCGGCTTACGAGGAAGGCCACGAATTTGATTTCAACGAACTTTATTACTGGGATAGCTATTTTATGGTGCAGGGGATGCTGGACAAAGACCATAAAGAATTAGTGGTCGGAGTTTTAGAAAATCTACTTTATACCTACGAGCGGTTTAAGGTAGTCCCTAACGCCTCGCGGACATATCTAATGGGGCGCAGCCAGCCACCGTATTTAAGCACCTTTATCCTGGATGTTTATCAGGCTTATGGCATGGATAAAAAATGGCTCAAGCGAGCTATTAAGCTAGCAGAGGCTGAGTATCACACGGTGTGGACTGGCAAAATCAAGCCCAACACCCGGTTAGTTTATGAAGGTTTGAGCCGCTACTACGACGTCAACTACCTGCACGATTTAGCCGAAGCCGAAAGCGGCTGGGACTACACGCCGCGCTTTAACCACAAAGCCCTAAACTACTTGCCGGTTGACCTTAACAGCCTACTGTATAAATATGAGCGTGATTTTGCCTATGCTGAGCGGGTACTGGGCAATGAAGAAGAAGCCCAAAAGTGGGAACAAGCTGCCCAGACCCGCCGAGTGACAATGAATAAGCTGATGTGGAGCGAACTGCGGGGCATGTACTACGACTACAACTATGTTAAAGAAAGTCGTGGCAGTGTTAACTCACTGGCGGCATTTTACCCGCTATGGGCCGGTGTAGTGGATGAAAAGCAGGCCGGCCGGTTGGTTAACTCGCTTAAGAAATTTGAAAATAAAGGTGGTCTGGCGACTACCGATGCCCTACAAGTTGGCAACTTTGTACCTGGAGCTATGCCAACCCAGTGGGCTTACCCCAATGGCTGGGCACCACTGCATTTTATGGTCGTTAAAGGCCTGCAGCGCTATGGTTACCATGAAGATGCCCGCCGGATTGCCATGAAGTGGCTGCATACCAATCTGGATTGGTTTAATAAGCATAAGGTTTTTTTGGAGAAATATAACGTGGTACAGCCAGGCAAGCCGCCGGCCAAAGGTGTTTATCCATCACAAACTGGTTTTGGCTGGACTAACGCCGTGTTCGAGCGATTCTGTCGAGAGTTTATCGACACATAATAAGATATAATCAGTTGAACGAGGGTTCTTAGCTCAGCTGGCTAGAGCGCGTGATTCACATTCACGAGGTCACAGGTTCGAGCCCTGTAGGACCCACCATAATTATGAAAGCCCATAGTGCAGGATTGGTAGTTTTTAGGCGGACTGGCGAGCAGCCGGAGGTGCTGTTGGCCCATATGGGTGCGCCGTGGTGGGCCAAAAAGGACATTGGCGCCTGGAGTGTCCCTAAAGGCCTGGTTGAAGAAGGTGAAGAGCCATTAGATACGGCCAAGCGTGAATTTGGCGAAGAATTAGGCTTAGCCGTACCGGACGGTAAGTTTATCGAACTAGGCGATGTTGAGCAGAGCAATAAAAAGATAGTTAGCGCCTGGGCGGTTGAAGCCGATATGGATGTCAGTCACATAAAAAGCAATACTTTTAAGGCCGAGTGGCCGCCGAAGAGTGGTAAACAACAGGAATTTCCCGAAATCGACCGGGCTGCCTGGTTTAGTCTGGCCGAGGCCGCCCAAAAAGCCGTCGGCGGCCAGGCTGAATTATTTGAGCGGCTAGCCAATATCCTGCATGTGCCGCTTGGCCCTGAAGAAGCTCCAAAAACTCCTAAACAGAACTCGCTCTTCTAATTAAAAATACTTAACACGTTAAGTATTTTTAATTAGCAATAATCAATGGGCAATGAACAGAGGTGTTTATTGTTCTTTGTTTATTGTTTACTATTAATAGGATGTCGAATTTTTATATCACTACCTCTATTCCCTATGTCAACAGCGAACCACATATTGGTTTTGGTATGGAGATTTTAATGGCCGATGTGTTAGCCCGCTACATGCGCCAGTATAAGACGCCGGTCATCTTTAGCACCGGCACTGATGAGCATGGTGGCAAAATTGCCGAAAAAGCCGCCGAAGCCAAAATCACCCCCAAAGAATACGCCGATAAAGTCAGCCAGAGTTTCCGCGATTTGCTGCCTCTTCTGAACATCAGCAACGACCGTTTTATCCGGACTACTGACCCGGCCCACGAGCAACGGGCCCAATTGATTTGGAAAAATCTCAGCCAATACATCTACAAAAGCACCTACAGTGGCTGGTACTGTGTCGGCCACGAAGAATATTTTCCGGAGCAAGTAGTTAAAGCCAATAATGGCGTTTGCCCAGAGCACAACCGTCCTTATGAGCAGCTCAAAGAAGACAATTATTTCTTTAAGCTCTCGGCCTTTACCCCGAAAGTCAAAGAAGCAATTGACACCGGCAGGTTGCAAATTGTGCCCCAGAGCCGCAAAAATGAGATTTTGTCGCTAATTAACGGGGGGCTAGAGGATATTAGTGTCAGCCGCCCAAAGGACAAAATTGGTTGGGGCATTGGGGTGCCCGGTGACGACAGCCAGGTGATGTATGTGTGGTTTGAGGCCTTGATGAACTACATCACAGGGTTGGGGTATCCAGAGCACCAAGATTTTAAACAGTTTTGGCCAGCCAACGTCCAGGTCATTGGCAAAGATATTTTGCGGTTTCATGCTGCCATCTGGCCGGCCATGCTGCTTGGCCTGGGAGTAGAACTACCCCGGCTGCTTTACGTGCACGGCTTTATTACTGTCGATAACAAAAAAATCAGTAAAACCCTGGGCAATGTCATCTCGCCCAAGCAAATTGTTGAAAAATACGGTGTCGATACCTTCCGCTACTTTTTTCTGCGCCACATTCCAAGTTACGAGGACGGTGATTTTAGCTGGGACCGGCTGGAGGCCGCCTATAATAATGAGCTGGCTGATCAATTGGGCAATGCTGTCTCGCGCACCGCTGCCATGGTATCCAAATACCAAAAAGGCATAATTGGCGACATCCCCGCCGCCGAACACGATATCGGACCCTATCGTCAAGCCTTAGAAGCCTGCCGGTTTGACAGGGCGTTGGATGAAGTCTGGGAACAAGTTAAAGGCTTAAATCAGTACGTCGACGAAGAAAAACCATGGGAACTAGCCAAAGCTGGTGATGAGGACCACTTGCGCGAAGTATTGGCTTATCTAGTTGGCGCCTTGCTGGAAATTGCCGAGTTGCTGCAACCGTTTATGCCGACCACCTCCGATAAAATTCAAGAGATTTTTGGCAGCGGTATTCTCAAAGAAATTCCGGGCTCTCTATTCCCCAAGCACGAACCTCAACCTGCTACATAACCTCTCATTATGGAATTTGTCGATACCCACAGCCACTTACAGTTCGAGAGCTTTGATCGCAACCGCGATGCGGTCTATGAGGCTGCATCAGCGGCTGGTGTTAAGCGGATAATTTGTGTCGGCACATCACTGGCCGATAGTCAGAAGGCTATTACTTACGCTAATGCTAAGGACGGCGTTTGGGCAGCAGTTGGTGTCCATCCGCACGAGGCGGCTGATTTTTTAAATGATCCTAATTCTAAAACTAAGCTGTCGCAGTTACTAGAAGCTAAAAAAGTGGCTGCCGTCGGTGAAATCGGCTTAGATTATTATAAAAGCCGCACCCCTAAAGATGTTCAAGAAAAGGCATTTCGGACCCAACTAGAAATCGGTTTGCTAACCGGCCTGCCGTTTAGCTTCCACGCCCGCGACGCCTGGGGCGACTTTTGGCGAATTTTAGATGATTACGGCCAGCTCAGGGGAGTACTGCACAGCTTTAGCTCCGGTGTTAAACAGCTGGATGCGGCTTTAGAGAGAGGCTTGCATATAGGCCTAAATGGCATCATGACCTTTACCAAAGACCACGCCCAGCTTGATGCTGCTCGGCAGGTACCACTCGAGCGGCTGGTTTTAGAAACCGACGCGCCGTTTTTGGCACCAGCGGCCGTCCGGGGCCAGGTTTGCGAACCTAAACACACCGCTATAACGGCTGAATTTTTGGCCAAGCTTAGAAACCAGCCGCTCGAACAAGTAGCCAAAACCACGACTGATAACGCCGTAAAGTTGTTTAAAATATGAGCCGCAATATATATCTTGACTATGCCGCGGCTACGCCCTTGGACCCTAAGGTCCTAAAAACTATGCTGCCGTATTTTTCGGAGCAGTTTTATAACCCCTCGGCAACTTACCTATCGGCCAGGGCGCTCAAGAATCAGCTAGAAGCCGCCAGGCACGGTGTGGCCAAAAGCCTGGGCGCCAAACCGGCTGAAATCATTTTTACGGCAGGAGCCACCGAAGCCAATAACTTGGCGATCCAAGGCCTGCTGCAACAATTTCCAGACAGCGAGGTTTTGGTTAGCGCTATTGAGCACGAATCAGTGCTGGAGCCAGCAAAGCTATTCTCATACAAGGAAATACCGGTTAATGAACAGGGCCTAATAATACTTAACAAGTTAAGTAATTTAATATCTGATAAAACTGTCCTGATTAGCGTAATGTTCGTCAATAACGAGCTCGGCACCATACAACCGTTGAGTCAGATTGCCAAACTAGTCTCAGAGACACGCCACCAAAGGTTAGCTAAAGGTAACAAACGGCCGCTGTTTTTGCATACCGATGCCGCCCAAGCCGGCAATTACCTGGACTTACACGTCAGCCGCTTAGGAGTTGATTTTATGAGCCTTAACGCTGGCAAACTATATGGCCCCAAGCAATCCGGCGGGTTGTATATTAAAGCTGGAATCAAACTCCAGCCGCTAATTATCGGTGGCGGTCAGGAATTTAACTTACGATCGGGCACCGAAAATGTGGCCTCGAGCATCGGCTTTGCTAAGTCTTTAGAGCTGGCTCAAGCTAAGCGCCAGTCTGAAAACCAAAGAGTCAATGATTTACGGGATAATTTTGAAAAACAATTGTTTGAGAAAATTCCGCTGGCCAGCCTAAATGGCCATAAAGTTCACAGAGCGCCGCATATTAGCAGTCTAACTTTTGACGGCTGTGATAATGAACGGCTGATGATGGAGCTAGATGAGCGGGGAATTGAATGTGCTGTGGGTAGTGCCTGCAGCGCCAGCAATGACGAACCATCACATGTACTACAAGCTATTGGTCTGAGCCAAGACCAAGCCCGTTCGACTCTTCGTTTCAGTTTTGGCCACCAGACCACCCAAACAGACCTGAACCAAGTCGTAGATGTCCTAGCTAAATTAACAGCTCACAACAGATAGTCTTTTCTAAGCAAAAGAATTATAATAACACTCGAGATGACCGTCAGTGTAAAACACAAAAAACGGCCGGTATTGCTGCTAATGGTTATTTTAGCTGGCTTTAGTTTCTTTAACTTGCGCTCAATTAGCGTGGCCGCCGATAATATTATTCAAGGCTATAGCGCCAAAGAAACCTTGCAGCCCGGTCTAATGGTAGCTTTGGATAAATCCGCTTCCAAATCTGTAAAGATTCTGCCGGGCGGCGACGCCGACCATATTTATGGCGTAGTCGTAGATCCGACTGATGCACCGTTTACGCTCAACGCTCAAAACTCTAAAACCTTTGTGGCTACTTCGGGCAATTTTCAGGTATTGGTTAGTACTATCGCCGGCTCAGTCAAACCGGGTGATTTTTTAACTGTCTCTAACCTCTCAGGTATTGCCCAAAAAGCTACTAGTGTCCAGACCCGGATTTTGGGCCAAGCCGTCAGTGGTTTTGACGGCACCAGCAATGTGATTACATCTAATGGCAGCGCTAAAATTGGTCGAATTTTTGTCCAAATTAATCCCCAAAATAACCCACTGGCCAACAACGCCGTGCTGGTGCCGTCTTTTTTGCGTAAGGCTAGTAGTGCTGTAGCTGGTAAATCAGTGCCAGCCGTTAGGATTTACGGGGCCCTGGGCGTGTTCATTTTTTCGGCGATTGTGGCTGTCTTAGTACTGTGGAGTGGCGTGCGTGGTAGCTTAATTGCTCTTGGGCGAAACCCACTGAGCCGTAAGGCCATCTTTAGCGGCATGTATAAAGTGGTCTTTACCGGTGTTGGCATTTTCATTCTGGGGCTAGCTGGCGTATATTTACTACTAAGAATATAGGGATATAAAAATATGAATACGGGTGGGTTGGTACTGATTGTCGGGGCGCTGGTAGGCGCCGCCGCATCTTTTATTTGGCTGGCCTGGAAGCTAGAAAATGGCGCTGGCGGCAAAAAACCCAAACTCAAAGATCAAGGCCAGCTGGCCGATGCCGCTAAGGAAGATGTAGAACACATCTTTAACACCGAGTTCCGCGAGGAGTTGCGTAATCGCGGCCGGCTGCACTTTGAAAAAATCCTGGGCGAAAACGCCATGTTCTTGCAGCAGGATCTGCGTCAGACCACGACTCAGCTAAACGACTACATGCGGGCCGAAATTACCCGCACTTTGCAAGAAGAGTTTAAAAAATACGAGCAATCAATTGTTGACGCCAAGCAAATTGCCCTGGATTCAATCGAAAAAACTGTGGCTACAATCGAGCAGCAGCGCCAATTCTTAGAGCAACAGATGAAGTCCGAGACCGATGCCCAGAAAAAACGGCTGGTTGATAGGTTCGAGTCCGAGATGGCGACCATCGTCAATCACTATGTGCTGCAGGCGATTGGTAACCAAATTGACCTATCAGAGCAGATGGACTTTATCTTAGGCGAGATGCAGGCTAACAAACAGGCGATTATCGAGGATATTAAGCGTGGAAGTACTTAAACTGTCCCACTCAGTGGTTAGCCCATCGGATGTTAACCGGCTGGAACGCGAACTCAATAGCCTGGATGATTTTTTTGTGGCGGCCAAAGCCCGCCAAACCGGCACTACAATGCAGTTGCCCAAACTAACCAGGATACTCAACCAAATGGCCAAAGATAACAATGTCAATTTGCTAGAAGAGGCTGATCGGCGTCGACTGGTTAAAGCCCTAAAGCTGGCTTATGACCAAGCTCCTACCCTGCACATTAGTTTTGCCACTGAGCCGTCTCCCAAAGCCCTAGAAAGGCTAGTGGTTTGGGTTCGGACCAACATTCATCCTCAGGCCTTGATCCAAATTGGGTTGCAACCATCAATTGCCGCCGGCTGTTTCTTGCGCACCGCCAACAAAACTTTTGATATGAGCCTTAGGGCAACTATGAAAAAAAGTGAGCCGCAACTTTTAAAATTAATTGCTGGAGCCGTTGATGGACACTGATGCCGCCAGAAATTTTAAGCGGTTTGTTGAGCTTGGCCGGCCAGTTGGCGAGGTAATTTCGGTTAATAGTTTTTTAATCGAAGTTAAGGGTCTGCAACCGGTTAACAGCCATTCGTTGGTAGTTTTTGAGGATGGCTCTAAGGGCTACGTGCACCACATTTTGGAAGACCGGGTAGTGATTATGCACCTGGGCAGCGAGAGCTTAAAAATCGGTATGTTGGTAGTGCTACAGCACACCGAGCTGCTATCCAAGGTTGGTAAAGGGCTGATTGGCCGAGTGGTTTCGGTGACTGGTGAGCCATTAGACGGCAAGGGTCCGATTGCGGCCGATGATGCCTGGCGAGTGTTTAACGATGCCCCGCCAATTTACGCCCGCGAAATGCTAGAAACCCAGATGGAAACCGGCGTAACCTCAATTGATGCCTTATTTCCAATTGTTCGCGGTCAGCGTTTGGCGTTGCTGGGCGAAAGTAAATCCAGTAAAACCACATTGTCGACTCAAATCGCGATTAATCAGCGCGATACCGACCAGGTAGTGGTTTATGTATTAATTGCCAAACGCCGCAGTGATGTCGATATCTTGCTAACCCGTCTAACTGATAACAACGCTCTAGATAAAACCATTGTAGTAGTATCTTCGATTTTTGAATCGCTAGCGCTCAGCTATTTGGCGCCTTATGTGGGCTGTACCATGGCCGAATATTTATGGCAAAAAGAAGGCATTGATACATTGATTATTTATGATGACC
>JAIFWC010000065.1 GCA_019662065.1 Candidatus Saccharimonadota bacterium
GAGGAGTAACTCTTGTCGTAAGCTATCTGCACAGTTAACATGGTTAGGGTTACCATTCTTAAGGCGCGGTGGCCGAGAAGCTAGGCAAAGGTCTGCAAAACCTTTTTAGGCCGGTGCGAGTCCGGTCCGCGCCTCCAGGGCGGATGGCGGAATTGGTATACGCTGCGGACTTAAAATCCGTTGCCGATAAGGCTTGAGGGTTCGAGTCCCTCTCTGCCCACCACTAAAAAACGGCTCAGGAATGTGCCGTTTTTTAGTTGTTTACGGTTTGGCGTTTTTGGCGGACCATCCAGTTTTGGATGTTATAAAACCTATCAGCTCCAGAATTGGCTGATTTACGCTCATAATTAAAGACTGGACCCCGGGTTATATATAAATAATTAGGCTGATACAACGGCATAGCTGGTAAATCCTTAGTCCATTGGGCCAAGAAAGCTTTGTACTTAACCGCCCGGACAGCCGGGTCTGAGCGAGTCCGGCCAGCCTCAACTGCCTGGTCGGCCGGACCTGATTTATATTCGCTGAGATTTAAGTGGCCCTGGGAAGTAATAGCGGCTTGCGAGCTATCCCAATAAGCATATACATCTGGATCTACGCCAATATCTACACCATACAACAGGGAATCAAAATCATGGTTAGCGATAACTGATGCCTGAAGTTCGTCGCGGCTAAAATAACTCACGTTAGCTTTTATGCCTAACTTGGCCCAATTGCGTTGTAGAAACTGGGCCACATTAGCGTAGTTGGAAGTATCTTGGGCACTTAGGTCAAAGACCAGCGGCTTGCCAGCTTTTGCCCGTTGGCCGTCGCTGCCGCGGGTGTAGCCATCTTGGTCTAATAGCTGGTTGGCAGCGTCCAGATTGTAAGCTGGCTCGACTAGTGTTTTATCATAACCCAGTTGGCCTTTGAGCAACGGGCTGTCAACCAATTGAACCGAGTGCTTAAAGATGGTCGCTAATTTATTGCGATCGGTACCTAAAATTAGACTCCGGCGAACATTGGCATCGTCCAGCGGACTGCGTGAAGTGTTAAAAAAGGTGGTTACAGCCGTGGTTAAGGGGGTTACATACGTTTGTACACTTTTATCGGAAGCTAGTTGGTCTGGTAGATTTTCTAAGCCACTCATAGCGTTGATTTGTTTATTTTGAAAAGCTGTGACCATATGCTGATCATCGCTGAAAGTAATTAGGTTTATGCCATCCAATTTTGGCCGGCCGTGGGTATACTTTTTATTGGCCGCCAGGCTGATACGTTGTTGACGGGTTTCGGGAGTACTGCCGCTGACTTCTATATATTTCCACTCAAAAGAACCGCTGCCAACCGGAGTAGTGTTAAAGGGCGCGCTGCGTAGTTGCTCGGGTGGAATATTTTTGAGTAGGTGCTCTGGCACAATGCCATTGGTTAATGAGTACGGAAAAGCACTTAAGGCGTTGGGCAAATCAAAGTTGATAGTGTAATCATCGAGCTTGCTGAGTGTTATGCCCTGCCAACTTGAATAAAGTGGTGACTGGGCTTCGATATTTTGGATAGTTCTATATGTGAAGATTATATCGGTAGCCGTCAGCGGATAACCATCTTGCCAGTTTATATTGTGCCTGAGGTGGACTGTGTAGCGGTTTTGAGTCTCATTTAGCCTATAATCGTGGGCCAGCTCGCCAACCAGGTGATTTTTATTGTCGTATTTAAAAAGTCCCGAAAACACTAAGCGGCTCACAGCGGTATTGGCCGCACCGGAAGCATAAAGTGGATTGGCATTAGTAAAGTTACCAATCAGTCCCTCGGTGTACAAACCGCCTGGTACCGGCTGCAGAGTTTGGTAGTAAGTTGATAAGCTACGGGTCTGGTAAATTCCGGTTAAGACCAGGATTAAAAGCAGACTGGTCCACAGCATTACAAACCGCCGCACTGACAACAGCCTATCAAATCGCCTAATTAGTAGACGTTCAATTTTTTGGTCGGCCTGGTGGCCTAAAACTAAGGCATTTTTTTGGCGGCGGCGTAAACGCCGTTTAAAGCGCCGTTTGGTTTCATCGTCAATCCCAGCCATAGACTTAAAAAACCAACTCTGGCCAATCCCTACTTAGCCACAATGCCAAGTATTATGCTGGCCGCAAAAATAAATACTAAGATAATTGTTAGTTGGTGCAAGGTTTTATCAGAACCGCGTCGGACAGTGTTGACCTCGCCACCACCACCTAAACCAGCGCCTAGGCTGGCGCCCCGGCTCTGGATTAAGATTAATATAGTTACCAAAACGACACTGGTGATTGTTATGTAACTCCAAATCGTCATAAACTCTCCCTTAAATGTCCTCTACCACTTTACTTATTAAAAAGTTGACCAGGCCAACAATAATGCCGGCTATAATAGCCACACCCAAGTTTTTGATATACAGCGAGCTATATAATTTACTGACTAGCAAGATTAAAAAGCCGTTTATAACCAGCATAAATAGGCCGAGGCTGAGGATAATCGCCGGAAAAGATAAAATTACTAAAATCGGTTTTAGCGCCATATTGACCAATGCCAAAATCAAGCCGGCGACCACAAATGTTTTCCAGCCATTGTTGGCGCTCATGCGGCTGGCACCAAGCAGTGCTGCGGCCACCCACAGACCTAGCGACGACACTACCCAACGGGCCAAAAACCTCATCCCAAAGTGCTGTAACATATCTTATATTGTAGCAAGATAAACTTTAAAAACGCAGGC
>JAIFWC010000066.1 GCA_019662065.1 Candidatus Saccharimonadota bacterium
GGCTAGATGTAGTCTTAATTAAATCGACTGATGGGCGGATACCCTGCTCGGCGACTTTACGTGACAGCACAATCGTGCCATCCAGCTCATGTTGAATCATCAGCACTGCCGGGTCGGATAAGTCGTCGGCTGGCACATAAATTGTCTGAATAGAGGTGATTGAGCCATTTTCGTTAGAGCTCAGCCGGTCCTGGAGCACTTTAACATCGCTGAAAATGGTTGCTTCGTAGCCGCCCTCGTTAGGAATTTGGCCCAAAATCGTGCCCAGTTCATTATTAGCCTGGATGTAGCGGTACATATTGTCAGCAAAGAACAAAATGTCTTTTTTCTCGACATCGCGCATATGCTCAGCGGCCGCCACCGACGATATAGCAATCAGTACCCGCTGCACCGGATTTTGGTCCATCTGGCCAAAGAACATGCAGGTATTTTGCAGCAAGTCGTCCTCTTTTAAGGTCTCGTAAAGTTCGTGGCCTTCGCGGATCCGCTCACCAATCCCGGCAAAGAAGCTTAGTCCCTGGCCGGTTTTAGCAATGTTGTGAATTAGTTCCATGGTCAATACAGTTTTACCAACGCCGGCGCCGCCAATAATACCCATCTTGCGTCCCTTAACAAACGGCGTAAAGAAATCAATAACCCGCAGGCCAGTCTCTAAAATATCCAGTTTAGCTGCCTTAAAGGTGGTGTTACGCGGCGGTAATTTTAAAATGTCTTTGAATTGGGAATGGGCATCGGTTTTCAGGGGCAACCCATCAAGTGGCTGGCCCAGGGCATTTAGAACCCGGCCAATAGTTGGCTGACCAACTGGAATTTCGATACCCTTATTGGTACGCTCCGCCCGCATATTTTTTTGAAGCGACACGTCACTGTTTATGTTTAGGCAAACGGCGATGTTACCTGACAGCAAATGGTCGACTAGCAGCAGGCCGCGCAGTGGGCTTTCGGCCAACAGCAGCTCACCGACGGCGGGGACATCTTCGTCAAACTGGACCCTAACCACCAGCTCCTGGACTGAGCGGATCGAACCAGCACTCATGGCACTGCCTTTCGAAGACCGTTAATAACTTCTTTAAGCCGCTCATCTTTTTCGTGGCGCTTGGCCCGATTGAACATTAGCGACACATCACCCAAAGTGTCTGTCGCCCGCTCCTTTGCGGCGCTCATGGCCCGAAAGCGGCTGGCGTATTGGGCCAGTTTAGACTCTAGAATTACCTCGCTGATAGTAATTTGCATCATGGAGCGCTCTAGATGATCAACTACCGCATAGGTATCTGGCTCAAAGATATACGTCGATTCATCGATGATTTCTTGTCCAGCCTGGACGCCACTACCACGCTCCATCACCGCTTTACTTAGTCGAATACTCTGAATGCTTTGTGACATTAGTGATTTATATTGCTGGTAATAAACGACTGTCGAGCGGTATTTTTGGACTTCGGCTACGATTGGTTCGGTGTTGATGTTTAGGTCTTTTTCGGGAGTTTTAAAGCTGCGAATGTAGGCCACGCCTTTTTGGGCCAGCTGCACAGCGCCGTGGTGACCAATAATTAGAACGGCATTTTTAGTTGGATCGTAAGACTTTAAGGCTTCGCTAACCAGGCGCTGGTCGATATCTCCACTGAAACTACCCTCGGATGTAATCAAGACCATCAGTTCTTTATTAATTGCCTCGACATCCTTCTTGCCGCGGCCAAAGTGAAACAGCTCGTCGACCCGCAGCTGTGAGTAAATCCGCCACAAATCGGCAAAATACTCTTCGGATTGAAGCACCTTCTCTCTGATTTGGGCAATCCGGGCACTGGCGATGCCTTCAAAGGCACTGGTTAGCTCCACCATTGTGCCCATAGTTTCTTTTTCGGCACCGAGTTCGTTGGAACCGATCATACCTTGGCTCCAGTCTTTACGGATTGTTGCCGAAGTTCGGACTTAGCGGCTTCAAAATCGGCATCTTGCTTGATATTTTTGGCCGAATCTTTGGCTTGGCGCTTAAGCACTGCAATATCGATATTATCGCTGGTGGCGGTCTCTAAAATAATATCCATCATCAACTGTTGGGCTATTACACTGTAAGTCTCGCCGGGCACTTGGATGAATAGAGAGTGAAGCCAATTACCACGCACTAAATCAGTTTTGGCCGAATCGGCCAGCTCCGCACCAAAGTGCGAAAACTCTTGGGCTTGGCCGAAAGCTGCCAGAGCTTTAAGGGTGGTGGCATTTTGATTTTTTTGACGGTCATTGTAGCCACGGGTCCCCACCCGGGTGACACTGAGGCCAGTATTAAGGGCTGGCCGGATGCCGTCGCGAAAAATCTTCATGTCTAAAATCCACTGGCCGTCGGTAATTGACATAATGTTGGTTGGCAAAAATGAGGTAATATCACCACCATCGGCGGTTGCTAGCGGAATGGCTGTTAGGCAGCGGTGGTTAACTTTGAGCCGGCCAGCCCGCTCCAAAAGCGAAGAGTGGGCGTGAAAGATATTGCCAGGATAGCTATCGCGTCCCGGGCTGGTGCCCGATAGCAACGCGATTTCGCGGTAAGCCTGGGCGTGTGTGCTCAGGTCATCATAAATAATCAATGTATCAATGCCTTCTTTTTGCCATAAATATTCGGCCATGGTACAGCCCACATAAGGCGCCAAATAGCTGAGCGCTAGCGATTCAAAAATCGAAGATACTACTACAATGGTTTTATCTAG
>JAIFWC010000017.1 GCA_019662065.1 Candidatus Saccharimonadota bacterium
CCGCAATTACCCGGCCCTCGCTAGCCGAATCACGGGTTTTATCATCTATAAAGTTATATTTTTTGGCAAAGCCTTCCGGAAAGCCATTAATAACTTTGATGGGTTTGAATTTAGTAAAAATCGCTGTGCCGGAGTAGCCCTTTTTTTCGGCTGAGTTCCAATATTCTTCGTAGTCTGCAAAATCAATCTCGGCCTGGCCTTGTTGGGCTTTAGTTTCTTGCAAGGCCAGGATATCGGGCTTGTGCTTCGCCATAAACTCCTGCAGTGCGCCTTTGCGCACCACTGCCCTAATACCATTCACATTCCACGAATAAATCTTCATCTGACGATTCTTTGGGTCTCCCTTTCTTGTTGGCGGCGTTTGATGGTTTCGCGCTTATCAAAGCGTTTTTTACCGCGCCCCACCGATATACGCAGTTTAATATAGCGGCCTTGGGTTAACAACTCCAAAGGAACAATGGTTCTGCCAGTCTGGCGGGCATCAATTAGGCTATCGATTTCGCGGCGCTTAGCCAGCAGTTTGCGGCTACGGGTTTGGTCAGTCTCACTGATTACTATCCCCTTGGCGCTGTTGATGTGGGCATTGATTAACCACAGCTCGCCAGCCTTCTCTGTTACATAAGCCCCTCGCAGCTGGCCGTGGCCCATCCGTAAAGCTTTGGTCTCGGCGCCAGATAACTGCAAACCCACCACTAAAGAATCACCCAGCTCGTAGTCATAGCGGGCGCGGCGGTTGAGAATCCTTTTAGTGGGTTGAGACTTCTGGCTCATCCCCTTATTTTACTCTAGTTAGCGGTCAGTTTTTGGTTTTGGGCGTCAGCTTTGGCAACGGCGTCTTTAACTACATTCCAAACGCTGGGGTCGCCTTGCTTGACCTTTAGCCAATACCACCACTCGGCGCCCCACAAATCGATGGTACGCATGCCGGTGGCTTCACCGTATTCAATTCGATGCTTCATGCGCTTAGCATCCATTGATTTGAATTGCTCTTTAACCGATGTTTGAGTGATATATAGACCGTTTGGTGTCCAAGGCTCGGCCTGGAGTTCATGAATAATCATATCTTTGCCCGAAAGCAACTCCTCAGAGCCGGCCAGCATGGCATAAAACCAAGCTGGCAGCGGGTACTCAAAATAACGGTGGGTGAAGGTAGCGTCCCAGACCCGTTTGTAAACCGAAATCGCAAACTCATCCGGCCTTGGTTGTCCGATTGGAATGCCAACCCAGTTATCACTGCGACTGACAATCAGTTTGTGGCTGGGGTCCATGTCTTTTACCAGGTTATATTCATCGATTAGCCGGGCGCGGCTAAAGTCGCTACACTCGCCAAAAACCTTCAAGAAATACTCGTTCTCCAGTTCATAATCCTGGAGGGCCGGGTTGTTTTTGTAGTGCATAACCACTGCTTCTATAAATTTATTGAGCTGCGGCCGCCAATTGCCCTCGTTTTTAGGGTCAATTAACGCCCAACTGGGCGAATGACACTCCGGCCAACGCGGTTGGCGCAGGCCAATCGATAGGCTAACCTTAGCGTGGTATTTGTTGGCCATGGCAAACTGCCAGTCTAGTCCGCTAAAGTCGTATTTTCCGGCGCTTGGCTCAATATCTTCCCAATAGCTAACCAAGCGGACTTGTTTGAGTTTGAGATCGCCCAACATGGCATTGAGGGTTTGCTTGGGGTCCAGCCCAAAACTTGATGCGTAATCTGAGACAAAACTGGCACCTAGCACCAGTGGTTGGTTTTTGTGTTTGTGGATATACCACTGGGCTACCCCATACATTGCCCCGGTCCAAAGCACCACAAAAGCCAGCAAAATAAATGCCAGCCGGCGCCAAAAACCGCGGCGCCAGGCATAATTCCAGGCCTTAGCGGCCCAAGCTTTTAGTCCCACCCCGTTTGTTTTATTACTCAAATGATTTAACCTTTTTATCAGCTTGGGCGTGCTATCCTAATAGTGCTTAATATTCGACATATATGCTAAATAAAACGCTAACGCTTACTATAGTTATACCAGTCTTTAATGAACAAGACCACATTGCGGCTTGCCTGAGCGCCATCGCTGCCCAAACTATGATGCCGGATGAGGTAATTGTAGTTGACAATAATTCGACAGACCAGACGGCCCGAATAACCAAACAATTTCCGTTTGTGAAGTTGGTCAACGAGAAAAAGCAAGGGGTTCTATTTGCTAAAAATAAGGGATTTAAACTGGCCAAAAGCCATGTTATTGGCCGGATTGACGCCGACAGCTTGCTACCACCACGCTGGGTAGAAACGGTCATACAGTTTATGTCTAACAACTCCTATGCCGCCCTAACCGGACCCGTAAATTATTATGATATGCCACTGCCAGAGACGAACTATCATTTGGACCACTGGATGCGGGCCTCTATCTATAACTGGTCACCCAAAAGCCCATTTTTGTTCGGCTCGAACATGGCTATCCGCAAGTCGGTTTGGAATGAGATGCAAGACAAACTTTGCGCCGATACCTACATGCATGAGGATTTAGATTTAGCAATTCACCTATATAAAAACGGCAAAAAAATTCTCTACACCAATAAATTATTGGCTGGTGCTTCTGGCCGGCGTTATAACGATTCGCCGCGTCGTTTCTATAAGTATATATCGATGTATCGCCAAACCTATTTGCGCCACGGGCTCCACAGCCTGGCAATTTACTCAGCTACGGGAGTTTACGCGCTGGGCTACATTATTTTGCACCCCTGGTTGAAGGTTTGGTATAAGCTTTATTCGGTCTTGTGGCCATTGGTGCCATTGACCCGCCAGCCACGTAAAAATCCAATGAATAATATTTAAAGATGCCAAAACCGCCTGAAGTGTCGGTGGTGATCCCAGCTTACAACGAGGCGACTTATATCGACCGGCTGCTCGAAGCCCTGTCCCGGCAAAACTTCAAAAATTTTGAGGTTATTGTGTCTGATGCTGAGTCTAAGGATGGGACTGAAGCAATCGTCGCTTCATTCAAGGACAAGCTAGCCATAAAATTTGTTGAAGCTCCACCCAAAGGGCCGGCTTTTGGGCGTAACCAAGGTGCTAAACAGGCCATTGGTGCATGGTTACTATTTTTAGATGCCGACGTCCACATAGACAATCCGGATTTTATTCAGGAATTGGTTAATAAAACCAAAGCCAAAGGCTGGAAAACCTCTAGTGCCCAACTGCGGGTTATGAAAGGTTCACTGCTTGGTAAAATTGGGCACTCCCAGGTCTATTTAAATTTGATGGCCCATACTAAGCACCCGATCTTTCAGGGCTACTGCATGTTCACCAGGCGAGAGGTATTTAAAAAACTCAGTGGCTTTAATGAAAGAATCCAGTACGGCGAAGATAATGACTACGCAACTAGGGCGGCCAAGTACGGCTTCGGCTTCGTTAAGGGTCTTTATTATTACGTCGACCCTCGGCGTTACCAGCAAGAAGGCTTTAGATTACTATTTAAAAATATGAAGCATGAAATTTATCGATTGACCCATGGGTTCAGCGTTGAAGGAAATACTGCTGAGTATCATTTTGGAAAGCACAAAAAACGTGGGGATTAAACAAACTAAGTCTGGCTGGCGGCAACATCGGCTCCTGATCCAATTTGCCGAATATATGGTTGGCGGCGGGGTTTATTTTTGGGGAGGTTTAGGAGTCTTTGCAATTTGTTTCGATGCCCTGCATTGGCCCTGGTGGATATCAAAAGGCTTGGCCGATATTTTTGGCTGGTCGGCCAATTTTGGTATCCAACGCTACTGGGCGTTTTATGATTCACGACTCAAAGGCCAGAACCGGCGGGTTATCTTTCGTTATGTCTTAATTAACGGTATCGATCTTGTTTTTGATTACGCCATAGTGGCCGCTTTTATCTACAGCCATGTAACGCCGTATGCCGGCTTCTTTGTTTCAGCGGCCACTACCACAGTTTGGGACTACTTGTGGTACCGTTTTTGGGTTTTTAAGCCCAGTAAAGCTTAATTAGCATTGTTGGAGGTGTAGCCGCCATATTGGTTGATCGTTGGCTGGCAGGCGCCCCAAAGGCCAATCTTGGCAGTTTGGGCGATTTGCTGATCAGCTGCAAACTGATCCTTTTTTGAAAATGGGAAGTTCAAATAAGCAAAGCCATAACCCTGCTGAATAATTTGTTCATCGATCAATGTCCCGTCCGGCAGGTATACGTAACGTAGCAAACGACCATAGCGGTCGCGATTAGTATCCAGTGGATCGGCCTGCAGGCGGACCTTACCGAATTTGCTAATTAAGGCTTTGGTATGGGCGGCGGCCTCAGGACCATAGCACTGCACTGGCGTATTAGGTTTGTGGGTCTCGGGCGTGTCAACTCCTATAAAACGGATTGTTTCGACACTACCATTCATGTTCACATCAATAGTATCGCCGTCTACATAACGGTTGATGGTATATAGCCCTGGCTGGTTTTGCTCGACCCGCTTAGCGCCGTTTTTTAACCAACTGGAATTTGACAGCAATAAAATACCGGCAACAATTATACCGATCAGGATTAAAAACAGGATAAAACTAAAGAATTTTCGGCGACCTTCATACTCCATGGCCGCTAATTATAGCAACTTTAGAAATCGATACCTTTGTTGGCTAGGAATTTTTCGTCAAAGTGGTGCTTGATTTTGGTCATATTGGTAGCGATATCAACCATAGGTAAAAACTCCTTTGGGAAGTTGCGGCCGGTTAGGCACAAGCTGGTTTTGGGCGAGCGGTCTTTGATTAGTTTCTTAAGGTCGGCTTTGGTAATTAATTTATGATGGACAGCATTATTAATTTCGTCGCAAATCACGATATCAAACTTGCCACTGGTGGCCGCCTGATAAGCTTTATCATAAGTCTTGCGGGCGGCTTGCTTGTGCTCTTTCTCTGACACGTCTTTAGCGCTCAAGTCGCCGGCATTGTAAAAACCTTTGCCGCCCTTGTAAAACAATAATTTAGATTTGAAGACCGGTTGAATTTGATTAATAAATCTATGTTCACCAACCTCCCAATGCTTAATGAACTGAATATAAGCAGCCTTCCAGCCATTACCCAGGCTACGAGCCAGCAAGCCCACACTGGCGCTAGTCTTGCCCTTGCCTTCACCGGTATAAACCAGTACTACGGCATCTTTGGTTTTATAGTCTTCAAAAGCCATTAAATTAATTTGTGCTCCCGCAGAGCACCCTCGATTTTCTCGCGGTTGAACCCCAAAATATATTCGTCACCTATCTGGATAATAGGGATGGCGCTCCAGCCAGTCTTTGTAGATATTTGCATGCCGGCTTCGCGGTTGTCATCAACATTGATGTAGTCGTAAGCAACGCCCTTAGACTTCAGATATTCTTTAGCCACGTGGCACGGTGCGCACCATTCGGCACCAAAAACCTTAACTGCAGGTTGTGTCTCAGCCATCTCTCACCCCTTTCTATAAGTATATTTTAGTATAGCAGAGGCGTTGTGAGTATCACGGCGGATAGCTTGCCTTTTGACCGCTTAAATCATATAGTTGGGCTTAGGATAAATAAAATCTAGGAGGATTACAAAAAATGTTTAGAGTGAATCGGATCGCGATTGCTCCGGTGGTCGCCGAGTTTCTTGGCACCGGCGTCTTGGTAATGATTGCCTTGATTCTGGGTCAGACAACAGCAGTGTCGTATTTTATTGCCACTAGCTTAGCGGTAACTGCCGCAGTGGTTTATATGCTGTTTAACATGATCAGTGGCGCTCACACCAATCCAGCCATTACCTTTGGCATGTGGACCGCCCGCAAAATTGGTACATTGCGCGGCATTACCTATGTAGCTGCTCAGCTGTTAGGCGGTGTAGCCAGCTGGCAACTATTTCAATACTTGACTAATCATGCCCTAACAGCTCGCTCAACTACTTTTAGTACACCGGTCTGGTTGGCTGAAGTGGTCGGCACCGGTATTTTGGCGATGGCCTTCACCGCCGCCTTAAGCCGCCGGATTGAGGCTTTGTACTCTGGTTTGATGGTAGGAGCTGCCTACTTTGTTGGTATAGTAATTGCCGCCACGGCTTCATCAGGTTACATTAACCCAGCTATTGCTCTGGGATCACGGGCCTGGAGCGCCGCTTACATACTTGGCCCATTGGTCGGCGGATTACTAGGTGTAAATATCTACAACTATCTATTTGGGGCAGCTGATGCTACAGCAACGGCTATAAGTGCTCCAACGCAAAGTACCGCCTCCAAAGGTGTAACTGTCCGCCGGACAACTGTCCGCCGCAAAAAAGCTTCGACTCGTTAATACAAAAGTAAAAAACGCCGGGCATTCCATTTTTTAGTCTCGGCGTTTTTTATTTGTCGCCCCTTAAGTTGGCTTCAAATTTTTTAATGCCAGCTATGCTCGGCAGATAGGTGCTCACGTTTGGAAATTCCAAATTTTGGATATGTTTCCAAACACTATTAATAAGCTGAACTGTTTGCGCCAGCGGCTCATCGCTATAGGCCAACTCTAATTGGTTAATCTGGCCGTTAGCATCCGGCTCGACAAACTCAATAATGCCCTTTTCTACTTTATAGCTTCTAAATCTAACCGAGCTCTCAATGAGTAATTTGTAAAAATAAAGTTGTTGCTGGAATTTATGCAACTTTATCACACTAGACTGCCAGCGCCGGTAGGATTGGCCGGTTTTATAATCGACCACCGTTATTTTGCGGTTTTTCTCGTCGATTATCAGGCGATCAATTTTACCGGCCAGGCGAGTAGCGCCAACGGCCGCAGCCTCAGCCTGAAAATCATATTCAAAACGGTCGGTTGGTTTAAGTTGCTGGCCACGCTGCTCAAGCCAGGTATGCAAACTAGCCCGGCCACGCTCAATTAAATTGGCTTGCTCATCCGGTGGCAGCTCAATACGGCCAATTTGGGCTGTAAATATCTCTAATAATCGGTTTTGTGACGGCAAAGATCCCTCGTTAATTAATATATTGCCGGTAAACCGAAGGCTATTATGAATAGCTGTGCCAAAGGCCGAAGTTATAGTAGGGGCACTTGGAAAACCCAACAAACAGCGCATAAAAAAGGTATCTGGACCAGCATTAACAATATCGGTGAACTGATTGAGATGAGTGGCGCTCAGTTGATAACGACCAAGTACCGGTTTAAGGACAGCTTGGAGTTCTGGAGTAAGTGGCGGTGTGTGTTTATCTTGCCAGTAGTTAGCAGCCGCCAGCAGTGGCAGCTTATTAGCCGCATCCTGTTTTATGCGCTTAAATTTAGGCGGCAAAGCATCACTGCGCAGTTGCCCAGCTTCATCTTCTTGGATTCCTAGGTATTTAAGCCGGTTGAAATTTTTGCCGGCTAAGTCTTGTTTGTAGGAGGTTAAATACAGCCGGGTTTTAGCTCGGGTTGTAGCTACAAACAACAACCGTAAACGCTCATCTTCGCTGGCGCCCTGGTAACGGATAAATGACAGATTGGCAGGCAGGCTCAAGCGGTAACCCTGGTTACGGCTGGCACTGCCCCAGACTTCATCGAGGGCTGCTACCAAAAAAACAGTTTGGAATTCGCGGCCCTTAGCCCCATAAGCCGTCAGTAGATTTACAGCATTTTCGGCTTCGTGGTAGGGGCTGGTATTAAGCAGGTTTAAATTAGCTGCCCGATGGCCCTCGGTAAACTCAATAAACGCCCTTAAGCCAGTTGGGCTGTCTTGGCCGCGCCGCCAGTCGCGCAAACTGGAACGCAGAACGTTTAAATCACTAATCAGCTTAGTAAATTCCAAAGCCGAGTGTTGGCTAGCCGTGCTAGAAAAGTAATAATTATATAGCGGACTGGTGGTCGGCAATTTTAGATTTTCGACCGATTCTGGCAAACCAATTAGGGCATCCATTTGTTGCTCAAGACTAGTTAGAGGCAACAGCGTGGCTAAGCGCAAGAAAAATGAAGCTGTCGGGTTTAAAGTTTCGTCATTGAGCAAGATGGCTGTCCATGGTTCGTGAGATTCGCGGGATTGCCAATTTATGCGCCAAATCTTATCAGTTGGCACTTGCCAAAAGTCATAGCTTAAAACTTCCGGCCATATAGAGTTAGCCAGCGTTTCGTTGCCATCGGCTAACGCTAAGATGAGTTGACTCATGCGCTCTAACTGCTGGATTAGAGGTTCATCCAGGATGTTTTCGCGCCGCTCATAACGGATCGGTAGGTTATGTTGGACCAGGTATGGCAACAGCGGCAAGATATAGCGGTGTTTGGGTGCCAACACGGCAACTTCGCCAGCTGGAATACCTTTGTCGGTCAACTTTTTAATCTGACTGGCAATCCAATCATACTGGGCGGCATCACTTTTAAACTCCCTGGCCTCAATCTTGGCCGGTTCCGGAAAGTCTTTAACTGCGGCTTTCAGCTGTTTTTGGACTCCCTCAAACTGTTCGTAGAGACGGTTTTGAATTTGGCCGACAATTTGTTGGCCGACTTCAACCAGTTCGGGTTGGGAGCGATAATTTTCAACCAGGCTTATGACACGTACATCTTTGTAGTGCTTGGCAAAAGCCGCCATATTGCCCTGCTCGGCGCCCTGAAAGGCGTAAATTGCTTGGTCGTCGTCGCCAACCGCCAGGACATTGGGCCGGCCTTCGTGCACTGGATGGTCAGTTAAGAGTTCTACCAGACGGAATTGGGCCGGATTAGTGTCTTGGAACTCGTCCAGCATGATGTAGCTATACTGCTCAGCCAAGCTGTATTTTAACTCCGGATTGGATTCCAGGGCAGCAATCGCCAGCAAAATCATGTCATCATAGTCATACTGGTGTTGGCGCAGTAAGCTTTGCTGATAAGAACGGTAAATACCTGCGGCGGCCTTAAGCCGTTGGTTAAGCCGTTGGCCATCAATTATAAAGTTACCGCTCTCATCTTTGGCCAGCCAACTGCGCTTCCATCCAGTTAAAGCTGTAGTTTTGCCGGTTTGGGCAAAGTGAGCTAAGGCAGCTTCTAGTTCGGCTTGGGCATGACGCACCATGGGTAAAACGGCGTCTGGCAGCTCAGCACTTGGGTAAGAGCTAAAGTAAGCCAGCAACTCTTCAAAGATTGGTACGGCTTTTTTACTTACAACCGTGAGCTTATCGAGAGTTTTGCGACTAGCTTTATTGGCCGCGGCTACAAATTTTAGATTATTAGCGGCAATAGCTTCGATATCATTTGGTGAAAGCAAGGCGCGTTTGGCTTCGGAAATAAAGCTTTTAAGATCGTTCACGTAATTATCAGCAAACTTTAGCGGGTTACTGTATGGTAGCTTGGCGATAATACTTCTGAGGAGTGAATCGGAGCCGAGCTCTTCGATGAGCGATAAATCGGCGCCCTCAAAGTAATCCGGATAGCGGCGGAAAATTTCTCCACCAAAGGCGTGATAAGTATTGAGCTGGACATCGTAAGCCGCTTTACCAATTAACCGGCTCAACCGTTCGCGCATGGCCTGCACGCCCGCCTCGGTGAAAGTTAGCAGCAATATAGTATCGGCCGGAGTATCAGTTGTTTCAAGAATATGGCCTACCCGTGTGCCAATCAGCTGAGTCTTGCCGGTACCTGGCCCGGCAATTACCAGCACCGGCCCATCAATGGTCTCGACGGCCTGGCGCTGGCCGGCATTTAAACCGGCAAAAGCCTCTTTATAAGCTCTCTCCACCCTTTAATTATCGCACGAGCGGGCTTATTTGAGTTTGGTCTTGGGTAGGAGTAGCAGTAGATAACTCCACGCCAAAACAGCTAGCCAAGCGGCCAGCGCTAGGGCTGTATAGGTCGAAATCCTATCTTCGAACGGCTTAAGAGATTGCCCAGTGATGATAAACCCATCGTCGGGGCTTTTGCCGTAAGTAATTACTCGAGTGGCCACTCGTACTCCATCCTGTGGCTCCCAGGTAAAGTGATCGCTGCCGTGCTGAGTGGTAAATTCAAAAACGCCGTTAGGTGGCAGTGGCGTTTGGCTATTGAGCATTGCCGAACTGGCAATCACATGCTTAGAATTATCGGTAACTATCATAAACACCGATGTGTCGGATTTTAAGTCGGTCTTTAGGGTTGGTACTACATCTGTGGCGTTCGAGCCGCCCAGCAATTCTTGCTTAGCCACCTGGGCGGTAGTCAGCGGTAAATCGTCGGCCGATAACCTAGTAGACTGCTGGACCATGGCGTAACTGGCACCTAGTACTAACGTGGCTACACCTACCACCGCTAGCCAGACACGAACGTTAGCGTTAGCTAACAGTTTATTCATAGGCACTATTGTACCAAAGCGGTCAAAAACTGACTATTTGCGGATCCACTCCTGGAATTCGAAGGCATATTGGTTAGCTTGGTCAGCTGAGTATTTCTCTGATAATATTTGCTTCCAGTTATTTTCGTCAAAATCAAAAAAAGTATCCCCATCAATCTCTGCCTTGATTCGAGTCAGGTAGATCTTATCCACCCTGTCTATTACCTGGTTGTAAAGATTGGCGCCACCAATAATAAATACTTCTTGGGTAGGCTTGGCAGCTGCTAAGGCCTCATCGATCGAACTAACTACTTCGCAGCCTTCTGCCAGGTAGTTTTTATCACGGCTAACTATGATGTTTTGTCGCCCAGGCAAAGCCCGGCCAATTGATTCATGTGTCTTGCGGCCCATGATAATCGGGTGCCCCATAGTAATTTGTTTAAAACGGGCCATTTCATCTGGCAAATGCCACGGCAGGCCGCCTTGTTTACCAATTACGCCTTTTTGGCTGGCCGCCACCACAATTGATACCTTCATAATTAAACCGCAATCGGCGCGCTTATTGCGGGGTCGGGATCATAGCCAATTAGCTCGAAGTCCTCGAACTTAAAGTCAAAGATATCTTTAACATTGGAATTAATCTTCATTTTAGGCAATGATTTAGGTTTGCGGCTAAGTTGCAAATCGACCTGCTTTAAATGATTGAGGTACAAATGAGTGTCGCCAAAAGTATGCACAAAGTCGCCAGGCTTAAGGCCAGTTACCTGAGCGATCATCATCGTCAGCAAAGCGTAGCTGGCAATATTAAAGGGCACACCCAGGAAGGTATCAGCGCTGCGCTGGTACATCTGGCATGACAGTTTGCCATCAGCGACATAAAACTGGAATAGTAAGTGGCATGGCGGCAATCCCGAAATCGCCATCTCATCAATATCGGCCACGTTCCAAGCCGAGACAATCATCCGCCGCGAATTAGGATTTTTTTTGATTGCCTCAATTACATCCTTAATTTGGTCGATATGCCGGCCATCTGGTGTCGGCCAGTTGCGCCACTGGTAGCCATATACTGGCCCTAATTCGCCGTGCCACTTGGCAAAATCTGGGTCTTTTTTAATTCTTTCTGTAAATTCGCGTATACCCTTATTCCATTCCAGGCCGTTTATCTCGGGAATCTTTTTGCTCTGCTTAAGTAAATAGGCTTTATAAGGCCAATCGTCCCAGATGTGCACGTCATTATCAACTAGGTATTTAATGTTTGTGGAGCCCTGCAAAAACCAAATCAGCTCGTGAATAACTCCTCTCATAAACAATCCC
>JAIFWC010000067.1 GCA_019662065.1 Candidatus Saccharimonadota bacterium
GAGAGAGAGCCCACATTCCGGGCTTTGAGGCGCACGTAGATTTTAGAGCCAGGCGCAACGGTCGCTACCGATGTAAACGGCCTGGTCATAGCCGCATTGGAAAAAATTTGGTTACCCTCATACATCCAGGCATAAGGCACTGTCGACAGAGTCGAGCCAAACCAATTTACGTAGTAATACCAAAAATTGCGGTTGCCGTAGGCGCTGCATGAATCGCCCGAGCCACCCAAATTGTTTAGGGCCGCTTGGTTGGGTTGGTAAGGTGTGTAGTTATAAAGTCCAGCTGTAGTTTGGTTTTGTAAAAAAACGTTAGAACTGCCGCAACCGGCATTAGGATTGAATTGAATGGAATTGTTCTGCCCAGCCGTAAAATTAAACAGACTCGCCTTTTTTACATAGACCTGAAATTGATGAGCCGCATTATATAACTGGTTAAAAAAGCCATAATATTGGGCGTCGCAGGGAGCCGTGTCTGGACAGCCATAACCAGTGGCACTGCGATACTGGATGCTCCACGGCCAATCATCTGTTATCAAGTTTTGCTCTTTTTGGAGCAGCACTATCAATACTTTGGGATTGACTCCACAGGCTTGCGAAACGTCGTAAATTATTTGGGCTGACGACTTTGACCCACCAGCTACGCTGCCTTTGCAGTAAGAATCACCTGGGGTATCTGGAATACTTTGTGAGTAGTCTTTAAGACAAATAAATGGCGGGGGATAACCTCGGTTAGTACTGTAAGCTGCGCGGGTCGTGCCAGCATAGGGCTGTGTGCCATTGGTATCGCAAACCGGGACCTTAGAGTTAAGAAAGGTCTGTATGTCGGCAGGGTTCATGGTATTTGGATTAAAGAACACAGCATCATCCATAATCCGGCCGACATTAAAGTCATTGCCGGATAAAGCCGAAGCCAACGGCTTAAAAACTAATCCAACAAACACTAGGCAACCTAGTATGAGAAGCGTAAACACCGATATCTTTGACGCTCTTTTCATAATCTTATTCTATATCGTTATAGTTGTGGAGCGGCTTGCTTGGGCCGTAGCCGATTTATAATTAACAGTTACAGTCCATTGGCCGGCGCCAAGTGCTGAACTCCAGCTAATAGGTGGGCATTGGGTGTAGGAAACGTTCTGGAAACCGGTTGAGCTGCCGCTGACAGTCTGCGAGCCATTACTGGCTGTAGCTGTACAACTGCCACCATCTTCAAAGACACCAATAACGTAGGCTTTAACAGTGCTAGAAGTGGCTTCAGTAATAACTACGCTGACCGCAGCGCCTTGGTTTGTTCCGTCACTCAGCTTCTGGTCTCTTTGGGCAATCTCGTTTTTATGGGCGGTGTTGGAGTCTTTATCAGAGGTTGTAGCCGGATTAAGGTTTATTTGGCTGCCGTCAGCAGCTGTACCGGTAGTTTGCCCGTTCTGAGAGGAGTGATTAGCCAATAATAGATAAGAAACCAGGCTTGCTAAAACAATAACTCCGATAACTGCCAGCAAGCTTCGCTTGGACATTAAGAACTTTTTTTTTGATGAACTTCTCTTCATGGATAATGTTTATTTTTGTAATTAGCACTGGTAATTATAGCATTTTTGGCGTGGCGCAACAAAGGCCGCCCAGTTATTTGAGCAAGATGATAAATTAGTAGGTAGAATGAAATCCGAGAAATCAGAAAATTCGCCTTTAGTGTCAGTTATCATGCCGGTTTATAACTACGAGAAATATTTGGCGGATGCCATAGCCAGTGTTACCGGCCAAACCTATAAAAATCTTGAGATTATCATCGTTGATGATGGCAGTACTGATAGAAGCTGGAACATTATTGAGGATTACGCTAAGTCAGATAAACGAATAAAGCCGATACGGAATAAAAAGAATTTGCGCCTGACTATGACGCTTAATATAGCAATCAGAAGCAGCCGCGGAAAATATCTGGCCAGAATGGACGGAGACGATATAAGATTCTCGGACAGTATCCAAAAAGGAGTAAATTTTTTAGAAACCCATCCGGAAGTAGTAATGGTCGGCGGTGCGGCCGAGATATGCGACGAAGACATGAAACGCTTAAACGATAGGTTTTATCCGACGAGCGATGCCGAAATTCGGAAAATAATATTCCGATACTCGCCTTTTTGCCATGCTAGCATTGTAATGAGAGCCGGGGTATTGGATGGTGATATCTATGGGGTTGATTGGGCGGAGGATTACGATTTATACTTTCGGCTAGGGCAGGTTGGAAAATTGGCTAACCTGAATCAAGTGGTCTATAAAGTAAGGACCCATAGACGCTCTATCTCTCAGGCAAAACAGCGCCTCCAAGAAAAGATGACGCTTTATTTGAGGTTGAAGGCAGTAATGGAATATGGTTTTAAAATGTCTGGTTCTGATAAGCTCTATTTTCTAGCTCAGGCAGGCAGTATGTACATAATGCCAACCCGTTTCAGGTTTTGGCTTTTTAATAGGATACGTTCCGGCAACAGATGAAAAAATTCTGCATAGCTTATCATAACCCTTATCCCTCTACTATTTATGCGACCAGGTATATTTATATTGGTTTTCAAAATGCCTTTGAAGATATGGGCCATAAGTTTGTAACTTTTTCCCCCGGTCAAAATCTCGAAGACTTTTTAATCTTCCCTCTTCTCT
>JAIFWC010000068.1 GCA_019662065.1 Candidatus Saccharimonadota bacterium
GAAGAGCGCCGCTTAATGTACGTTGGCATGACCCGCGCCCGCCAAGAGCTGTACTTAACTTATGCCACCGAACGTAATTTATACGGCGGCCGCCAGCATAATCCACCCAGCCGCTTCATTTCTGATTTAGGAACAACCGCCAATGACCTAAGCAGTGATTATGGACTATTCACTCCACCCAGCCACCAAGCGACGGAGGAACCCAGATACGTGCCAGATCTGGGCGAGGGTGACGGTGTTAGACACCAATTGTTTGGTGTCGGCACAGTAGTGGAGCTAGAAGGCGATAATGCCACGATTTATTTCAAAGGCAAAGGTACTAAAAAATTAAATATCGCCTTTGCGCCGTTAGAGAAGCTTTAATTATATCTGTTATCACGCTAAAATAAGCTCGAGTTTAAATGCGATTTTTGCCTAGGAAACTAACCAGACGCTTTCACCGGGCGCACCGCGCTGGTCGGCGGCATATACTGCGCCGGCCTTATTTGCTGCCAATTTTTGGCCTCATCTTGGGAGCGGCAATTGTAGCTACTCTGGCTATTTCTAAAGGTGGTACACCTACTTTTCGGCCTAGCGATTCGCACGTGGTTTTTTTGTTCGATAATGGCAAAAAGCAAACCATCGATACCAAAGCTAAAACGGTTGGTGAACTAATCCAGCGTCTACCGCTGAATTTAATACCAGAAGATGTGGTAGAGCCTTCTGCTGATACTGAAATTGTAGAAGATAATTTCCGCATCAATGTTTACCATGCCCGGCCGGTAACAATTGTCGATGGTACTAACAAAACCGTTACCCTCACGGCCCAAAAAAGCGCCCGGGTAGTAGCTGAAGCCGCCGGATTAAAAATCAACCCAGAAGATCTCGCTAGCTTTGCCCAAGGTGATATCGCTCAAAATGTGATTGGCGAAAAGGTGGTTGTAGCCCGGGCCATACCCGTGACACTTAATTTGTATGGTACCCAAGTGCCATCTTATACCCAAGCCAGCACGGTAGCCGCTTTGCTGAGCGAAAAGCATATTAAGCTTGATAACGGCGAAACGGTCAATCCGGTGCCCAAAACGCCAGTTACCCCAAACCTGCAAATTTTTATTTTGGCTAAAGGCAGCCAAGTTATAACTACCGAAGAAACAATTCCGGCACCAGTCCAAAACGTGAATGATATTACCTTAAGCTTTGGTACTAAAGTGATACGCCAGCAAGGTTCACCGGGCAAACAAGCTGTAACCTATCTTATAAATCAGCAAAATGGGGTAGAGGTTAGCCGAAAGATTATCCAACAGGCGATTGTCCAGACCCCAGTTACGCAAATCGTAGCTATCGGTGCTACCATCGACATTAATGGCGATAAAACCTCGATTATGGCCGCCGCCGGAATCTCCAGCGGCGATTATGCTTATGCCAACTTCATAATTAGCCACGAATCTGGCTGGCGACCCACTGCGGCTAACCCCAGCGGCGCCTACGGATTGTGCCAGGCTCTACCAGGCAGTAAGATGGCCACGGCCGGCGCCGACTGGCAGACCAACCCCATAACTCAGCTTAAATGGTGCAGCGGTTATGCCCATTCCCGCTTTGGAGGCTGGGCCGGCGCCTACAACTACTGGCTAGCGCATAGGAACTGGTAGTGCAGCCTAAAAAATCATTAGGGCAGCATTGGCTGAAGGACCAACTGACTCTGGAGGCAATATGTGCGTCGGCTGACTTGAAAGAAACCGACACTGTTTTAGAGGTCGGACCAGGCCAGGGCGACCTAACAGCTCAACTGGTTAAACGAGCTGGTAGAGTAATAGCTGTCGAGCTAGACGAACAACTGGCCGCCAGCTTACCAAAATTAATCAATGTGCCTAATCTTGAGGTAATTAGTGCCGATATTCTCAAGTTTGATTTAACCCAGCTGCCAGCCGACTACAAACTAGTGGCCAATATCCCGTATTACTTGACCAGCCACTTAATCCGGAGCTTTAGCGAATCACCCAACCCACCACAAGCCATGGTGCTGCTAGTTCAAAAAGAGGTAGCCGAGCGAATCGCTGCCCAACCTGGCCAAATGAGTCTGTTGAGCGCTAGCGCCCAGCTTTATTACCAACCAACGCTCGGTCAGGTGGTGCCAGCCGAGCTATTTGAGCCACCACCGAAGGTTGATTCCCAAGTTATTATTTTAAAACGACGTCCAAAATCTTTATTCAAAGGGCTAGATACCAAGTTGTATTTCCAGATAGTCAAAGCCGGATTTGCAGGCCGCCGCAAAAAACTGCGCAGCAGCCTGGCGGCTGGCCTGAGCATCGATAAAAAATCGGCTGATGAGCTTCTAAAATCAGCTGGTATTAGTGGTGACTTACGGGCCCAAAACCTCAGTTTGCCAGATTGGCACAAGCTTTATTTAGCCTGGCAAAACTAGGTGTATAATTGAAGCATTATGCAAACAGCCAAACGGTTCGTACTCAGCCTATCAACCCTTTTACTAGTTAGCGGTGTAGCCTTAGCCATTCCAGCCTCAGCTAATGATGGCACCAGTGGCCATGCCAGCGCCGAGGCCGGTACAACTGGCGGCGAAACCGAAACCGAGGTCGAAACTCATGCCGGTACGCTTAAAGAACAGTTTAGGCTTAACGCCCAAGCCGACCTGGCCGCTTCTCTC
>JAIFWC010000069.1 GCA_019662065.1 Candidatus Saccharimonadota bacterium
GCAGCTGCGGTGGGACTTCAGCAAACTGCCCCACCTCAAGTTCGGCCACTACACGGCTAACCTGCTGGCCGCCTACGACAACGGCCAACGGGATGTGCCGCTAGAAGCCTCAGTATCCTTTTGGGTGGTGCCGTGGCGCTTAATAATTATGGTGATTTTAATTCCGCTAGTTCCAGCACTGTTGGTCTACTTGTTTATGCGCTGGCGGTTTAAAAAGAAATTGGCTAGGAAGGGCTCTAATGGAGCGGCTTAAAAAACTTCGTCCGTCTTTAATCCTCATAACTGTTATATATTTCTTAGTCAATAGCCTGCCGGCCCTGGCCGCCCCGTCCGGCATCAACCTAACCACCTCGCCTTTGCCGATTAATCTCTCGGCTAACCCGGGTTCAACTATTACTACCGATCTTCGTATCCAAAACTCCAGCAGCCAAACCCAAAAAATCAAAACCAGTTTGATGAAGTTCAGCGCTTACGGCGAGAGCGGCAAACCAGCCCTGCAAGACCGGGCGCCAGGCGATGATTATTTTGACTGGGTAAGCTTTAGCCCGCAGACCTTCCAAGCACCGCCAAACCAATGGGTCATCATCAAAATGACGATTAAGATCCCCAAGGCGGCGGCTTTTGGTTACTACTACGCCGTAGTCTTTAGCCCGGCCGACCAAAACCCCCAGGGTAAGGGTAACAAGTTTATTGGCTCCACGGCGATATTGGTCCTGCTTGACGTCAAATCACCTAACGCGAAACGCTCAGCTAAAATAGCCGGCTTTTCGGTCGACCATAAAATTTACGAATTCTTACCAGTCGATTTTAATGTCCGCCTGCACAACGATGGCAATGTGCACCTGCTGCCGGCTGGTACAATTTATATAAAGCGCGGCTCCAAGCAAGTGGCAGCCATACCATTCAACTCCCAGCACGGTAACATCTTACCCAATAGCTACCGCATCTATACGTCCGGCTGGAGCGACGGCTGGCCGGCCTATATTAACAAGCAGCAAGACGGCAAAGTATTGCTAGATAAAAATGGCCAGCCGGTAAAGCAGCTTAGTTGGAACGCAAACAAAATCTCGCACTTAAAGTTCGGACACTACACGGCTAATCTGCTAGCCGCCTATGACAACGGCAAACGGGATGTGCCCTTAGAAGCAAGCGTTAGTTTTTGGGTGATTCCGTGGCGGCTATTAGCTATTTTTGTGGGGCTTTTGGGGCTAGTTGGTGGGCTTATCACCTATGTAATTATTTTGCGACGTAGGCTAAAACGGGCCGGCAGTATAAATAGAGGCTCCAAAGTATGACACTATTTAAGAAATTAATTGTTTGGAGCCTAGTTTTCTTACTTGTAGCGGTGGCCTTATTGCCAGTTAATGTTTTTGCCGCCACACCGTCCGGCATCAATTTAACAACCTCACCCCTGCCCATTAATTTAAGCGCCAACCCGGGCAACACAGTCACGGCCGACCTTCGAATCCAAAACTCCAGCAACCAAGCCAAAAAAATCAAAGTCAGCTTGATGAAGTTCAGCGCTTACGGCGAAAGCGGCAAACCAGCCTTGCAAGATCGGGCACCGGGCGATGACTATTTCGACTGGGTTAGCTTTAGCCCAAGTAGTTTCATAGCCCCTCCTAATCAGTGGGTGACAGTCAAGATGTCCATCGCTGTGCCCAAGACGGCAGCCTTTGGCTACTACTACGCGGTGGTGTTTAACCCGGACGACCAAAACCCAACTGGTAAGGGCAACAAGTTCATCGGCAGCACGGCTATCTTAGTGCTGCTAGACGTTAAGTCACCCAATGCTAAGCGCTCAGCCAAGATTGTCAACTTTACAGCTGAGCGTAAAATTTATGAGTTTTTGCCAGCCACTTTTTCGCTTAGGCTGCATAATGATGGTAATGTGCACCTGCTGCCGGCCGGCACAATTTATATTAAGCGCGGCTCCAAGCAGGTGGCGGCCATACCGTTTAACTCCCAGCACGGCAACATCCTGCCCAACAGCTACCGTGTCTACACGGCTAGTTGGAACGACGGGTTTCCGGTTTATGTAGATAAACAGCAAGACGGCAAGATCGTTTTGGATAAAGCCGGCCAATCAGTTAAACAGCTCAAGTGGGATTTTAGCAAACTGCCCCACCTCAAGTTCGGCCACTACACGGCTAATCTGCTGGCCGCCTACGACAACGGCCAACGGGATGTGCCGCTAGAAGCTAGCGTTAGTTTTTGGGTGATTCCGTGGCGAATTGTGGCGGTAATGCTTATCACCCTCTCGGCAGTCGCTACCCTGATTGTTTTATATATTCGCAGGGGCCGCAGAATTAAGAGGTTAGAACAATCGCTAAGGGAAAAGAAATAGCAGATTATGAAACTTAAACTAATAATGCTCCTTTGCTTAGCTAGCGCGCTGTGGCTGCTTTGGTCTCCAGCCCAGCCCGCCCACGCCGCCACCACCTCCGGCATCAACCTGACCACCTCGCCATTGCCAATTAATCTTTCGGCTAATCCTGGCTCGGTCATTAGTACCCAGCTGCGCATCCAAAACGCGGCTAGCTCTAGCCAAAAGATAAA
>JAIFWC010000070.1 GCA_019662065.1 Candidatus Saccharimonadota bacterium
TTGCTGGATAAGCGCAATGGGCCGGGCCAAAGCCACTTAATTAAGCAACGGGTCGAGAAAGCTTACCAGTTACAGCGCCAGCGCTTCGGCGGCGCGCGGTTTAATTCATCAATGACCAATCGCCAAATCCGCGAGCTCGCCCAGCTGACCCAGGCCGCCAAAGATTTACTAGACAGCGCCGCCGAAAAATTAGATATCTCAGCCCGCGCCTACGTGCGGTCAGTTAAAGTCGCCCGCACGATTGCCGACCTGGATAATAACCCCGATATCTTGCCCGTGCATATATCTGAGTCCCTCCAGTATCGCTACCAATCGGCCGCAGCCCCTTACTTGGCCTACGCCGACTAGCAATTGAAAATGACTTTCCCCTCTGTTATCATATCTCCACCTATATGGAGTTATTAAGATAGCCAAGCGGGCCCGAGTTAACCAAGCTATAAGAGCAGCTAATCTGCGGGTTATTGGCGATGACGGCCGCCAGCTGGGCGTGCTGAGCCGCACAGAAGCCTTAGCCGCCGCCGACCAAGCCGGACTGGACCTGGTAGAGGTATCGCCTAATGCCGACCCGCCGGTCGCCCGCATCGTGGATTGGGGCAAATACAACTACCAAAAGACCAAGCAGGCCCAAAAGAGCCGCCAAAAATCCTTGGACATGAAGCAAATGCGTATCGGCCTAAAGATTGGCGAGCATGACCTAGACGTTAAACTGCGCAAAGTCAACGGCTTTTTGGACTCTGGACATAAGGTGAAAATTACGGTAATCTATCGGGGACGAGAATTAGCCCATAAAGAGTTGGGCTTTAAGCTTGCGGAACGTGTCACAGACATGCTGGGCGAGTCTATTGTTGTCGACCAGCCTCCCCAGTTTGCCGGCCGCCAGCTCAATTTTGTCGTCAGAAAGAAGTAGATATTATGCCAAAGTTAAAGACCCACAGTGGGACCAAGAAGCGCTTTGCCGTCACTAAGACCGGCAAGGTTATTCGGCGTCGCGCCACCGGCAACCACCTGCTGCAGAAGAAAAGCGCCAGCCGCAAGCGCAAGTTTGCCGGCACCGAAACGATTTCCGGTAAGCAGGTCAAAAACCTTAAGCGGAAACTGGGAGTATAGCCTGTGAGAGTCAAACGCGGCGTTACCAGCCACAAACGGCACAACAAGGTAAGAAAAGCCACTAAGGGCTATACTAAGGCCCACCGCTCTTCGGTTAAGCGTGGTAAACAGGCCGTTACACGCTCGCTGCAGTACGCTTACCGCGACCGCCGTAACAAAAAGCGGACCTTCCGCCAGCTGTGGAACGCCCGGATCAACGCCGCCGCCCGCCAGCACGGCACTACCTATAGTTTATTCATCGCCGGGCTCAAAAAAGCCCAAATCACTCTTGATAGAAAAGTCCTGGCCGAACTGGCCGTAAATGAACCCAAAGCTTTTGAAGCAGTCTTAAAAGCTACCAAAGTCTCTAAATAATAAAAGTAATAAAAAAAGGCCCGTGTCGTGGGCTAGACGCCGGTTTGGTACAGCTCTCCGGTGAGCTTTTGAAGCCTGCTTATCCCTCCTCGAGGTCGGTGCCATAGCTGGTATAGGAGTGGTCGCAGCCGCAGTGCGCGCAGATGTGGTCAAACTGGAGAATGAGCAAAGGCCTGCCGAGCCGCTGGCGCACAAAGTCCGCCAGGATGTCGTACGTCTCTTCACGCGGTCCGTTGCGTGGCAGTTCGTAGGCGAGCTGGCGAAACACATGCAGCGGCGTAATCCTCAAGTCCAGCAGCTCCACTCGCTTGGCCTCCACAGAAATGCCGAGTTCTTCGAGCGGCATCGGCAGCACCAGCCTGTATTCGATGTTGCTGCCAGACGGGGTCGTCAACACTTGCACCTGCATGACTTCGGATTCTTGTAGCGTGCCTGCCATCATGCTTCTCCTTCCCGGCCTAGCGGCCGAAGGCGGTCTGGAAGACGTCGCGCGCCTTCTGCAGGCGGTTGCGCCGCCCGAAACGCTTGGGCGACAGACTGGCACCAGCAGCGGCTAGTGCGCCCAGGCTGACGGCACCGATGGCTGTCAATACTGCGTACCGCTTCTTGGTCATCGCTTCTCCTTCCCGGCTCAGTCGCTGAGTCGCTTGATGGGCGTACCCGTAATTTCACAAGTACTGTCGGCTTCGGCTTCTGGCCAGCTATACATGACGTCGACAATGGCGTCAGCGCCGCGGGCTGCCTTCACCAGCTTGTCTTCCGCTTCGGAACGAGCTAAAGCGTCAGATTTGCCAGTGCCGCTCACGCGAATCAGTGGCAATTCACTGAACTTGAATTTCGGCCGGCTACCGGCGTTGCGCAGATAGATGGGCGTCCCTTTTACGAACTCAGGCATCCTGACTTCTCCTCGTGATCGTAGGCTTCAAACTTAAGGTACTAAACTTAGCAATCCTTTCGGATCACATCTGTAGAATGAACTATTCCACTAATCTGATTCGAAAGTGTTAATTATACCTCTTTTGCTTGTTTTTGTCAATTTTAACTCCTTATGCTA
>JAIFWC010000018.1 GCA_019662065.1 Candidatus Saccharimonadota bacterium
TAGCAATCCCATTACCCGGTTTTATATCCATCGCCAGAGCCGCCGCAAGGGGCATCCTTTTTTTAACAGCTCCAGCGAATGAATCTTTGGTTAACGGTATCATTTTGGCTTTTCGTCCGTCTTTTAGGATTATATTTTTAGCTCTGGTTTCAGATGGCGCCGTGTGCAACAACACACCACTTTCTAACAAGTACCTAAATATAGGCGCTAAAGCCCGGTTTCCTGACTGTGTTATGTCTGGATTCATCCCATATTTCAAAGCACCATTAAGAGGATGCCCATATATAGTTACTCCGGACATTTGAATAATCTCAGCTACGGCAATTCCTCCAATTTGCAGTCGCTTAACCATGTGGTTTGCAAGCATCACATTCATATCTGCGAATCGCTCGTCTTCAGACGCAATAAGCGATGCGTTATGGCCAAGTGGAGTATCTATAATGTTGCGAAAATGAAGGCTAGCCATAAGAGCGCTTTTACCTAAAGCTCCTCTTTGCTTGATCTCATTGATTAATCCATACCGGCGCAGATCGTCCACCAGCGCGTCATACGCTACTTTGCCTATCCCAAGCTCACCAATCTGGCGGGCTTTTTCAATATCTGTGTTAGGTTCTAAGTAGATTACATCCAGTGGCTGGAAAGGATACTTATCGGGGTTATATGGCAGCACCGACAGAAGTTCATTGGTATGTGGCTTGGCCCACTCACCTAGTACTTTCTGGCCACCAATCTCTTCTTCGTTTGTATAGCTAAGGTTCGGTTTAGGGATTTGCTCGTAATTAATCATTTGCCAACTTCCATAGAATCTGGCCTATTATAGCAACAGAAAGTAAGAATGCTAGTGCGAAAACTACATCAAGACCAGCCACCGGGGCATGATATATTATAAATATTAACAAACAGGATTAGCTGGAATCTCGTGCAATTCGAGAACTGTGCCGCAACGGTAAGTCGCAAAGACAAGTCCGATACAGCGAAGTAAGATAAGCTCCCGAGCAGGAGAATGCTTAGACAAGCTTAAGTATTTTTACCCCTGAATCTCGTGAGCAGGGGTAATTTTTTTGGAAACCAAAGAAAGAAGCTTAGAAGCTACAAGGCCGAAGTTGGCTAGCGAACTGTATGACCACAGCTCGCTGGAACAAATGGCCTGGAGTTTAATTGAGAGCCGCCAAGGGCTTGAACATGATCATTGGCAGCAGGAACCAGAAATTAATGCCCGAACTGCCATATTCGAAGAACTTACGGCCAAAGGACACTTGTCACGTATCGAATTCGACGAGACACCAGACGTAATTAACGGCCGGACGCTACAAAGATTAATAAATGGCTGGTCAGATAGTTTACCTCCTTGGGAAAAAGAACGCCGCTTTTTGGAAATCGTTGAAGAGCTAATAAGCCACCGAGTCTGGCAAGACATAAAAACTGGCCGCCTGCCAGAAGATGCCTTTGTAATCACGATCTCCAACTTTCCGGATAACGCGCCGGCAATCGAAGCCTCTCAAGTGGGTTACGGAATTCTGAATAAAAAGGGAATGGTCAGAACAACCAGTTTCGAAAACGACACCCGGACGGTCGAGCAGGTTTCGCGCAGTAATAGCGACGACTTTAGTGCGATGCGATTTTTTTCGGGCAATGGCTTAGTGCTACGCAAGGTAAGCAGCCCCGGGTTCTTATCGAGCCAAATCATTGCCAGTAAAGCAGATTTTCCTGATGGCGTAGTTGATATCCAGCGGGCGCTTGATAGTTTTGCCGGCCCAAACATTATTTATGGAGAAGATAAATCGCAAATCGACCTTACGGTGCCCGATTATGACAATTTAAGAGAAGTCTCCTGGGCAAGGGAAGATCAGGTCGAGAGTTCTATTAAAAAATTAGCTGATTTTGAGCGCCAGTTGGACATTGATTACAAGCAGGGCTTGATGAGCTATAACGACAAGCTCAGTGCCATTAACGCCCGTCGCAAAGAATTAGTTAACGAGATCTGCTTACTTGACCCAACTTATGCCAAAGATGCGCGCGGCGAAGCTACCGTAGAACACTTTGAGCAAGCCGCTTTGGCCATGGCCGCCGGTAATGACGCAGCTGGGATTGCCCACCTGGAAAGTGCCTTGTCGGTAGCTGACTCGCGAGCCGGCGCCGTGTGTGGCGGCAATGGCTTGACAACTGTTGTTGATAACAACCAGCCTACGGAAGCCAAACGGCTGTTTCTGGAAGCCAAAAACGAACGTAAAAATTGGAAATGGAAGAAGGGCGTCTGTTTAGTTAAAGAGTGTCCAACCCGGCCAGCTAAAATTAAAGTCGGCCCATGCAGTGTTTGCGAAAAATGCCAAGGGCTTTATGATGATGGCAAAGACCCAAAGTCTGTCTACAATATTTCTGGATTCTTAGGTTGGCTATTTGGCTTCGATAAGATAAATACTTAACGTGTTAAGTATTTTAAGCTTTGGCTCGGGATAGTGAAGCTAAGTTATGGACCACTGTATGGCCCAGCTTTTTGCGTCGAATTTTTCTCTGCTCAACTCCGTGTTGTTTTTTGAGGTAGCGGATGTGCTGTTCGCGGATCCGTTTAAATTCACTCTTGTTTAAGCCAGATTTCTTAACAAAGGCGCTGACTTTTTCGCCGCCGATAAAGTGCGGCAAAATCACATAACTGGCGCCCTCGTCATACAGCTTGCCGGCCTGCTTAGGACTGTCGGCTTCGGCAATTACCACGGCATCAGAGTGTTTACGCTTTAAATAATTTAGTAAAAACCAAGTGGCTTGGGGGTCAGTTAGCGTAGAAACGATTAATTTGGCCTTATCAACATTGGCTTCTTCTAGCAGCTCCACATCAGTGGCGTCACCGTAAATATGATGGATTTTACGTTGCTCCAGCACATCGATGATTTCGGGGTCATAGTCAATCACTACGAAATCCTTGGTTAGTTGGCGGAAAACCTTTACAAACTCGTGGCCGCCTTTTTGATAGCCAAACAATATCATCTCGTAGTTGCGTGGTGGGCCAGTCTCGGCGTGTACAGATTTACGCTCAAAAATATCCAAAAAGCCTTCAAAGACCCTAAAGATCCGGTCGCTGAAAATTATCAGGTAGGACGAGGCCGCAATTGAGGTTAGAGCGATAAAGGTGATGGCAGTTACCAAGCTGGAATCAATCAAGCCGCGCTGGTGGGCTAGCAGGACTAAGACGATTGAGAATTCGCTGACCTGGGCGAGGGCCACCGAAGCTTTAAAGCTAGTGCGCTTGGTATAGCCAAGGTAACCCATGACGGCCATAGCGATTAGCGGCTTGGCGACAATCGCAATTACGGCCGAAACCATGATCACTGGTAGCATCGGGCCGATATCGCTGAGGTTAAGATTGGCGCCCAGGGCGATAAAGAATACAATCACGAAAAAGTCGCGCAGCGGCCGCAGCCGCGATGAAATCTCTTGGGCATACGGCTGCGGCGCCAGGCAGATGCCGGCCAGCAGGGCGCCAATTTCGCTCGATAACCCGATTTTTTGGAATAGCGCCGCACTGCCCAATCCCCAGGCGATGGCAAATAAAAACAAGAACTCCTGGCTCCCGGAGATTAGCTTTTGGAATTGTGGCAACAGGCGTGAGCTGACCCAATAGATCGCAACTCCAATTAAGGAACCTTTGATGGCCAGGCCTAGCGCCGAGCCAATTGCCACATTTTTGCCGTGGCTGGCCGAGGTTATCACCACTAATGCAATGGCAATCATATCCTGCACCAGCGACACACTAATGGCAATTTTGCCGTACAAGCGGGCTTGCTCGTGCTTATCACTGAGCATTTTTAAGATAATAATCGTGCTCGAAAAGGCCAGGCTAGCACCTAAAATAGCGGCGGCGGTATTTGATAAGCCCAGCGCCGAGCCCAACAACCAACCCAAAACCGTAATCACTACTACCTGAATTACGCCAACGTAAGCCGCAGTTTTACTGACCTCTTTGACAATCTGCGGATTCAAGCCCAGCCCGATGATGAACAGCAGCAGGGCAATGCCCAGGTCTGAAAACAATGCCAAGGTATCTGGCGATTTAGCCACGTGGAACAAGGCCGGGCCGACAATGATACCGGTCAGGATATGGCCAATAATCAACGGCTGGTTAATTGTCCGCATCAAAAGAGCCACAGCTGCACCGATGACAATTATCAAACTCAATCCCGAAAAGACGTTATCCATAATTTAGAAGAACGACCAGATAGCGGCGGCACCAGCTAACACCATTACTGAAGTAACTACCCAGCCCAACCAAGTGGTTGACTTCTTATTGACCCACTTGCCCATGATGTGGTGGTTGCTACTAATGATTACAATCAGGGCCAGTACGAGTGGCGCTACAATGCCATTGGCCACGGCCGAATAAATCAAGGCCTTAATTGGGTCGATGCCCAAGAAATTAATGCCCAGCCCCACAAAAACTGATAGGATCAAAATTCCATAAAAGGCATGGGCTTGGTTGAATTTGCGGTACAGGCCTTCGCGCCATTTAAAGCTTTCGGCCGCCGCATAGCTACTGGCGCCAGCCAACACAGGGATGGCCAGTAGCCCGGTGCCAATTATACCAACCGCAAATAACCAATAGGTGGCGTTACCGGCGAAGGGCCGCAGGGCTTCGGCAGCTTGGGCGGCCGATTGGATATGGGTAATTCCCTGGGGAAATAAGATAGCACCGCAAGCCGCGATGATAAAAAACATCACAATATTAGACAGCAACATACCGCTCCAAACATCAATCCGCATCTCGTGTATATGATGGTGGCTGATTTTTTCTTTGCGTGACTCAATCGAAGTCTTGCCGTCCAAAATTTCATTCTCCACTTCCTGAGAAGTTTGCCAAAAGAAAAGATAAGGTGAGATGGTGGTACCCAAAATAGCGCAAATTAGCAACAACTGGTCCTTAGACCAGCTTATAGATGGGGTAATGGTATGGTGTAAAACCGTTCCCCAACTCAGTTTAGCCATAATAGCGGCAGCTACGTAAGCCAATAAAACTAAAGCCAACCATTTTAAAAAGCGGGCATAACGGGCGTAGGGCAAATAAATTTGCAGCAGTACACACATCAAGGCAAAACCGATTACAACTACGTAGAAGTTCCAACCTGGTTGCAGCAGCTGCAAGCCTTTGGCCATCGCCCCCAGATCGGCGCCAATATTAAAAGCGTTAGCTGCAAATAGCATCAATGTACAGGCATATAAAACTCGCCGGGAAAAGTGGGCGCGAATGTTGCCGGCTAACCCACGGCCGGTGACGATGCCAATCCGGGCGCACATTTCCTGGACAATCGCCATCAGCGGGAAGGTTACCACCGACAACCAAAGTAGCTGGAAGCCATATTGGGCACCAGTTTGCGAATAGGTGGCGATGCCAGAGGGATCGTCGTCAGACGCGCCAGTGGTTAGGCCAGGCCCTAACACGTTCCAGTATTTACGGGTTTGCTTAACGGTTTGGACCTCGGTTTCTTCGACCACATGAACCGTCTTCACCAAGGTCGAATCAATGGCGATAAGTTCTTTTTGGGTAAACCTTCTAATTATGTGTTTTTTGGCCATAAGTACTTTAGCACTACTTAAGCACTATGGTATAACTTCGGCCAGATTAAAACAACCGGCTAGTAGGGGTTGCCGGTATTATTAGAATTCGAGTTATTAGGAGAGCTTGAACCAGAATTTTTCTTATCGATTTCAGCTTTGATGGCGGCACCAATCTTATCCGCGCTAGGTGCGCCAGTCTGCGGGTCAGCTAACCCAGTGTTTGGCAAATAGACACCGTCTAAGAAAAAGGTGGGCGTGGCTTTGTCTTTACCGGTTTTATCAAAGGCTGCCAAATCAGCGTTAATAGCATCATTAACTTTAGAGCTGGCATAATCGGTTTTGAATTGGGTGACATTTAAGCCAATTTGCTGGGCGTACTGGCTAAATAAATCCAATGGGCTGGATGAGCTTGTCCAGGCATTTTGGTTGTCGTAAAGCTTATCATGCATTTGCCAAAATTTACCTTGCAAGCTTGCAGCCTCGGCCGCCCTGGCGCCAGCGAAAGCGTTCTGGTGGATGGCTGTCAACGGTAAGTTGCGGAACTGGAAGTGGATGTCGTTAATATATTGGGCAACGGCTTGCTTGAGTGGCAGGTAATAAGCCTCGCAGATTGGGCATTGGTAGTCACCGTATTCAACTAAAGTTACGCCCTTTTGGTTTTGGCCTTCAACATGATTAGTGGTTTGTGAGCCCGAATTGTTCGAGCCGGATGAGTTGTTATCGGACTTCTGGCTAATCGCGAAAACACCAATAAAAACTATAATTATCACCCCTAGAATTCCCAAAAACCGCTTATCCATACAATCTCCTTAGTTGTCAATACTAGTCTAGCACGCCGGTTTTACTCGCGGCTACCAGTCTCGAGCTCACCGGTAGTCAAGACCATAGCGGTGGCAATAAAATACACTGTGCGTGAGGTAATATATAACTTTTGCTTTAGCTCATCATCCGGGAAGAAGCCATTAGCGGCATCTTCGACAAACCAAGCGTCGTAATTAAATATTTGGGCTTCATTATTATGGGCTAGGCTCATTTGGTCTGGATCAAAAGTTTCACCGTGCCGCTTATTACGGATAACTTTAAATTCCTTGTGGGCGCCAACCTTCTTCTCTACTGCCGATGGATCTTCATCAGCTTCTTTTTTGACTAACTCAATTACAATATCCTTATAGTCAGTTTTGGTCTCATCATCTTGCTGTAAATATAATTTTTTGTGGTCAGGCTGGTTCAGATGACGGAATCTAGCAACTGTTTCGTCAAAAATGCTTTCATCAAAGTCCTCATCCAAAAGCGCGCCGGTTAATCTTTTTACTTCGGGCAGAGCTGTCGGCTCGACAATTCTATCCATTATGGCCGGCAAATTATCTATAGCCCCGCAGCCGGTGTTGGGATAGTGGGCATGGTCGTCTTCGTGGGCACCAATCCTAAATGGCAGGCCTAAATCTTGGTAGACCTTATAAAGTTCTACCATATCAGTAATTATTGTTGGTGTTCGTAGCTCGGGCCGATAGCCGAAGTTAGCTATGCGGTATGACAGGGCGGCCGCCGGTGTGCCGCCTGGCACTTGTGGGCCTAATAACCTTTCGTGAGTAAGTTGTGCCTGAGGATTGGCTTGGCCATTTTGGTCCAGGATACCTTCGTTTGGCCGTCCGTCAATGCACCTGACCGAGCTACTAGGATTAGCTTTTACGTAATAATTATTAATGACTCTTTTATATTCAGTGGCTTTTTGATTTGGTAGTTGATATTCGCTAGCTGGAATTTTGCCGCTCCATATATTTTTGTTGGCGACACCACCATCTAGTCGTCCTAACCAAGTAATTTCGGCTGGTTTGGTTTCTAATTCTATTCTACCCATGTTTTCTCCTGGAAATTTTTCAAAAGCCATAAAAAAAGATAACCCCAAACGTTGAAATGTTAGTTTGACCCCTTTATTTGGATATAACCAGTTCTTTAATCTACTCCTGTATCTTAAATCTGTAAAGCCAATTTTTTACCGGTCTTGTGTAGAATATTAATCAGATGATGCTTGTGTATATTTTGCTGGCAGCCGTATTGGTTAAGTGCGTGCTGCTTTACAAGCTATATAGTTCAGTGCCGGTTTTAGAACTTAAGCGCCGAGCCCGAATGAAAGATAAGCGGGCGGTAGCTTTATATAAAGTGGCTAGCTATGAGTCAGCTTTGGATGTACTGCTGTGGATTTTGGGCATAGCTAGCGCAGTGACCTTATTCATCTGGTCAGCCCGTACTGCTTGGTGGCTGGCGGCGGTAGTTATGGTACTGACGGCCTGGCTGGTAATTTGGGCACCGGCTCCCAAGCCTGACGGTTGGGCAGGGGCTTTGGCTTCGCTCTCGGCTAGGTACCAAGCAGCGTTATTATCATTCCTCAACCCTTTGCTTAGTCGTCTGGGCAGTTGGCTGCCGCCAGCTAAGCAGGCCCATTTTCATACCGGCCTGTATGAAAAAAACGATTTGCTGGAATTGCTGAGCAAGCAAAACAAACAGCTGGATAACCGGATTGCCGAATCCGACCTGCGCATCGCTGGCGGCGCCATGACTTTTGGCGACAAGGTAGTTAGCTCGGTTATGACGCCGCGCCGCCAAGTCAAATTGGTAGCAGCCACAGAATCCGTCGGCCCACTACTAATGGACGAGCTGCACCAAAGCGGCCATAGCCGCTTCCCGGTAGTCAAAGACAGCACCAAGTCGGTCTTGCCCCAATTTGCCGGTACACTTTATTTAAGGGATGTGGTTGGCTTTGATGGCACAGCTAAGGTCAAGGATTTAGCGCGCAAAGATGTTTACTTTATTAACGAAGATTCAGATTTACGCCAGGCCTTAGATGCTTTTTTAAAGACTCACCACCATTTATTAATTGTGGTTAACAGCTTTGAAGAAATGGTCGGTGTTTTATCAATTGAAGACGTGTTCGAACAAATTATCGGCAAGCCCATCATTGATGAATTTGATAGCTACGAAAACTTACAAGCTGTCGCCGCCAAAGAAGCCAAAAAAGATTACAAAAATCACAACGAAGTCCCGGTTGCGCCCAAAACCGAATAGCAATATACTCATACCAATTTGCTCAGGTTTGACTAAAAGGAGATATGGCAACACTAGAACTTACACCAAACTATACCGCTAAGCGCTGGCCGCAGTTAGGCAGCCTTGAGCATATTCTTTATTTTGCTCAGCTCTCAAAAAACCTAAAACCAAAAAGCCTCGACGAACTTTATATGGCTTTATCAGAACATCACGTAGCGGAATCGTGGGCTTATTTTATTGCCCAGAACGAAACTCCTAAACGAGGCACGCCTGAGCACAACCGCTCGCTTGATGTCCGCGACCTCCACGGCTACAAACCTGGACCTATTATTGACGCTGAATTCCATTATGAGCCAGTTGAAGATAAGCGTTACATTTTCGCTGCCGGCCGCCGCTGGCCAAAGGCTAAAAGGGCATACAATTTAAGGATGTTTCTGCGAGACGACTTAGAACTAGATACCCAAAAACCTCCGGAAGCATATATTCATGGAGGCCCATATCCGGATAAAACATTCAGAACTTTCGCTTATCCGGAATACAAAGAGGACCAGCCAGCTGTTTTTCTGGATATTTTGAGAACGGCGGCCTCGGGGCTCGAACAATTCGTTCTGACTCGTGATAATAGTTAATTAACCTGTTAAAATACACCTGATGGAGCGAATTTTATCGAGTGATGTGGTTAAGCACGCCGGCAAAGACGTGCTGGTTCAAGGCTGGCTGCATAAAAAGCGCCTACTGGGTGGGCTAAACTTTTTGGTGATTCGCGACCGGGCCGGTTTGGTGCAAGTAGTCGCTGAAGACGAAGCCGAGGTTGAAAAACTGCGTGGCATGCAAGTTGGCACAGTCTTAACTATTGAAGGCCAGGCCTTTGAGGAGCCGCGGGCGCCAGGCGGTGCTGAAATCCGCCAACCCAAGATTACCGTAGATGTGTCTGTTACCGACGAGTCACCGATCGAAATCGACAAACCACTCAGCCACAAGCCCGAAAACCTGGACACATTGTTTGAAAACCGGGTGATTGGCCTGCGCAATTTGCAGGAGCAGGCGATTTTTAAAGTCCAGGCGGCAGTCGAAGAAGCTATCCGCCAGTATTTATTTAGCCAAGACTTCACCGAATTCAACTCGCCTAAGCTGTTACCGGGCGCTACGGAGGGCGGGGCAGAGGTATTTAAGCTCGATTATTTTGGCAAACAAGCCACGCTGGCCCAAAGCGCCCAGTTTTATAAACAAATCATGGTAGGGGTGTTTGAGCGGGTGTTTGAAGTTAATCCGACATACCGGGCGGAGCCATCGGCCACTACCCGCCATATGACCGAATTTATTACTGTAGACGTAGAAATGGGCTTTGCTACCTTCCCCGAATTACTTAACTTGTTAAGTAATTTAATAAATTCGGCCGTGGCTGAAGTTTGGAAAAATTCCGAAAACCAGCTAAAGCTCTGGGACGCCAAACAGCCGGTCCTTAAATCTGAGTTTCCGGTCTTGACCATGGCCGAGATTCACGAAAAATATTCCAAAGCCACCGGCACTAACACAGTTGGTGAGAAAGATTTACGCCCGGACGAAGAGCGCTGGATTTGTGATTACGCCGCCAAAGAGCTAGGTAGCGAAGCGGTTTTTGTAACTGAGTGGCCGGCATCCGAGGCTAAGTTTTACCACAAAGTTGATGAGCAAAATCCAGAGTTTGCCGAGCGCTTTGACCTGCTCTTCCGCGGCGTCGAAATCGCCACTGGCAGTATGCGCGAACACCGCTACGATGTGTTGATAGACCAACTGGCAAAGAAAGCTGGCGGCCAGCCGGAAGATGATGGCTTTAGATATTTCTTAATGGCCTTTAAGTACGGCATGCCGCCACACGGCGGTTTCGGCATGGGCCTGGAGCGCTTGGTCGAAAAGATCATCGGCCTCGCAAATATAAAAGAGGCAACTTTATTCCCCAGAGACATCAACCGCTTGGCCCCGTGAGTACTCAAGAACAAGAACCGCAACCACCTGCCCGCATTGAGATAGAGGCGACAAATAGTATCAGTTTAAAGCAACTTTATATTGAACACGCTCAAACTTATCTTGACTTAATAAATTTTGACCGTGAGCATTTATCGAAGTTCAATGACGGCACGGCCGAAAAATATCCAGATGTGTATCCCCTTCC
>JAIFWC010000019.1 GCA_019662065.1 Candidatus Saccharimonadota bacterium
GGGGAGAGAGATTTAGCATGTTTGCTTATGAAGCTGAGCCAATTGTGCCACAAACCGGCGCCCGCTTAAAAACCAGCGTATGGCGACGGGTGCCGGATTATTCGATTCCATCAAGGGCTAAAGTTAATGGCGCTTATGTCAATTCGGTATTGGCTAAACAGGATGCGATTGATAGCGGCTACGATGACTGTATTTTTCTGGATGCTTTTGGGCATGTCTGCGAATTAAGTGCAGCTAATATATTCCTGGTACGCCAAGGCAAGCTCATTACTCCCGATAAAACCTCTGATTTATTAGAAGGCATCAACCGCCGGACGATTATTGAACAAGCTGGTGAGTTCGGCATAAAAGTCGAAGAGCGGACAGTCGATTTAACCGAGCTTTACATTTCCGATGAAGTGTTTGTATGCGGCACTTCAGCCTTTGTGGCGCCGGTGATTGAAGTTGATGCCCGAGTGATTGGCGATGGCAAAGCTGGACCAATGACGCTGAGGCTCAGAAAAGTTCATGAAGAATTACTGCGCGGATCGGACAGCCGGTACGCCACATTTATATCTAAGACCAGCGCAAAACAACTTACTACTCCTTAACCATCTCTGTTACCCAGCACCTAGGGCCGTGTTGCTTTGCAAATATCCGCAAATGCGGATAGTCACGGACCTAAGTGCTGGGTTAAAATGGGTGTGACATGAGGCGTTATAATCCCAGGGAAATTGAGCCTAAATGGCAAAACGTTTGGGCTGAATCCGGCATTTATAAAACCAATATGGGCCGGACGGCCGATAAGTTTTATGTAATCCCAATGCTACCTTATCCGTCGGGTGATTTACATATTGGCCATTGGTATAACTTTGGGCCGACAGATACGGTCGCCCGTTTTCGACGGATGCTTGGCCAAAATGTGCTAACCACGATTGGCTTTGACGCTTTTGGCCTACCAGCCGAAAACGCCGCTATAAAGCGCGGCATTCAGCCGGCAGTTTGGACCCATTCCAACATTGATTCCATGACCAAACAAATTGCCCAGATTGGCGCCAGCTACGACTGGGACCACACGCTGGCTACTTGCAACCCCGATTATTACCATTGGAATCAGTGGTTGTTTTTAAAGCTATACGAAAAAGGCCTGGCTTACCGCGCCAAAGCCGTAGTGAACTGGTGCCCTAAGGACCAAACCGTGCTGGCCAACGAGCAGGTAGTTGGCGATAACAATGTCTGTGAGCGCTGTGGCACACCAGTAATCCAGAAAGAAATGGAATCCTGGTATTTCAAAATCACTGATTACACCGAGCATTTATTGGCCGACCTAGAATCAGTTGACTGGCCAGAAAAGGTCAAAACTATGCAGCAAAACTGGATTGGTAAAAGCCAGGGTGCCTTAATCAACTTCGAAGTCGACGGCTCAGATAAGCATATCGAGGTATTTACGACCCGGCCCGATACAATTTTTGGCGCCACATATATGGTACTGGCACCAGAACATCCGCTGGTTATGAAAATAGCCTCCGATGAATGCCAACCACAGGTCGAGCAGTACATCGAAGAAACTAGCCATAAAACCGAGCTGGAACGCAAAACATCCGAAAAGCATAAAACCGGCTCCTTGACTGGTGCTTATGCTATAAATCCGGCAACCCAAACCAAAATCCCGATTTGGATCGCTGATTATGTACTGGCTAGTTATGGCACCGGTGCCATTATGTCGGTACCGGCCCATGATGAGCGCGACTGGGAGTTTGCTAAAAAATTCGACCTACCAATTGTGCATGTTTACGATCAAACCGGTGCTAGCGAGGATAGCTGGTATAACGGCGAAGGGATTATGAAACACTCTGGTAAATATGATGGTTTAAGTACGGCCGAGGCCAGGGAAAAGATCGTGACAGATTTAGCCAAGCATAAAATCGCCAAAGAGCAGACCAATTACAAGCTGCGCGACTGGTTAATTAGTCGCCAACGCTACTGGGGTACGCCAATCCCTATCGTTTATTGCGAGGATCACGGAACAGTACCTTTAGATGAGAAAGACCTGCCGGTTATTCTGCCCGAGGATGTGGAATTCACCCCCACCGGCCGCAACCCTCTGCTCGACCGTGAAGATTTCGTAAACACTAAGTGCCCTATATGCGGTAAAGCTGCCAAACGCGAAACCGACACTATGGACACCTTTGTTGATTCCAGCTGGTATTTTTTGCGCTATTTGGATGCCAAAAACAACAAAGTACCATTCGATACCGAGTTAATTAATAAATGGATGCCGGTAGACCACTACATTGGTGGCATCGAGCACGCCATTTTGCATCTGTTATATGCCCGGTTTGTAACTAAATTTTTGCATGACCACCATGGCCTAGATTTTGAAGAGCCGTTTAAAAAGCTAACTAACCAAGGCATAATTTTGGGTCCAGATGGCCAAAAGATGAGCAAAAGCCGAGGCAATGTGATTAACCCGGATGAGATGGTCAAAAGCTATGGGGCCGATAGCTTACGGCTGTACCTGATGTTTATGGGACCGTATGAGCAGGGCGGGCCCTACGACATGGGCGGCATCGCCGGTACCCGCCGTTTTTTGGATCGGTTTTGGACTCTGCTCGGTGAGTTTTTAGAAGCCGGTAGTACGGCTGGCGATGCCCAAGGCCTAGAGATTACAGCGGCCGTGCACAAAACCATCAAAAAAGTCAGCCAGGATCTGGAGCGGCTTGATTTTAATACAGCTATTTCGGCCATGATGGAATTGGTTAACCATCTCTATAAGCTCAAGGCCGAAACCGGCCTGACCCAATCGGCCAGCTGGCGGTTTGCTCTAGAAACCCTGACTCAACTGCTGGCGCCATTTGCGCCACACATCGCCGAGGAAATCTGGGAAAGCCTGGGCCATGATTCCTCGGTCCATATATCAACCTGGCCGCAGTGGGACGAAAAACTGGTGGCCGAAGAAATAATTACTCTGGCGGTCCAGATAAACGGTAAAGTCCGCTCCGAAATTGTTGTGCCGACTGACATCAGTGAGGCTGAAGCTATTGAGATCGCTAAAGCCGATGAAAAAATTGCGCCGCAGCTAGATGGCAAAACCATCAAAAAAGCTATTTATGTGCCCGGCCGCTTAGTAAGCTTGGTGATTTAAATCTTGCCTTTTAAGGTGATAAAGGCTATAATACCAGCCAAGCTACAAGTTAAATTAAGGGCAAATGAGGAGTTTATTTAGTGGGCAAACCCAAAAAACGAACTAGTTCACGCCGCACCGGCATGCGCCGCAGCCACTTGGTAGGAAAATTGGCGGCCCGTGTAAATGCCAAAAGCCCGGTTAAAGTCGGGGCTCCCAAAGCCAAAGCTAAGACCCAAAACCAAAGCCTAACTAGTAGCTAAAAACGCTAGAGTATACTAGAAATAGTGCCTGGCAAAGAAAGATTAACAATATGAGCGCCAACCGCCATCTGGGACGAATTGTAGCCCTGCAAACGCTTTATGAGCAGGACTTTCGGCGTGAGGTTAATGATTCAGGGCTCAATCTTGAGGCTGTCTTAGCGCGCAACATCGCCCGCTACGAAGAGACAATTGAAGATAAAGCCTTCATCGAAAACCTAGTCCATGGCGTGGACTCCAAAGAAACCGAGTTGGATGATGTCATCCGGCCGGTAGCGCCCGAATGGCCAATTGAGCAAATTGCCCGCATGGACAGAATTATCCTGCACATTGGCGTCTATGAGCTGTTGTTTGAGGACAGCGTGCCGCCCAAAGTGGTAATTAACGAAGCGGTTGAGCTGGCCAAGGCGTTTGGTGGCGATAACTCATCTAAGTTCATCAACGGCGTGCTCGGAACAGTGCTACGCGCCCAAGAAGAAAAATCCGCTAAAAAACCAACCAAGAAAACCACTACGAAGGCTAAAAAGGAATAACTAACCGACTATGATGAAACGGCCCAAGCCTCTTTCAGGCTTTAAAAACTTTGTCCAAACCCACCGCCCGACCATTAAAGAAGTGGTGCGCGAACCAACCGCCGGCGGCATAGTTTTTAGGCATAATAAAAAGGATCAAGTCGAAATCTTACTGATCCAGGATTCCAAGGGACGTTGGACCATCCCTAAAGGCCACATCGAAGAGGGCGAGACTGCCCGCCAAACTGCCGAGCGGGAGATCCGCGAGGAAACCGGCTTGCAAGAAATGAAAGTCCAGGATTGGTTAGGCAAAATCAACTTTCGTTATCGCCGCGGCAATAGCCTGGTGCTAATGACTACCGAAATTTTCTTGGTCAAAGCTCAGGGCGACGCCGATGGCATCAAACCCGAGAAGTGGATGACCAGCTTGGGCTGGCTACCGGCCAATGACGCCTTGGATAAGATTGAGTACGAAGACATCGGCAAGCTAATCTTACTGGGCTTAAAGAAAATCAGAACTCAAAAATAAGGAGACAATTTTAAGACAATGGACATTACCAAATACCAGGATTTTGCCATCAGCCATTTTGGCGATTTTGGCGATACCAACCTGCTGGTGACCGCTTTTACCCACCGTTCTTATCTAAACGAACACAAGAAAACCGCCCTCGAGCACAACGAGCGCCTGGAATTTTTAGGTGATGCTGTACTAGAGATGGTAGTCACCGAATATCTATATAGCACCTATAAAGAACCAGAAGGCATATTAACCAATTGGCGGAGTGCCTTGGTGCGCACCGAAAGCATCAGCGCTGCCGCCGACCGTGAAGGCTTTGAGCCATTGCTGCGACTCAGCCGCGGCGAAAAGCGCGGCTCGGCCCGGGCCCGCGAGCAAATTTTAGCCAACGTCTACGAAGCTGTAATTGGCGCTTTGTATCTTGAAAAAGGCTATGAAGCCGCCAAAGAATATATAACTAAGACTCTACTGCCAACCTTTGAGGAAATTTTGCGGGCCGGTTCATGGCTAGACCCTAAATCGCGCCTGCAAGAGGTAGTCCAGAACAAGGACGGCTTTACTCCAATCTATAAAGTATTGTCAGAGGAAGGTCCTGACCATGACAAAATGTTCGTAATAGGGGTTTATGTAGATGGTAAGTTAGTTGGCGAGGGCAGTGGCCCCAGCAAACAAAGCGCCCAAGTGTCGGCTGCGACTTCGGCCCTCAAGAACTATGTCTAAATTGACAACAGAGGTGGATATCTGTAAAATAACAAACGATTATTAGGAGAGAGTAACTACGATGCTAGCTATGCGTTTGCAGCGAACCGGCCGGTCTGGACATACCCAGTTTAGGGTAATTGTTCAGGACAGTCGCTTTAGCCCGACCCGCGGTCGGGTAGTAGCTTATTTAGGCAGCTATGACCCACATACCAAGACCGCTAGTCTTGATAGCCAAAAAGCTAGCCAGTACCTGGATAACGGCGCCCAGCCATCCGATCGCGTGGCTCGGTTACTGCAAAAAGAAGGAATTAAACTGCCTAGCTGGGTTAAGCTAGAGGCTCCGCAGACCGGTAAAATTCGTAATCCCGATAAGCGCCGCAGTACCCGGCCAGCCGAGCCTGAGGCCCCAGTCTCTGAAACCGAAGCTGCCCCACCAACCGAAGAGTCGGCTACCAGCGAAGCACCTGAAGAAACTACCGAGCCCAGCGAGCCGGCTCCAGAGTCGCCAACAGTCGAAGAGCCAGCTATCCCAGAGGCTCCGACCGAACCAGCTGCTGAAGCCACACCAACCGAAGAAACTGATTCTTAAGATATATCTGACTCACGTCGAGTTGAACCAACTGGTATAATTATTGGTACAAGACAAGGAGAGACCGCTATGGCAAACAGCATTGACCAGCAATTCATTGAATATATCGTAAAATCAGTAGTCGGAAACCCCGACGCCGTATCAATTAAACGCACAATTGATGAAAAAGGTGTGTTACTGGAACTAACCGTTGACCCAGAAGATTTAGGCCGGGTAATTGGCAAGCGGGGTGCCACCGCCCAAAGTCTGCGTACTCTACTGCGAGCCCTAGGCACTAAAAACGATGCCAGGTACAACTTGAAAATCATTGATGTTGGCGGACCTAGACCACCGCGCCAGGATTCGACTGATGACAGGCAGCCGGCTGACCAACCCGATGAGGTACCAGTTGAGGAACCTACCGAGCAACCTGAAACTCCGAGTAACGAAGAAGTTGTAGAAGAAGAACGCACCGAAGAAATTATCGAAGAAAAGCCATCAGATGTGGTTAGCCGAACTCGTGCCGAACTCGCCGATTTAGACGACCTAGACGTGTAGCACCCATGACAATTCAAATTATTACTCTGTTTCCGGAGATGTTTGAGGGCGTACTTAATTCCAGCATGCTGTGGAAGGCCCAAAAAGAAAATTTGGTTAAATATAAGCTGATCAACTTGCGCGACTTTGGGATTGGCCCACGCCAGCAGGTCGATGACATCCCTTATGGCGGCGGTGATGGCATGGTGCTTAGGCCAGAGCCGCTGTTTGAAGCCGTAGAACAGGCCAAAAAAACCGATCCCGACGCAAAGATTTTACTCATGACTCCGCGCGGCAATTTATTTACCCAGGAGTTGGCTAGAGAATATGCGGCCACCGAAGCTGGCTTAATTATTATTTGTGGCCGCTACGAAGGCTACGATGAGCGCATAACAACATTGGTGGACAAACAAGTTTCGGTTGGCGAATACGTGTTAACAGGTGGTGAATTGCCGGCCATGATTATCGCCGATGCCGTCACTAGGTTAGTTCCAGGTGTTCTCGGCGGTGAAACCAGCGCCGAGTTAGAGAGCTTCAGCCAGAGCGGAGTTATCGAACACCCCCATTACACGCGCCCCGAAGAGTATCGCGGCCTCAAAGTACCTGATGTGCTGTTAAGCGGCCACCACGCCGAAATTAACAAATGGCGTAATGCCAACCAAAAATAAGCGGCCAGTTGTTGTGAAATTGTTCATTTATCAAACTGGCATTTGGTTGTATACTTCGGAATATAAGTAATCGAGAGGGACAAAAATGAAGTCATTTGCTGACTATCGTGCAAACTGGGGTGGATCAAGTTCAAGACCAGACCTAAGCCAACGCAGTTGGAATATGCTGGCCCTACCGGCTATCGCGCTGGCGGTAATGGCCGTTTTGCAAATCATTAGCTTTGGCAAATTCAAAGATTGGCTAGAAGGCATCCGGGTTGGTTGGCCAGCAGTGGTGGCTGTAGCAATTATCGTGGCTGAGCTGTGGGGCGCCCTAAGCCTATTGCAGCTAAACATGAACCGCCTGCTGCGTTTTTTGGGTGTGTCGCTAGCCGTGCTAGTTAGCGGTTTTTGGTTTATCGAAAATCTACAGATTGCTTCCAGCGGTGGCGCTGGTCAGCTACCAAACAGCGGCTTCTTTGGTAAGTACCTGGCACAGTCACCTGGCTGGTGGACAATTTTAGAAGTCTCGATTCTACTTTTCTGGATCGTTTACGCAGCCGAGCTGCTAAAGTGGCGTCCGCGGACCTCGCGCTAAGCATTTAACTCAAGGAAGGAAGGGAGGGATATGTTTAAACTGCCTGATTTGGGCTATGCATTTGATGCCTTAGAACCCCATATCGATGCTAAAACCATGGAAATACACCATGATAAGCACCATGCTACCTATGTGAGTAAGTTAAATGAAGTGCTTCAGGGCCACGATGATTTACTGAAGATGGACATTGTGGAGCTGGTTACTAACCTTGATAAAGTCCCAGAGGAAATTCGCACAGCAGTCCGCAATAATGGCGGCGGGCACGCTAACCATAGCTTCTTTTGGAGTATTATGTCGCCAAAAGGCGGCGGCCAGCCAGTTGGCGAGTTAGCTTCAGCAATTAACCAAACATTTAGTAGCTTTGAAGATTTTAAAGCTAAATTCAAGGAAGCAGCCTTAGGCCGGTTTGGCAGCGGTTGGGCTTGGACGTGCCATTACGAAAATCAGCTGCACATATGCAGCACACCAAACCAGGACAGCACCGTTATGGAAAATAAAAGCCACGCCCCAATTCTAGGTCTGGATGTTTGGGAACATGCTTACTATCTTAAATATCAAAACAAGCGGCCGGATTACATTGATGCTTGGTGGAATGTAGTTGACTGGAACCAAGCCAACGAATACTTTGGAATGTTAACTAAATCAGCTTAGCCTAAAATATTTACCGCTCGGGCAGTAACTAGTACGACCGTTAGAAGTGATATCAAGGCCTGGGCGCTCATTAGAGCCTTAGCCGTGTGGGTCAGCGGCATGGTGTCGGTTGGGCTAAAAGCCGTACTGTTAGTTAGCGAAGTGTATAAATAATCTGAGAAACGGGCCTGCCAAGCCCGATCATTGAGCTGGTTTTGCGGAAACAAAAAATGCTCGTCCTTATCGCTTTTATGACGGCCGCTTAAGCCTGGACTCCCCAGTTCCCAATACCACAGGCCAAACATAATTATATTGGTTAGAAAGATGGCTAAGGCACCAGTTAATAAAGATTTACCAGGCAGGCTAGAGCCATTAATGAGGGCCCGGATCAATAGGGCTAGCTGGCCGGCGTTGGCCATCGATACTAAACCGATTAGGAGTACCGAAATCGTACGATGTGGGACTTCGGCGCCTTTGTGGCGGCGCGGCGCGGTAAAACCAATTCCAAAAACCAGTAAAAGCTCTAACCCAGCTACTAAGTAGCGCGGTCCGACCCGCAGCGACTCCGAAAGTGTTAACTGCAGGATTATAGCCAGCAAAATGGCCGCCTGGGCGTGCCATAGTTCGCTGCGCTCAATTGGGTGCATCATACTTATGTTTCAGTATAGTCCGCGTTGTTAATTAGTGCCACTGCCGATATAATAACAGGGGTAATTTTAATGGGATGTGGCCAAGCGGTAAGGCGCCTCGCTCTGGACGAGGAGATCGTAGGTTCGAATCCTACCATCCCAGCCACTTTGTCGAAGTTTAAGCATGTGAATTTAGTTACTGAAGAAAATGATAGATAGCGACATAATTGCTGCCGTATGGCAAGAAGCAACCATCAGTCCCAGGCTGCCAGCCGTATCCGACACCAAGACTTTACTCGGATTGTATTAAGGCCAATTGCTAGCGGTGTACCACTGGGCTTCTTTAGTTTCGCCATCGGCATGTTAATGCTGGGATTTTCAGCAGTTGGCATAATTCCACTAAACGAGTTAAAGCAAACTGGCTTGATTTTAACTCTGTTTGTTTTTCCGCTGGAACTGATTTCTACTATTTTTGCGTTTTTGGCCCGCGATTCTATGAGCGCAGCTACCTTGGGCCTATTTACTACTTCATGGTTAGCCACAGGGGTGGTTGACATGACTTCAGAACCAGGCAGTACTAGCATTGCCGTGGGTGTTTACTTTTTTGGGTTTGCTGCAGCAGTTTGTTTGATAGCTATTATGGCTTGGGTCGCCAAGCCGTTCTTTACGTTTTTATTAGGTATCGCTTTTGCCAGAGTGTTACTTTCGGGTATTTACGAAGTTGGCGGTAGCCATGGTTTCTATACAATATCCGGGTATTTTGCGCTGGCCTTGGCAGCTGTAGCATTTTACGGCGGCGTAGCTTTTACCCTAGAAGATGCTAAGCAAAAGCCAGTCTTACCGCTGTTCAGGCGTGGTGCTGCCAATGAGGCGTTTAGTGGCTACGAACAGCAACTAGAAAGGCTCAAAGCCGAACCCGGTATCCGCCAGCAACTTTAGACACTTGGCTGTGATTCCGGGCCGATGTTCATTATCCAATCGATATTGTATTTATCGGTCAGTTGTCCGAAGATGTCTCCCCAGAACTGCTTGGCCAGCGGCGTCCTAACGTTGCCGCCTTCGGCTAATTTATCGAATATTGCCCGCATCTGTGCTTCGTCCGTGCCTCCCAGACTCAACTCAACCTTAGCGGCTTTGTCGCTAGCCGTAGAAGAGTCACTGCCCATAATATTGACAGGGCCTTTGAGTGAAGAGTGCATTATCTTACCCTTGAACCAGTCTTTGTTGGGCATGTCGCCCATTTGCTCGGGATTGGCCTCTGTGAATTCAACTTCACCTCCGAAGGCATCTTTGTAAAAATTCATAGCCTCGCGGCAGTTGCCCTTAAAGAACAGGTACGGCTCTAAACTAATATTTGCCATAAAAACCTCCTTTTGCTTTACAGAACTTATTATAAATCAAAGAATCCCATCTCGCAGGGATTCTTTGTGGGTATTTAGCGTTAGGTTAGTTTACTGAGTAGTCGAGGAGCTATTCGACGAGTTGTTGCTTGGCATATTCCCCATGCCGCTTTCGGTAGAAGTAACGTTAAAGCTACTGTCCAGCCTCCTCC
>JAIFWC010000020.1 GCA_019662065.1 Candidatus Saccharimonadota bacterium
TGCGGCGCCGAACCAGCTGCCAGTTATATGACCTGGGCCCAAATCTCACAGCTTAAAAATACCTATGGTTGGGAAATTGCCTCACATACCGTGACTCACCCGTTGCTAGCTAGTAGCGACCCGAGTTTCCAGCCGTCAGTTTTGACTCCGACGCAGGTTGATAATGAATTGACCACTAGTAAACTGTCAATCGGTACAAATACTGGGGTTACTCCTACGGACTTTGCCACACCTTATGGCGACTGGACACCTCCAGTATTGGCTCAAATTGCCAGAGTCTATGCTTCACACCGGGGCTTTGCTGATAATATTGATCAGAACGGCGATGGCGTAATTGATCATGGCAACACTTATCCCTACAATGATTATTTGCTTTACGACTACCAAGTTCAGGCTGGCGTAACAGTTGCGCAGGTTGAAAATATCATCAATCAAACCAAAGCCAATAACCAATGGTTAATTCTGACTTTCCATGATATTTCACCGACTGCTAGCACCAACCCCGATAATTATCAGTACAACACCGCCGACTTGGACGCAATCGCGGCTTATGTAAAAGCCCAGGGTATTCCAGTGGTTAACATCAATGGCGGCCTGGTTACAAACGTAGGCAATCTATTAGCCAATTCCAGCTTTGATGCCGCGCTCAGCAGCAACACTGCTGACACCACGGCTTGGAGCACCGATAGCCCCACTACCATTAAGCAAGACTCTGCCAACAACGGTAACTATCCCAGCCCGGCCAACTCGGCATTACTTACCGGTACTGCAGCCAATACCCATCTGTTTTCACCTCGGGTGGCGGTTGATGGCACCAAAACTTATGTCCTTAAAAACTACTTGAATGTAACAAACATGGCCGTAGCCGCCGGGCACGAGATTGCCTTTTACATCGACGAATACGATGCAAGTGGCGCCTATCTAGGCGCTACCGCCCGCTACATGAAATCAGAAGTCGGCAATGCGGCCAACCCCACCGGCGCTTGGGTCGAGAATTTGAACTTCACCTACACCCCGACCGCTACTGCCAAATTTGCCCGCTTGCAGCTAGTAGTTACCGCCAACTCTGGCGCTAAGGTTTACCTGGACAACGTGCAGTGGTTTGCCGAAGACGGCAGTACTACCGGTGGCCAAGGGGCGGTTGGTAAGGCTGGCGATGTCAATGGCGATGGCGCCATAAACGCTCTGGATCTTAGTATCTTGCTGAGCCATTGGAACCAGGCCGGCGCTACCCACGCTACCGGCGATCTTAGCGGTGACGCGGCTGTTAACGCGCTTGACCTATCGATATTGTTAAGTAATTGGGGCAAATAGGAGAACCCAGCTATGAATAAGATTAAATCAATTGTTTTATCCACACTATTTACAGCCACCACTATGGTCGGCGGCCTAGCCGGCCAGGCCCAAGCCTTGGGCAATGCCAGCCTGTCAATGGCTGGCGGTTCGCACCAGGCCGGCAGCTCTTTCGCCGTGCCAATTTATGTAAATAGTGGTGCTGATCCAGTAAATGTTGTCCAGGCCGATTTTAGTTATAACGCTTCGCAATTGCAGTTTCAGGGTGTTAGTTGTGGCGGTTCTTTCGGCATTACAGCCGGCGCTGGCGCCAACTCCGTGACTTGCGGCGTAGCCGGCGGCGCTTCGGTAACTGGTAGCCAATTAGTAGCAGTGGCTAATTTTAAAGCCCTGGCTGGCTCCGGCAGCTCCGTAATTAGTATTGCGCCAAGCTCACACGTTTATCGCTCAACCGATAATACCGACGTTTGGAATGGCGTCCCAACCAGCACTGGCATTAGCTTTAGCAGCCCGGCTCCTGTGACTCGCGCACCCGTGACTCCAGCATCTCAAGCTCCTGCAGAAACTCCGGACACAGCCACACCTGTCAAGGCTGCTGTTAAGAAGCCTGTACAGCCTAAAGTTGCAATTGCCGCTCCGGTCAAAACAAGTAATACACTCCGGTCAAAGCCGGTAATACCGGCAGTTGGATATTAATTGTTATCCTCGTATTAGCTTTAGCAGCTGTTGCTGCGGCTGCGACCTGGGCCGCCCGCCACCCTAAGCAATATCGCGCCTACAAAAAAACTACCAAGCGATTTGTTAACAACAATTTTACCCAGCCGAGCAAACGTCTTTACAAACAAGGCTGTCAGCTAATGCCATTCACAAAGTAGTACCAATTCAAAATAAAACTAAATACGGAGCCTAGCGCTCCTTATTTTTTGTAGACACCGTAGTTGACGTACTTCGAAACTTTATGCACCAAGCAAATATCATAAGCTTGGTACCCGGGCAGGACAGCGCACATCTGCGCCCGCTCTCGTAGCAAGCTTCTCCGAGCGGGCTGGATGACCGAACCTGCGACTATCGCCAGCTAAAGCTGTCGAGTCGCAGAACAGAATCAGCCGGCAAACCATGAAAAATGCCCAACACAAGGCTAGGCATTTTTCATGGTACCCCGGGCAGGACTCGAACCTGCGACCTTGAGCTTAGAAGTCTCCTGCTCTATCCAGCTGAGCTACCGGGGCTCGTCGGAGCCTACGCGCCTGCCTCGTTTTGCTGTTTCGCAAAAGCTTCGGCTTAGCGCTATGCTCCTCCTCTCAAATTTTCAAACGGTTAACATACCCCCGATTTGAAAATTTGTAAGGACTTGCACCACAATCCTGCGGATTGTGGTGCGGGATGGGGTAGTCGAAACCCCGTCTCAAGTTTGGAAAACTTGCATATTAACCGTTATACGAATCCCGCCTAACAGATGAATTATAACAAAGTTGAGGTGTTAACTACGGTGTTTAGTTTTGGAGCCAGACGACGTTGTCGATGTAAGCTACGATGCCCGAGTTACCGACTAAGATGATCTGCAGGCTGGCGGACTTAACGTTGGTTGAGGTCGGTGTGTAGTTAAAGCTGACAGTGTTGGCGCCTACGGCTCTGGCGCCGGTAATATATTTGCCGGAAATCCAGTTACCATTGGCGTCGTACTCGTCCATATAGAAACCGATTTCGCCGCTGGTCAGCTGCTTAATATTCACGTAGGTGCTGACATTGTAGGTTTTGCCAGATACCAGAGTAACTTTAGGTGAGAACAAGTGCCGGTTGGCGGTAGTAGCTGTCATTCTAACCGAGTTAATCGGGTTAGCTGGGCTGCCATTATTAGCTGCATCGGCTACGATGTTAGCCGGAGCATTCGTGGTCCAGCCGCCGCTGATGCCGGCGTCAAAGGTACCATTGGCTACCAGATTAGTCTGGGCGGGTGGAGGAGTCACTGTGGTGGCGTTTTCATTAATCCACTGGAAGTTATCGACATAGGCTACGATACCAGAGTTAGCTGGCGCGATTACTTGTAAACGGGCGTTGGCGACACTAGCTGAGGTGGGTTTATATTCAAAGCCGGCGGTCTGCGGCCACGGGAAGTTAACATTTTGCTTGTACTGGCCGCTGATCCAGTTACCGTTGGCGTCGTACTCATCAATGAAGTAGCCCATAGCAAAACCGGCGTTAATTTTGGTCAAATTTAAGAAGCTCTGCAGAATGTATGTGCTATTAGGATCGACAGTAACCTTTGGCGAAAACAAATGGACATTTTTAGTGCTAGCGGTTATAGCAACTGAGTTTGTTGAGTTAGGGTAGCTGCCATTGTTAGCGGTGTTCAAAACCACATTCGAAGCGGCATCAGTCGTCCAGCCGGTTAGGCCGCTCTCGAAGCTTGGATTGGTAAGCAGATTGGTACCATTTATTAATCCGTCGCTAACGTGTACCACCGGGACGCTCTTGCTTTTAACATAGGCTGCAATCGCATCTAAATCGGCAGTTTTATATTCGTAGTCATCAGGGTTGGTGCTAGCATTTGTCTTTATGTCATGGAAAGTTAACACCAGCCATTGTTTATTGGCAATTGCCTGATCCACATAACCTTTAACAGTTGCTACGGAAACTCCAGCCTGGACCTGCTGGTCGCGGATGATGTAGTTATTGTATGGCGCGGCGTTATAACCGGTATCGGCGAAACCGCGGTGCGAAGCATAAAGCTTAGCGATTTGGGCCAGGACAGCTTGGTTATAATCACCATAAGGTGAGGCAAAATCAGTAGCGTTAATTCCATGGGAAGCTAAGGCGGATTTACTATTCGTCAATTCGGCAGTAACCTGGGCGGCCGTCAGGTTTTTGGGCTGGCCATCTGTGGCGTCGTGGCTGGCGAGGTAAGGATGGCTAACCGTATGTGCGCCTATCTCCCAACCGTAGGTGTTTTGCAGGGCTGTTAGTTGATCCCAGCTCATATAAACGGCATCATTATTAGCATGGCAGGTATTGGGAGCGGTGGTCATACCAACACAGCCGGAAATAGCATAATTCGTCCCCGTAAAGCCGTATTTGGCCAATGTGGGGGCGGCTTGGGTATAGGCGCTGGCCAAGCTATCGTCAAAGGTGAACGAAACTTTGGCGCCGGTATTAATCGGTGCTGAAGCGGCCAATGATTGCAGCGGCATAGCAATAGTAACCGGGACTATAACAGCCGCGGCCAGCATTTTCAAATTCTTAATAATCCGCATTATTTAGTTCTCCCAAACCAGAACCTTAATTTATTAATTGCCCACCTTTGTATAGTATAGTACAATATTATTGTCATAAACGCAATGACATTTTTAAGAATAAGCATTATATATGGTAAAACAGCTTAAGCCTTCCCATTTTATCCAACTTAAGTGGCAAAAATACCGCCGCCAAATTGCCGGCGGGCTATTGATAATTGCCGGCCTAAATGCACTAGGATTAGTGTTTTTAGGTTCGCTCTCGGATGTTATTTCAACTAGCCCGCCGGTAACTGATTTGATTAGCGGCCAAGATTGGGCACACATGGCTGGTGCAACCCCAACCGCTGAGGGTATCCAGATACAACCGCTGGGCCGGGCGATAGTTAACCAAGACGGCACTGATAACCAAACTAACCCGCCAGTTAATGTGCGGGGACCACACTTGAGCTTTAGTGGTGATATAACGCTTAACTATAAAGTTAGCCAGGTACCTGCCCAAGGCACAGCTTCTATTTATTTATACAGCGCCGTGCCGGTTATATATGATGAATGGCGCTATCAGCCGGCGCTGCTGAGGATTGATTTAAGCCAACAGAAAGTAGTTGTCTATGGATGGAATGGCAGGAGTGATTCACCATCATTGACCAAAAGCTGGAGCTACCCAGTGGACAGCGGCGCTTACGTCACTATTAACTTAGGTAAAAAAAACCAAAAGATCACCATTGAAGTAAATGGAGTGCAACTTGGCAATATCAAAACTAAAAGGTTATTTAGTAGTGGTAACCTGTGGTTTGGGGCAGACGCATCTTTGAATAGCCAGGGATGGCTACTTAAATCACTTAACGTGGCGGCCTTAAGCGGTAAGTTCAAGCTTATTGCCGCCCCGGATCTGGTCATGTCGAATTCTGATACACAAACTCTCCGTAAGTTTGCGGATAATAATTCCCGTAAGCTACCGATTGGCGCCGCCATCACTAGTTACGGGCTGTTTAGCGACAAAGCCTACCGCCAGCTAGTCGCCTCGCAGATTAATATGTTAGTACCGGAGAATGAACTAAAGGCCCAGTTTGTCCATCCCCAACCCAATGTTTACAGTTTTACAGAGGCCGATAATTTAGTCGATTTTGCCCTTGCTAATGGCATGACCGTACACGGCCACAATCTGGTGTTTAGCGAGGCTAACCCCAAGTGGATGCAAAGGGTCCCTATAGCTGACCGCCAGCAAATAATGACCGACCACATAACTACTGTGGTTAGCCACTATGGCGGCAAAATCAATGAGTGGGACGTAGTCGACGAACCACTGAATGACAATGACGATAACCATGGCAACAGTAGTGATTTGCGCCCAAATATCTGGTTGTCAGCCATGGGCGAAAGTTATATCGATATCGCTTTTAAAGCTGCCCACGACGCTAGTCCTAGCGCCAAACTCTACCTAAACGAATATGGACTAGAAGCTGACGGTTCGCGCTGGGACGAATTCCTCTCCTTAATTAAGAGACTACAGGCGCGCGGCGTACCAATTGATGGCGTCGGCTTCCAGGCTCACGTACACGAGGCCAACGACGAAATCGACACTACTACCCTAAAAAACCATATGCAAATATTAGCCGGCATGGGGCTTAAATCCAGGGTCTCTGAGCTGGATGTTTATGGTGATGATGCCCAGCACCAGGCGGACCAATACAGGGCTGTGCTTAAAGCCTGCCTGTATTCCCCCAGCTGTACTTCGTTTACCATGTGGGGACTAACCGATAAATACGGCTCAACAACTGACATTCATAACTACCCGTTAAACTATGGAAACGACTTGGTCTGGGATGAGAATATGCAGCCAAAAACAGCCTATCAGAGCCTACAAAACACCTTAAAGAGCCTCTAAATATACTAAGCGGACTATTCCGCTAATGTTTTTATAAAATATACTTTACAATAAGTCATAAGTAGTGTAGAATAAGCACTAGTTGGATTGGGACAAGTGAGAACTGTCCGGTGGGACACCTCCGGTGATTTCTTATTAACCCAACGCCACAGAACTTATATAAGTTTAAAGGAGTAAGACTATGTATCAAACAGTCTTAGGTACAAGCACTACTGTTGGTGGTGCCGGTGCCATCGCTGCCTTGCCGAACACCGGTGGCAGCCGCAACGTAGTGTTGTATGTTGCTTTGGCCAGCATCGTTTTAGGTGTTGCCATACTGACTAGCAACTTGCTGCGTTTTGTCGCTAAGCATCGCTATACCGCTTAAGTCGGAGTAGCTAAAGCTAGCCCACAATGAATCAAGAAAGGGATGGGGAACTAAAAGTCATAGGTAATCAATGGCTTTTAAATCCCGCCCTTTTTTTGTTAGGCAACTATCATGAACCAGAAATCGACTAAATCCAAGAAATCTAAGAAGCAGCCTAAGCAAAACCGCTGGCAGCTAAGCGCCGGATTGGCCTTTATCTTAATTGGCCTGATCGTTGGCGGTATTAGCTTATTCAATGTATGGCAAGGCCAGCGGAGCACTACTAAACCCCAACCACTATCTAAAGTCTTAAGCCATGAAAAAAGCCAAAAAGCTAGTCCTAGTAATGACCAATCACTTATCAGTGGTACGCCAGTGCGCATTCGTGTACCCAGTGTAAATATTGACCTTAATGTTATCCCTGGGTATTACTACCCGGCTACCAAAAGCTGGACCTTGAGTTTGAATAACGCCCAGTACGCGGTTATGACCGCTAAAGCCAATAACCAGCAAGGTGATACCTTTATTTACGCCCACGCCCGATACGGTGTTTTTCATGACTTGCCAAAAATTCTACCAGGAGCCGAAACAATTATAACCACCGATAATGGCCACACCTTTACATATAAGTTCCAAAGCAGCAGCATCACCACACCGGACGACACGACTCTATTCGACTATAAGGGCAAGCCAGTGCTGATACTACAAACTTGTACTGGCACGTACTTTCAGAATAGACAGCTGTTTGTATTTAACTTGGCAAAGGTAAGTTAAGATGATTCTTTTGAGTATACTTTTCTATATATTCATCGTCGTTGGGATGATTCATCTAGTCCATTTTGCATTATTTTTGGTAGGTGCCAACGTTTATGACATTAAAGCCTTCCAGTCCAGACTAAAGGCTAAACCGCGCGACCCAGCAAAAAGGCCATTAGTCAGCGTTTTAATTCCGGCCTATAACGAAGAATCGGTAATCGAGAGAAGCCTGCAGTCAGTTTGGAACAACACATATCCGAATATCGAAATGATTGTGGTCAGCGATGGTTCCACTGATGGCACAGTGGCTTCGATCAATAAGTTCATAGACAGCCGGACTAAGTCTTACCGTCAAGTGCAGCCTAAGATTGTCCGCACCAAAAATGGCCTAAAAAGAGTTTGGCAGCGGGGTGGCACACCTATCAACCGTCGGATTAAGTTAGTCCAGCAACGCAATGGTGGCAAGGCCTCGGCCCTGAACCGGGCGCTGCGTTACCATGCCCGCGGTGAGTTAGTCATGACTCTGGACGCCGATTCACTGCTGCACCGTAAAGCCATCGCCAATGTTATTAAATATTTTGATGATCCAAGCGTAGCTGGTGTGGCCGCCAATGTCCGGATTATCGAAAAGGCCAGGGTGCTTGGTATCCTGCAACGGTTTGAGCATATGGTTGGTTATCGTTCCAAAAAGTTTTTTACAATCATTAACTCTGAGCTGATTATCGGCGGAGTTGCATCAACTTACCGCCGTAAAATCCTGCAAAAAGTTAATTTTTATGACACCGATACCGTGACAGAGGACATTGGCTTATCGATGAAGATTGCCGCCCTTGGTAACAAGAAAAATCGTTTGGTTTATGCCTACGACGTAGCCGCTATGACCGAAGGGGTAGGTGACTTTTCGACATTGCTGCGCCAGCGCTACCGCTGGAAATTAGGCAACCTCCAGAACTTATTCAGATATCAAAAAATGCTGTTTTCCAGGAACTCTAAATATAGCAAATCATTGAGTTGGTACCGTATGCCCATGGCCTTTATCGGCGAAATATTACTGCTGCTTGAACCAATATCCTTAGGTTACGTTTTATATCTGTCGATTCACTACTTTAGCCTGGCGTTGATATTGGCGGCTTACATATCAATCACCATTTATCTACTGATGGTAATTTGGCCGGATGAGCATATGACGATTGGTGGCAAACTAAGAGCCTCGCTATACGTGCCGTTTTTATACTTTATCTTCTATATTATGAACGCTGTCCAGCTGATTTCGGTTTTGCGGTGCATTAAAAATCACCGGACAGTTACTGGCTTTTCGGCCGGCCACACTAGCTGGATTTCACCCAAGCGCGCCGGCGGCAACGCTACATTTTCCTAAAAATAAGACACCCCTTCGGGGTTTCTTATCGCGCCGGGCACGAAATGAATTCGATGCTCGGGCTATCTTCCCGAGAGCAGTGAACTTTTAGGCTTCGTGGATGACGGTGATTTGGGCGCCCAGGCTATTTAGGCGCTCGGCTAAATCTTCGTAGCCTCGGTTGATAGTATAAATATTGCGCAGCAGTGAGGTGCCGCCGGCGGCCAGCATGCCAATCAGGAGTATGACAGCTGGGCGTATACCGCTGGGTGCAACAATCTCCGATGCCCGCCAGCGGGTTGGACCGTTAACAAAAATCCGGTGAGGATCAGCCAGCTCGATATCAACCCCAATTTTCTTCATCTCGGTGTACATTAGCGCCCGATCTTCATAGACCCAGTCATGGATTAAGGTCCGGCCCTTAGCCACGGCCGCAACCGGCACAAAGTAGGGCAGGTTATCAATATTGATTCCCATACTTGGCAAGGGGTGGATTTTTTCTTCTGGAGCCCGCAGTTCACCATTGTGCTTATAAACAGTTAGATCAGCTAGATTAGTTTGGCCATTGTCTGCTTTATAAATTGAGCTTAACTTGAATTTGAGCCCCATTTTCTCTAGTTTAAGCAGCTCTAAATCCAAAAAATCTACAGGAGTTCGTTTGATAGTTATTGACGAATTGGTTGTCACAGCGGCTGCTAAGAAGGTCATAGCCTCGACCGGATCTTCACTCGGCGAATAAGTTACATTTTTCTTAATATCCCTGACTCCATGAACGCGCAGGGTTGAGGTGCCTATGCCATCTATCTTGACGCCCAGCTTTTGTAAGAAGAAGCAGAGGTCCTGGACCATATAGTTGGCGCTGGCCAGCTTAATGGTTGTCTCGCCGTCAAAGCGGGCGGCGGCCATCAATACGTTTTCGGTAGCGGTATCGCCAGATTCATAAAGTACCACCGGGCGCTCTGGTAAGCGCCGTTTTACATCAATCGTGTATTGACCGCTGTGGGCCTCAATGTAAGCGCCAAAATCTTCCAGCGCATAAATATGTGGCAAAATTGTCCGCTTACCCAGCTCGCAACCACCGGTGTAAGGTATTTTAAAGCTCTTAAATTCGTGCATTAGCGGCCCGGCCAGCATAATTACAGTGCGGGTTTTGCGGGCGGCTTCTTTCTCCATGCTGTCCAAATTGAGTGTTTTAGGCGGCTTAATCTCCAGGTCATTACCTGCTAGCCACTTGACCTGTACACCAATGCTGGTCAGCACCTCGATAATCCGGTTGACTTCTTCAATCCGGGCAACTCGTTTTAAACGGGTAGTACCTTTATTGAGCAAGCTGGCACACAGCAGGGCAACCGCCGCGTTTTTGGAGGTTTTGACTTCAATCTCGCCCTTAAGTTCGTGCCCGCCCTCAATTCGCAGGTTTACGGTGCTGCCGCTCAAGGATATCAACTGCTTATTTAAAACGTCGCTGATGCGGGCTAGGGTGTCTAGGCTCAAGTTCTGTTTGCCGTGCTCTATACGGTTAACGGCCGACTGGCTGGTGCCTAACTGGCGGGCAAAGGCTGCTTGGGTTAAGCCACGCTCTTGCCGTATTTGGTAAATTAAACGGCCAATTTTCTGGTTGGTTTCGTACATTAACCCCAAGATAATACCACCCGAGGTATAGGCTGTCTACATATTTTTGACAACTTATTTTCCAGGCTCTAACTGTTAAAATTAGGGAATGGTATAGCTACCCTCATTTCTTTGGAAAATAACTTTAAAGAGGGAGTTTTTGAGATGAACGATAAAGAAGTAACCAAGCTAATTGCTTCGGAAGAAACTCGCCAGCGCGAAGGCTTAGAGCTGATTCCGAGCGAAAATTATGTTAGCCGCGAGGTACTGAGTGCGCTGGGTAGCGTATTCACTAATAAATATTCGGAGGGTTACCCGGGCAAACGCTATTATGGCGGCCAGGATTTTACTGACCCGTTGGAAACTTTGGCGATAGAACGGGCCAAAAAACTATTTAACGCCGACCATGCCAATGTACAGCCGCACTCCGGCGCCCCAGCCAATATAGCTGTATATTTTGCGTGGTTAGAGCCCGGCGATACGGTACTGGGTATGAGATTGGACCACGGCGGACACCTAACGCACGGCCATCCAGTAACTACCATGGCCCAGCTCTACAATTTCGTGCGCTATGGTATCAAAGATAAAGAAACCGGCGAAATTGACTACGAAGAGATGCGCCGGGTGGCACTTAAAGAAAAGCCCAAGATTATTCTGGCCGGCTTTTCGGGTTATCCGCGCAACCTGGATTACGCCAAATTTGCCGAGATTGGCAATGAAGTTGGCGCCCTACTAATGGCTGATATGGCCCACATTGCGGGGCTAATTGCCGGCAAAGCTTTGCCCAATCCCTTTGATTTTGGCTTTCACGTCATTACCACCACTACTCATAAAACGCTGCGCGGGCCGCGCGGTGGCATGATTTTAACCAAAGGCAAAGTCGGTAATCCGCTAAAACAAGTCGAGAAAAACCTGGAAAATTTGCCGACTTTGATTGACCGTGAAGTTTTTCCGGGTTTTCAAGGCGGCCCACACATGAACAACACGGCGGCCAAAGCGGTCACTTTTTATGAAGCCGCCCAGCCGGAGTTTCAAACCTACGTCCAGCAAATCCTTAAAAATGCTAAAAAACTGGCTGACGAGATGATGAGCCGCGGCTTTAAACTGGTAACTAATGGGACCGACAACCACTTAATCATGGCCGATGTCCAGACTAGTTTTGGAGTTGATGGCCGACAAGTACAAGACATACTCGATAAAATTGGCTTGAGCGCCAACTGTAATTCGATCCCTGATGATCCGCTGCCGCCGTTTAGGCCCAGCGGCTTGCGCCTCGGCACGCCGGCCATCACTACCCGAGGCTTAGAAGAAGAGCATATGGCCCAGATTGCGGAGTGGCTGGAGCAGGCGATTAAAAACCGCAGCAATGACAAAATACTTAACAAGTTAAGTAATGAGGTAAAGGAATTCAGCCTCCGGTTCCCACTCCCCAGCGATAGCTAAGGCCTGCACGTTAAACCACTAGTGCCTGAGCTTGTTCCTTTCTTTAACTATTTGTGTATAATTCTAGACATAATCGTTAATATCGGGGAAAGCCAGCCAGAAATTAATTTTGGCCT
>JAIFWC010000021.1 GCA_019662065.1 Candidatus Saccharimonadota bacterium
AAAATAAACAAACCCTCGTTAGTTAAATTTTTGATTATCAGTTTTTTATTATCGGTTTAAGTTGAAACTCATCCTTCTCGGGAAGGTAGCCCGAGTGGCGGATTGATTCCGCACCCGGCGCGATAAGAAACCCCGAAGGGGTGTCTTATTTATTTAGTTTCAAATACCGCCTGGTGGCAATGGCAGAAGAGGCGGCACCGATGAGTATACCAACCAGCAACTGGATAGTCAAAATCGAAAATAAATGGTCTGAAAAATAGCGGCTAGAATAACCGATATCAAGCAGACCCAGGCTACTAGCCTGAAGGGTTGAACTAGCAACTTTAAATAACGCCCAAACTACAGTTAAAGATATAGCGGCTGCCACAGCACCATAAAGCATAGTTTCAACAATGAAGGGGCCGCGGATGTAGGCTGTACTGGCGCCCAAAAGACGCATAATGACTAGCTCATCGCGGCGGTTAAAAATCGCCATCCGGATGGTGTTAAAGATAATCAGCATCGAGATTATGATAAAGACAATGATGCCAACTACCCCGGCTTGCTGAAAGAAATGGGTGGCACTGGTAATTTTATCAATGGCCGCTTTACGATCACCGGAGTAGCTGGTCGGATCGGACTGTAGAGCTTGTATAGCCGGTTTATCCAAAAAGTCCTTGATGGTTTGCAACTGGTTAGGGTCATTGGGCTTAATATCTAAGCTGGCTGGCAACGGATTATCGGTTTGTGAAATCGCTGCCAGCAAATCCGGGTTATTGGCATTTTGCTCCTGGTAGCGCTTGAGGGCTTCATTCTTGCTGAGGTAAGTTATCGACTTAACATTGTCTAAGGCCTTTACTTCCTTTATAAGCTTGTCGCGCTGTGGTTCGGTAATATCGTCTTTTAAATAGACTGAGACATCGATGTGGCTGGTGATGTCGGCAATAGTGTGGGTAAAGGTAGTGTTGGCCACAATCGCAAACAGCAGGATTGTGAGCGTAATACCCATCATGGCAATCGCCGCAATCGCTAACCAAACATTGCGGCCAAAGTTAACAAAGCCATTTTTGATGATGCGCTCGAGGGAGATGTATTTATGATCTTTCATCAAATATTTTTAAGTGCCACGGTATTGTCCAACTGCCCTGTCAGATACAATGTGTCCATCTTTGATGGTCACCACCCGGCGTTTTAGGGCATTGACGATTTCCTGGTTGTGGGTCGTTAAAAGTACTGTGGTGCCAAATTTATTAACTTTTTCTAGCACTTTAATTACGTCCCAAGCGTGCTTCGGATCTAGGTTACCGGTTGGCTCATCGGCAATTAGAATTTTTGGCTGACGAATAATGGCCCTGGCAATCGCTACCCGTTGGCGTTCACCGCCGGATAGTTCTAGTGGATAGGCGCTTTCTTTGCCCTTGAGGCCAACTACATCCAGGACTTTGGGCACAGTGTGCTTAATTTCGGAGGTTGAAATACCAGCGATTTCCAGTGCAAATGCTACATTTTCATTCACTGTCTTATTGTTTAGTAACTTAAAATCCTGAAAAACTACGCCAATCTTTCGGCGCAGCAGCGGTATATCGCGGTCTTTAAGGTGCTCATAATCGATCCCGCCCACGATAATCTTGCCACTGCTTGGTTTTTCTTCCCTGGTTAATAATTTGAATAAAGTTGACTTACCGGCTCCCGATTGGCCAACGATAATCACAAATTCCTTAGGTTCAACGTGCAGGCTTATACGCTCCAGGGCTGGGCCTCGGCGGTTATAGGTTTTGGACACCCTATCCAAAAGAATCATCGGCTAATATTATATCAGATAGAGCTAATGATTAGCTGATTCGAGCCAGGCGTCGATGAGCGAGTCTAAATTGCCATCCAAAACTTTTTCGACATCGCTACTTTCATAGCCAGTGCGGGTATCCTTGATTTGTTTATACGGGTGCAACACATAATTGCGGATCTGGTTGCCAAATTCGGCCGAGCGGTTAGGCCCTTTTACATCAGCCACCGTCTCGGCGTGCTGCTCGAGCTGCAGCTGGGCCAGGCGCGAGCGCAAAATGGTCATGGCGGTTTCTTTATTTTGCAGCTGCGAACGCTCGTTTTGGATGGCTACGCTGATGCCAGTTGGTAAGTGGGTGATGCGTACCGCTGAGTCAGTAGTGTTGACAGATTGTCCGCCGCGACCGCCGGCCCTAAAGACGTCGATTTTTAAATCCTTATCATCAATTTGGACTTCGTCCGGTTTATCAATTACCGGCAGAATGTCAACTTTGGCAAAACTAGTTTCACGGCTGGCGGCCGAATTAAACGGGCTCTGGCGCACCAGACGGTGTACACCGTGCTCACCGGCTAATTTGCCATATAAATAAGAACCGCCGGATATTTCGATAGTGGCGCTTTTAATGCCGGCTTCTTCACCAGCGCTTTGCTCGATTGTTTTAACTTTCAAATTGTGGCCTTCGGCCCAGCGCACATACATCCGCAGCAACATCTGGGCCCAGTCTTGGGCATCGGTGCCACCAGCGCCGGCGTAAATGCTTAAAATAACGTCGTGGCTATCATAAGGTCCTTGAAATCGTAGCTCCTTTTTAAGCTCAGCCAGTTGATTTTCGGCAGATTTAAGCTGCATGTCAATTTCGCTTTGCATAGACTCATCATTAAGCTCAATCAGCTCTTTTAATTCAGTGACTTGAGCCTTAAGTTTTAGCCACGGCTCTATTCGGCGAGCTAGGTCGGCTTCTTGCTTAGAGATGTCTTGGGCGGCTTTATTGTCTTGCCAAAAATCCGGCGCCGCCAGTTGGGTTCGCAATCTTTCCAGCTCTACCTTTTGGTTTGTCAGATTGAGTCTGGCCGAAACTTGCTCAAGTTCGTTGGCTAAAATCTCGGCCCGTTTAACTAGCTGATCCATAAAGCTTGGACCTGCTCGTTCAGCTGGTCGGCTAGCTCACGCGAGCGGCTACCACCACCCAGCACACCCAGTCCACCAATTTTATCGCTAAACATCCGTTGGCTGGCGCGCTTAATTTTTTGGGTAGTTACTGCCCGGATACGCTCCGGAATGGCCTCGTAATCATTAACGATTTCATCAAAATAATAACGTCCGGTATAACCAGCCATAGTTCCAGCCACGGTTTGGGCACTGCGCTGGTGGCGGCCTAACCAATATTGCTTGGCGGCCTCCAAATCCTCGGCGCTAATATCACCCTGCTTAACCCGCCCGACCTCGCGGCAAATGATCTCAAACAAGGCTGGCGCATTCTTACCAATTACCTGAGCCGAGAACCACCAACCGGTTACGCTCTTCATAATGTCTATGCCTGAACCCATGCTGTAAACCAGGCCGCGCTCTCGGGCCTCGCCCAAAATCCGTGAATATAAGGTAGCTGTCAGCATGCCGTTTACCAGTTCCAAAGCATCCATTTCTGGGTCGTCAAACCGAGTTAGCGCGAACGTCTCTAGCTCAAAATAAACATTTTTAACAGATGGGCGAGCCACAAAAATTGGTTGGTCAAGGTTTAAGGGCCGCTCATTAGGCAAATCCAAGTATGACCGGCCTTTAGGCAAACCAAAATCTTCGAGCATCTTTTTAATGGTAGCTACACGGCCCTTCATGTTACCGGCAATTACAAACCGCAGGTTTTTAGAGGTGTGAGTGGCGACGTAGTGCTCAATCAGGTCTTTGCGTTTAACGTTTTTAATCTGTTTTAGCCGCTCACGGTCGGTCATGGCTAGTAGGTCATGGGCTTCACGGACACTTAGGCTCAAAGTTCTAAAGTGATTGTTAGATCGCGCGGTCAGCTCATCTTTGACATTACCAAACTCGGCACGGAATTCTTCGGCTAAAAACTTGGGCTTACTGATAGCAATAATCATTAGCTCCAAAATTCTCTGCCATTCAAAATCAGCGCACTCGGCCTCGTAAGTAATGTGATATAAGCCGGTACTGGCGTTATTGCCGGCGCCGTTTTTTTCAAACTCGGCCTGAAAAGCCCGGGCTTTAGGGATGAATTCATTAGCGCCCAGCAGCACGTGCTCCATTAAATGCGGCACTTCCCACTTGCTGCGGTCTACAAGATATTCGCCAGCTCGAAAATTGAACTCAAAGTCCATAACCGTGGCACCGGGGACATCAATTAACAGGCCGTTTGCGCCATTACTTAAAACAATTTGGGTAACTGTGTGCTTCATCTTTATAGCTACCTGCGCTTTTTCTTTTTGCTGGTAGGTTTTTTCTTGCGTTGGCGCTCAGCCTTGCGGGCCTTTTTGCGTTTGGCGTGGGCCCGAGCCTCTTCTTCTTGCTCGCGGCGCTCCGACTTAAAATCAGTTTCGGCAAAAGTCTCGGCCTCGGTAATCCGACTGGCGTTATCGACTGAGCCGCGGGCAGCGCGCGTCAAATCAGTTTCTACTACCCTTTCCGGCTGGACATCTACCGGTTGGGCATGGGCAATGGACCTAACGATTTCATGGCGCAAGGTTTCTTGTAGCTCGTCAAAAATCCGGCCACCTTGGCGGCGATATTCCACAAGTGGATCACGCTGTCCGACACTTATCCAGTGAATGCCTTCGCGCAGGTGATCCATATTCTCTAGATGCTGCATCCACAGGTTGTCGAGTACTTGCAAGAACACGTCGCGCTCTACTTTGCGCATAATATCTGGAGTGAATGACTCCTCTTGTTGCTTATAAAGTTTCAGAGCAGCTTTATCGAGCTCGTCTTGGAATTTATCGGCTGGGCTATCGAACAACTTATCTAAAACCTTGCCGTCAAACGGAAAGCTTTCGCTCAAAACGGACTCATACATATCGCTGGTTGATTCAGGATGGTTGGTCAGCCATTCTACTTCTTCGGAAATCATTTTTTTAACCCGGGCGCTGATGTCTTCGGCCTTCAGGACTTCGCGGCGCATCGAATAAATTGCCCGGCGGTGGCGGTTCATAACATCGTCGTACTGCACCACGTTTTTGCGCTGGTCAAAGTTAAAGCCTTCAACCTTCTTCTGGGCGCCTTCTAGGCTTTTGGTAATCATCTTAGATTCAATTGGCGTTTCTTCGTCGACCTTGAGGCGATCCATGATGCCGGCAATCCGCTCTCCACCGTAAATCCGCATCAAGTCGTCTTGGGTCGATACATAAAATTGAGTCTTACCGGGATCACCCTGGCGGCCGGAGCGGCCACGCAGCTGGTTATCAATTCGGCGTGATTCGTGTCGCTCGCTACCTAACACGAACAAACCGCCCAGCTCGGCTATGCCCTTACCAAGGACAATGTCGGTACCGCGGCCGGCAATGTTAGTGGCCAATGTTACGGCGCCCTTTTCGCCGGCCTTGGCCACAATCGCGGCTTCTTTTTCATTGTTTTTAGCGTTTAGTACTTCGTGCGGCACCTTGGCGGTGCGTAACATGCTAGATAACTTTTCATTCTTTTCGATGCTGACAGTGCCTAGTAGTACTGGCTGACCTTTGGTTTGCAGCTCCTTAATGTCGGCCACGATTGAGCGCATTTTGCCATCTTCGGTCTTATAAATTCTATCCGGCGAATCCTCGCGAATCAGCTTGCGGTTAGACGGCACTTCTACTACATCCAGTTTATAAATCTGGTGGAACTCCTCGCTCTCGGTCATAGCTGTACCGGTCATGCCGGCCAGTTTTTTATACAAGCGGAAGTAGTTTTGGAAGGAAATCGTGGCTAGGGTCATTGACTCTTCTTGGACTTCTACGCCTTCTTTGGCTTCAATCGCCTGGTGCAGGCCCTCGTTATAGCGTCGGCCACGTAATAGACGGCCGGTGAAGTCGTCAACAATTACAATCTCGCCCTCACGAGTTACAACATAGTCCTTATCACGGTGGAATAGGGTTTGGGCTTTTAAAGCTTGTTCTAAGTGATAAATCGTCCGCAAATTTTCAGTAGCGTACAGATTTTTAATGCCCAGGATTTTTTCAACTAATTCCACACCCGTATCGTTAAGTATTACGCTTTTGCGCTTTTCGTCTTTTTCGTAATGATCGGTTTCTTTAAGATTGCGTACAATCTTGGCAAACTGCTGGTAGGCAGCACCGCTGGCCGTTGCCGGCGCACTAATAATTAAAGGTGTGCGGGCTTCGTCAATTAAAATCGAGTCGACTTCGTCAACAATAGCGTAGTGTAGCTCGCGCTGACGCAGTTGGTCAGTTTCACGGACCATGTTGTCGCGTAGATAATCAAAACCGAACTCATTGTTGGTGCCGTAGGTAATATCGGCATTGTAAGCATCCTGCCGAGTGGCTGGCTTGAGGTGGTGCATGCGCTTATCAAAATGGTCCTTATTTTCGTAGCTAGGATCATATATAAAAGACTCATCCGGGATCACTACACCGACGCTCAAGCCTAAGTAGTTATAAACTTGGCCCATCCAGCCGGCATCACGCTGCGCCAGGTAATCATTAACAGTTACCACATGGGCGCCCTCGCCTTCTAGGGCGTTAAGATAAATTGGCAGTGTAGCCACCAGAGTCTTACCTTCACCGGTTTTCATCTCGGCAACGTTGCCCTCATGCAGCACCATGCCGCCAATTAACTGGACTTCAAAATGGCGCTGGCCTAGTGTGCGGGTGGCGGCCTCGCGGACGGCTGCAAAAGCTTCGGATAAGAGATCGTCTAATTTAGTGCCTTTGGCCAGCCGGTCTTTAAACTCCTGAGTTTTAGCCTTTAGTTTGGCATCAGTAAGTTTTTTATACTCATCGGCCAGCTTTTCAACTTCTTTGGCACGCTTGCGCAGCCGCTTGACGGTAGCGGCCTGCGGGTCTCCTAAGACACGTTTTAAAACCTTAGTATTTATTATCGCGGGCAATTTAAACCTCCAAAAGTTGAAAACTTCTTATCTATTTTAGCGCAAGCCTCGACGAAACTCTAGAGGTGAGTTTGGTCATGTGCATATTTTTGCAGAGCTTTGGGAATAGCTACCTGTCCCTCTTTGTCTTGGAAGTTTTCGATTATGGCAATCGGGATTCGGCTCATAGCCGCCAGTGTGCCGTTTAGGGTATGTACGAATTCAGTTTTATCACCGGCCTTATAGCGAATATTTAGACGCCGGGCTTGGTAATCTGTCACATTTGAGCAGCTCATCAGCTCCCGGTAAGACTTATCAACCGGGCTATAGTATTCAATATCAAACTTCTTATAAGCCGGAGCACCTAAATCACCGGCAGCAATCCGTACTACCCGATATGGAATTTCTAGCAATTGGCAAAATTCTTCTTCTAGCGCCACCATTTTTTGGTGCCAACCTTCGCTTTCCTCGGGCTGACAATAAACATAAAGCTCTAACTTATTAAATTGGTGGGTGCGAAATAAGCCTTTATTGTGCTTGCCATAAGCCCCGCCTTCTACCCGATAAGCTGGGCTTAAGCCGGCGTATTTCAGCGGCAAAACATTGGCGGCCAAGATTTCATCGGTATGGTAGCCGGTCAGCGGAATTTCGGCGGTAGCAATTAAATTTAAATCTTCGTCTTCAACCTTATAAATCTGTTTTTCTTCACCCTTGGCCGAAAAACCGGCACCTTCTAAGGTCCTGGTATTAACAAGGTGTGGTACCAGCATTGGCGTAAACCCATGTTTTTTGGCTAGCTCCATGCCCAGTTGGGTAACTGCCAACTCCAGCTCAACCAGTGAACCTTTCAAAAAATAATATTTATTGCCGGCAACCTTGGCGCCGCGTTCAAAATCTATCAAGCCGCGCTGTTCAGCCCAGCTCAGATGGTCAACTGGTGTAAAGTCGGTCTTGGTATCGCCCCAGGCTTTAACCTCGACATTATCGGCTTCACTACCCTCCGGGGTGTCGTCTGGAATAACGTTTGGCGCCTCTCGCAGCAGTTTGTCGAATTCTAAATTAACTGGCCCCAACTGGGCTTCCAGTTGTCCTAATGATTCTTTAAGCTTTTTGCCCTGCTCTATGCTCTGGGCGTCTGGTTGGCCAGCCTTTTGCTTATCGGCCAGTTGGTTGCGCTCGGCCCGCAGTTTTTCGATTTCGGCTAATAATTTGCGGCGGTTGTCATCTAGAGTTAGTAGCTTTTGAAGGTTAACTTTATAGCCCTTTTGGCTGGCACTTTTTTCAACCAGTTCGGTATTCTCCCGAATAAACCGGATATCTAACATATGCTTATTCTATTTCTTCTGGCCGACAGCGTCCAGCGTCAATTGGGTGCGCGATTTGGCGTAGGTACAGAATTCACAGGGCCCACCCATAGCCGCGGTGCCAACCGCCGGCATGTCACCCTCCAAGCAATCCTTCATCCTCTTAATAGTTGGTTCAACCCAGTTGTCACTACCGTTATAGCTAATGATTTTGGTCCTAAATTCCACCTTGTCATAAAAGCCGTCTAAATCGAGCCGGCCGTTGGTGTATACAAAGTAGCCAATATTGCTCACATCAAAGCCATTTTGCCGCAGCAACCATTGATAAACTTCCATTTGGCGCTTGTACATAATCTGCCAGTCGGCATCCAGAGTTATCTCGCCAGCTTTAGCCGTAGCCTTATAATCTACTACTATCAGCTCGCCATCATCGTTAACCCAAACATCGTCAATCGCACCATAAACCAGCAGATTCGTCGGCTCATGTAAAGTGGCAACGCCCGTAAAATTGTGGCGCCATTTATCGAGGTCGATATGCTGCATTGGTATGGCCTTAATTTCGTGCTCAATCATCCAAGGGTGTGGCTCGCCTTTTATGCGATAAGAATCAAACTCTTTTTTAAGTAGCTCGTCGATGGCTTTATTAATCTGAAACGGCGGACTGGACGGCCGCTTAATTTTTAACCTGGCGTCCAGCCAAAAGCAGCGCTGACACTGCGTAAACAGCTCGATTTTACTGCGGCTAATCTTATACACCGCGCTTTGCCCTGGCCGGTAAGCCGGGTTCCTCTCATACGCCATTACTACTTATTGTATCAGCCAAATAAAAACGTAAAACATACGCACTTGAGTACTGGGTGCGATTTCTCCGCGAGGAACGGACTAAGCTGTATACAGAAATACAGCGAAGGAGTGCCGCAGGGGAAAATCGTGCTCAGCACCAAGAACACCAGCTCGGGTCAAGCTTAGCTTGGCAAGAGCTGGTGTGGTGCGTATGTTTTATTTGCGGCCGTTTGGTGCCCAGCGTACCGCCAGGTTATAGAGCATGTAGCCAGCAGCCATGTAGACGGCTATGGCAAACAAAGCTACCCAGTCAATATACCAGTTGCCTGGAGTCTGAGTGGGGTTGGGGAAAACAGCCCTGAATGGCGCCAACAGCACATCTGTGGTCGAAAACGCCCAGTGCACAAAACCGCCACCGGCGGTAGTGAAGAAAAACTTCAAAATTATCCGCAGAGTCAGCAGTATGCACGCCAGGTTAACAAAAATGTCAACCATCCGGGCTATCATGCCCTTGCTTAGTTTATAGAAGTCCAACATAGGTCCTCCTTAGTTAATAAGCTCATAATATTACCGAACAGGCAAATTTTCAATAACTTAGCGCACAATTTGATAAAATTGACCACTCTACTCCTGTTGATTGTTGTATCGTTTACGGTCTAATTGATGGATTCTGGCGTGGTCCAGACCATAATAATGGGCTACTTCATGCCAAACAGTGTGGCCAATATTTTCGCGCAGCTGGTCTTTGGAGCGGCTGGCGGCCAGCAGCGGATATTTAAAGATTGTAATCTTATCGGGCAGCAGCTTAAGTGTGCCATTGCGCTGAGGCAAAGGTACTCCCTCGTACAGCCCGAACAAGGTCTCATTTGGATAAAGATTAAGCTTTATCCTCTGCTCCTGGGTCGGGTAATCTTCTAAAATAAAGGCCACGTTTTCTATGTGCTTATCGTAAGGCGTTGGAATCGAATCAATCGCTTCGGATAAATAATTTTCAAACTCGGCTTCGCTTAGCTCCATACTGCTAGTTTAGCAATTGGTTGTTGGAAATCTCACCAAAATGGCGTGGCTTAGCCTACAGCCAAAAACCGCACAGCTCTATATATTGATTAGCGCAATGGGAGTATTCAATGACAACCAAGCTTCTCAGCTCAGCTATGGCCAGCGCTATAGCGTATGTGCTCCTGCAAAGCCAACTGCACTCAGACGACGCCCTGTTCTTAGTAGTCTCGGCTAATGTGGCTATTAATATAGGTCTGGGGCTGATAGCCGGTTTGGCAATTTATTTAAGTTTT
>JAIFWC010000022.1 GCA_019662065.1 Candidatus Saccharimonadota bacterium
GGGGATACCTATGAAGAAATGGCTGACAAAAAATGCACTAATCGCCGGAGTAGCCGGCACTGTTGTTGGCATATTGGTTCTATTAGTTATTAGATTCTTTACTTATAACCCGCCGAAGGCTCACTACCACGCTAACTTTGTGGTTTACATTAACGGCCAACGCGAACAGTTTAAAGAGCCATTTTATTACGAGGAAGCCGGTGCAGCTTGTACGGCCGAGGGCAACATTACACCTCAAGACCGCGCTCACATGCACGACAACGTTAACGATGTAGTGCACGTCCATGACCACGCCGTAACTTGGGGCCAGTTTTTCCAAAACCTTGGCTGGTATATAAACCCTAGGTTCATCAACACTCCGACTCAACTGCTTCTGGCTGATGATAGCCACAAAGTCACGTTTTTGGTCAACGGACAAGCCGTACCAAATATCGCCAATCAAGTTATTGGGGATAGGGACCGCCTATTGGTAGATTATGGCAATGAGGCTGACCAAGATTTACAAAATGAGTTTAAATCGGTTGCTTCAACCGCGCTTAAGTACGATACCAATCATGACCCGGCCAGCTGCAGTGGTAGTACGCCTGTCACTACTCACGATCGACTGACTCACCTGTTTTAGTGATGATGGCCGCTGTGGCCGATGCCACGGGAAATCAGAAGGCGATTAACTGGTACTGTAACTAAAAAAGCGATTGCCAAAGATATAACTAAACTCCACCAGAACAAAAAAGTACCCAAAGTCGCATTGATTGCACCGGGTACTACCCATATAAAGGCATTATCGATTGTTTCCATAGTAGCTATCGATACAGTATCGGTAGCTAGTGCTGTTTTTACGGCCTGGTTTCGGCCCATGTTCCTTTTTCTGGCGCTATAGAACGTCAGGAGATAGCCAAAGAAAAATGCCAAAACTATGGCTGCGGTGGTCTGTAGTAAATTACGCCAATCCAAAACTTCGCCAATTGCCATACCTAAAACCTCGCCAATAGCACAGCCCGTCAAACAATGACGGGTATGCGTGATAGCTTGTCTGGTTAGTGCATCAAACATATTCTATGGTGGAGTTGGGGAGACTCGAACTCCCTACCTCGGCAATGCGAATGCCGCGCTCTACCAGGTGAGCTACAACCCCTCATAACTGTTTAATTCTAACAAAAACTGCTCAAACGAGCAGTTTTTTACTTCTTCGCGCAGCCCACCCGTGGGCCCGGGTTGAAGCTTTTGTTTTGGCCGTCCAAAATTATTTAACCTTAGGCGGCTTGGGTGTTTATTTTGCTCTTAGCGCGAGCCCTAGTGCGCGAAGCTTATGTTTATTACACGCTTATGTCCGTTTAATGTCAACCCAGCACTTACGTCCGATCGACTAAAGTTATCCTTTCTTTAAGTCTCCGGAGGCCTTGTCCGTAATATTTTAAGCTTTGCTCGCGCCTTAAAGCATCGTCTTTAGTCGAATAGGCTTCATAGTAGACGATCCTCCAAGGTACGCCAGACTTTGTAGCAATATTCTTCGCCTGATTGTGTGAGTAAAATCTCTTTTTCAGATCAGATGTAGTACCCACATAAAACTCTTTATTCTTGGAACTATGTAATAGGTATAAATAATACATTTGAGATTTTACTTATCGGCCGTAAGTGCTGGGTCAACCAGTTTTAAGAACTCTTCTTCGTCAATTTGTTTGGTGCCGAGTTTTTTGGCTTTGGCTAGCTTGCTAGCACCAACGTTCGCACCAACTACCAGATAGTCAGTCTCTTTGCCGACCGAACTTTGGAAAGTACCGCCCAGCGCCCGGATGCGTTCGCCGGCTGCTTCACGGCTCATACTATCTAAGCTGCCGGTGACCACTAAATTTTTGCCGCTTAGGGGGCCTTTGATTTCTTTAGCCGGTTCGGGTTCGACTCCAAACTTTTTAAACTTTTCGAGTAATTTTTTGTTCTGTGGTTCGGCAAACCACTCTACTATGGCTTCGGCCACGACTTCGCCGATGCCCTCAACCTCAGACAATTCGTCAATCGTCGAATTACTAACTTGCCTGAGTGTTTTGAAATGGGTGGCTAAATCGATGGCGGTTTGGGTGCCAACGTGCCGGATGCCTAAGCCATAAATAAAGCGCTCCAAGAGCGGATATTTTTTAGCTTGGATGGCTTGGACAAGCTTATTGGCTGAAATATCAGCGAAACGGTCGAGTTTGAGTAAGTCTTCTTTGGTCACTTTATAGATGTCGGCCGGATCTTTTATGAGGCCGGCTTTAATCAACGCAATTACGTTTTTCTCACCCAGGCCGTCGATGTCTAGCGCCGCTTTGGAGGCGAAGTGTTCGATCTGCTTCCAGGAACGCGACGGGCAGGCGTTGTTAGGGCAGCGCCACACGGCTTCGGTTTCTTTGGCTTTAACCAACCTAGTATTGCAATCTGGGCAGTGGGTCGGCATTACGAATTTTTTCTCGGAGCCGTCCCGTAGTTTAACTAGTGGCTCAACAACTTCGGGGATTACATCGCCGGCTTTTTGGACAATGACCGTGTCACCGATACGGATGTCTTTGCGCTGGACTTCGCCCTCATTGTGCAGTGTGGCCATTTGGACGGTGCTACCGGCCACTAATACTGGTTCCAACATGGCTACCGGCGTGGCGGAGCCGGTGCGGCCAATACTAACAAAAATGTCCTTAACTTTAGTAGTTGCCTGCTCAGCCGGATATTTAAAGGCCACGGCACCCCGAGGCGCTTTGCCCACCACGCCCAGGCGGGCTTGCAGCTGGCGATCATTGACTTTAACTACCAGGCCATCAGTGTTAAATGGCAGGCTTTTGCGTTTTTCTTCCCAGGTTTTAGCAAACTTTATGACGTCTTGCGGTCTTTTGGCAATTTTGGCCACCAAGTTAGCGACTAAACCAAGCTCCCGGATGGCTTGGTATATAAATTCATTGGTCGGCGTCTCGGAGCCATCTTGGCGCAGTAAATCATAAGCATGGAACTGCAGCGGGCGGGCGGCCACCAACTTTGGGTCCAGCTGGCGGATAGTTCCGGCTGCTAGATTGCGCGGATTGGCAAACCGCGGCAAAGCTTGTTTTTCGCGCTCTTGGTTAAGTTTTTCAAAATCTTTTTTATACATCACGATTTCGCCGCGGATTTCGGTGCGCCCGGTCAAAAAGTTTTCATAACCCTTAGCTTTTCTAAGTCGCAGTGGAACTGATTCAATGGTCCTAATATTGGCAGTTACATCTTCGCCCACAAAGCCATCGCCGCGGGTAATCCCCTGTGCCAGTACGCCGTCTTGGTAAACTAGGGCGCAAGCCAGGCCATCCATTTTAACGTCCATAAAAAACTCAAAGTCATCACGGCCAGCCATCTTGGCGATCCGTTTTACCCAGGCATAAAATTCGTCTTCGCTAAATACGTCATTGAGGCTTAACATGCGGCCAGAGTGCTGAATTTTCTTAAACTGCGGCAATGGCTCGCCGGCTACCCGCTGGGTTGGTGAGTCGGGTGTTATTAACTCAGGGTGGGCTTCCTCAATCTGAGTCAGCTCGTGCTTTAGGCTATCGGCCGCGGCCTCACTCATAATTGACTTATTGAGCACGTGGTAGTTGTAGCGGTAGTCGTTAATTAGTTCCCGCAGCTTGGCGGCCCGCTCGGCCAGATTTTCGGCCATTACTCCAGCATTCCCCTATACAGGCTATACAAATAGGTATGGACGAACAAGATAGCCACCATACTTAGCACGTAAAATACGGCCGGTACAATCGATGAGGCATACAAAATTAATGGCACAATTACTACGCCCATTGTCACCAAAATCAGCAGCGGCAAAAACAAGACCTTACGGATGACTATCAAGCGCCTAAAACGGACCAGGTCGCGGGCCGAGCGCAGGGCCTGCCGCGGCTGCATGTCCGGCAAAGTGACTATATACAGCGCAAAGATGGATGAGCTGACCATGTACAGCGACCACATCGCTAGTAATACAAAGGCTACTGCCGAGAAAGCTGTAGCGACCGATGTGCCGGTAAAGACACTGGTGGCAATTGCCGCCAAAACTGTAGCGCCGATACTAACTGGCAGTAATTGGATGATTATGACAGCAATTACCAGCAAAAACGGAATTAGCGGCATCATCGAGCGGTAATAAGCCAGCTTGACTGATACGGCCTGCCCGGACAGTAAATGGCGCAGGGCCCAGATAATAACCAGGCTTTCGATAACAAACAGTGCGCTTTGCAGTGCTGAGCCGGCGCTAGAACCACTGGCGCCTGATGAACCGACCAGGCTGGCAAAACCGCCGGCGGCATGCCACAAGTTTTGACCGCCGCTGGCATTAAGATCGGCTTTAATGTTAGAAAAAGTGGTGCTAACGTTGCTGATGCCGCTGGCAAAAATGATATTTAAGATCAGATAAACCAGCACGATTCCGCCGAGCGTTTTCCAATGCTGCTTTAAGGTTTTAACAACCTGCCAGGTCAGCTTAAAGCTGCCCGGAAAGGGCTTACGGGTTTTAACTTCCTTTTTAGCTTTGCCTTTGGCCTGCTTTTTGCTCAGTTTACGGACACGTCCGGCAACTGCCTCCCTCTTCTTAGACGGCTTTTTCACCTCTTTAGCCATGTACTAATTATAGCCTAAAACAGAGGTAAATTGTACGCTTTAAAGCTTCATTTCGCGGAGAGCAGTAATGCGGGCTGCTAGCGGCGGATGGGTGCTAAATAGGTTCAAGAAACTGTGGCCTTTGAGTGGGTTGGCAAAAAACATATGGGCAGTGGAGGTGTTTTGCACCCGTGTAGCGCTGCCAACTTTTTCGAGCTTTTCTAAGGCACTGGCCAGACCCTCTGGGTAGCGGGTAGTCAGGGCGCCAGTGGCGTCGGCTAAGTATTCGCGGCGGCGCGATATCGCTAGCTGGAGTAATGATGCCGCCAGCGGCGCAATAATAGCGGCGACTAATGCCAGCACAATTAACAATTGATTATTGCTTTCTCTATCATCGCGGCCTCCAAAAAATGACCAACGCAGGAAAAAGTCGGCTATTAATGAAATAACGCCCACCAGAGCGAAGGCAATAGTGTTAACTCGCATATCGTAATTTTTAACGTGTCCGAGTTCGTGGGCTATCACACCTTCGAGCTCATTGTCGTCCATAATTTGCAGCAGGCCGGTAGTGGCACAAACCACAGCATTATTGTAGTTGCGGCCAGTCGCAAAGGCATTGGGAGCCGGGTCATCCATAATATAAACCTTTGGCATTGGCAGGCCATCGGTAATGGCTAAATTCTCAACCGTCCGCCATAACCTGGGGTCATCCTTTTTTTGAATCTCTTTAGCCCGGTTAATTGCCAAGGCCATTTTAGCTCCAGCAAAATAACTAATAATGGAGTAGCCAATAGCAAACAGCCCAACAAAAAATAGCAGTCCTGGATTCCCAGAAGCCTTACCTATTAGATAACCCAGTCCCCACAGCAACACCAAAAAGAAAACCATCAAAAAGACAGTCCGGCGCTTATTGCTGGCAATCTGTTGGTACATGCTGGACTTAAATTATTTGACTTTAGCCTTAGAATTGGCTGAAAAATCAACGTTGACAGGCTTATTAACCGCTTCGGCTTCGCCGGCATCCACTTCAAAAAAGTCGCGTTGCTTAAAGCCCAACATGCCGGCAAATATATTGGTTGGGAAGGTTTGGATCTTAGTATTTAAATCACGGGCAGCCCCGTTGTAAAAGCGGCGGGCGGCCTGGATCTTGTCCTCGGTATCGACTAGTTCAGCTTGTAGCTGCTGAAAGCTCTGGTTGGCTTTTAAATCGGGGTAAGCCTCAGCTACGGCAAATAAGCTCTTTAGGGCAGCTTGGAACTGATTATCAGCCTTGGCGGCCTCGGTTACAGTCTGGGCATTAAGGGCTTGGGCGCGGGCTTCGGTGACATCTTCAAAGACAGTTTTTTCGTGCGAGGCATAGCCTTTAACGGTGTTAACTAAGTTGGGTATTAGGTCATAGCGGCGCTTTAGCTGGACAGATATGTCGCTCCAGGCTTCATCGGTGCGGACTTTGGCGCGTACTAAACTGTTATAGATGTACACAACCAGTAGGGCCAGCACACCTAGCACTACCAAAACTATTACTGTTGTCGACATTATTACTCCATTCCTCTTATTGTTTTGATTATATAGCTTCGCGCCAGGAAAGTCTTTATTTTTAAGAGGCTGGACTTTCTTTGGCTCGGCATATAATTCTCGCTGATCGCTCGAATTATACAAAATAAATCAGTGGTAAAAAAGGTATTATGTATCTGACATCCTATGCGACGAATAGTTTTTTTAACCCTAATGCTACTACTGGCGGTGGGCGCATATCTTTACATGCGGCCGGTGCCGGTCGCCGGGCCGCTCAGTCAAATAGTAGTCCGGCCTAAAACCCAGGCAACTGATTTGGCTTGGCCATCCCCCGGGCAGGCCGCCATCGGCGCCAGCGGCTACGGCCTGCTGGCTGCACACGATACCGATAGCCCAGTGCCAATCGCCAGCGTCGCTAAAGTTATAACCGCCCTGGCGGTATTGCAAAAAAGCCCAATATCACCAGACGCCAAGACTCCGCTTTTAACCATTTATCAAACCGATGTCGACTCCTATCATTACTACCTTAGCCAAAACGGTTCGGTGGCTCCGGTGTCTCTAGGAGAAAATCTTAGTGAATATCAAGCGCTTCAAGCTTTATTGATCCCTTCGGCTAATAATGTCGCAGATAGCCTGACCCGCTGGTTATTCGGTTCAGACTCAAACTATGTGGCTTATGCAAACCAAATGCTCAAAGGCATGGGTTTGACCAAAACCACTGTCGGCGATGCCAGCGGCTTTGCCGATAACACCACCAGCACGGCCGACGAACTAGTCAAACTTGGCTTAAAAGCCATGCAAAATCCGGTCATAGCTAAAATTGTGTCCCAGCCGGTAGCTACTATTCCGGTAGCTGGTGACATTAAAAATGTAAACTGGCTGCTGGGCGATAGCGGCATAGTGGGTATCAAAACTGGTAATACTGATAAAGCTGGCGGCTGTTATTTGTTTGCCGCCAAACGCCAGGTCCAAAATCAAACAGTTACAGTAGTTGGGGCCATCCTGGGAGTTGGCGAGCTGAATGATGCCATTTCAGATGCCAAACCGCTGTTGGAGTCAGCCAACCACGGGTTTGGCTTAGTTACGCCGGTTCATAAGGGCCAAGTGCTTGGTAATTATCGGACGGCTTGGGGCAGCAGTGCCCAGGCTAAAGCCAGCAAAGACTTATCGCTACTGGTTTGGAAGGGCAAAGATATAAAAATTCTAAACGAGCCTGATACGTTAACTGCCCCCGTTAAATCCGGTTCTATTGTCGGTAAAGTAAGTGCCGTAAGCAGCGGCGTATCTACTAAAACCAATTTAGTATTGGACGGCGGCCTGTCTGGCCCTAGTCTATTTTGGCGGATCTTCCACTAAATACTTAACAAGTTAAGTATTTGCAGCTTGGTTTGTGGTGGGGATGAAAGGACTTGAACCTTCACGAGTTTGCACTCACTAGCTCCTGAAGCTAGCGCGTCTACCAATTCCGCCACATCCCCTTAATAACTCTTATCATTCTACTTTAATTTTTAACCCGCTGACAAGCTGAACATGCTATCATGAGTGCTATAAAAGCATGAGCGTAACAGAGACACGGTTATTAAATTGTGAGTAGGATCGCCCACTATCTGCAGGAACATTTAACGGGCGAGGTGACCGATTCGCTAGAGGTCAGACGTTATTTTTCGCACGATGCCAGCATTTTAGAAATAATGCCGGCAGTTGTAGTTTACCCATCTAACGAAAATGATGTCCGTAAAGTTGTCCGTTTTTCGTGGCAGCTGGCCGAACGCGGAAAATTATTACCCATTACGGCCCGCGGTGGCGGTACCGATACTTCTGGCGCAGCTATTGGCAGCGGCGTGATTATGTCCTTTACGGCCCACATGAACCGGATTTTGGCGCTCGACCCTAAAAAAGAATTCGTCACCGTAGAGCCCGGCATAACCTTCCATAATTTACAGCAAACGCTCTATACTCACGGCTTGTTTTTACCGCCAGCCCCAGCAACTTCCGGCTACGCCACAATCGGTGGCGGCTTGGCTAATAACTCGATTGGTGAAAAAACTGTTAAATACGGCGACATGCGCCGGCATACCGAGCGGCTGAGCGTAGTTTTATCCAACGGTGAGGTAGTCGAGACCGGGCCAATCGGCAAACGTGAACTCAATAAAAAATTGGGTTTAGCCACCCTCGAGGGCGATATTTACCGGGCAGTCGACACATTAATTGAAGACAACCATAAATTAATAGAAGACGAAAAGAAACAGCTTCGCACCCTATACAACCGGTCGGGCTACAACATATTTGATGTCCGCAAAAAGGGCAGCTTTGACTTGACTCCCCTATTTTTGGGCTCCCAGGGCAGCTTGGGGGTTATCACCGAAGCCACGCTGCAGCTGGCCCGCCACAACCCCCAAACTGAGCTGGCGGTAATTAGCCTGCCGGATTTGGCGGCCTTGCATGATATATTGCCGCGGATTATCGATTTGCATCCCAGTACTTGCGAGATGATCAATAAAGCCGCGCTGCAACATGTTAACCGCTTAAACCCAGCCCAGCTAAGGGGTGCGCTCAACCACCCGGCCGATGCTATCCATTTGATAATTGAATTCGACGATGGCAAAGAAGCCGCCCAAAAGAAAGCCCTCAAAGGCTTAGTTAAGCTGGTTGGGCAAGCTGGCGGGCACTGGTTAATTGCCCGTAATCCCGACGAGCGCGACAAGATTAATAAACTACGCCGCTCAATTGCTACACTGTTTTGGGAAACCCGCGGTGGCGCCAGTGCCCTACCGGTGGCCGAGGATGTGTCTTTGCCACTGGATAGATTAACTGACTTTCTGCATCAGGCCCACCGGGCTTACGCTAACAGCGAGCTGGTACCGGCGATGTGGGGCCACGCCGGCGATGGCGTGGTGCGGATGCAGCCGCTGCTTAATTTATCGCAAGTCGGTGACCGCCAAAAGTTATTTAAAGTATCCGATTTTATCTATAAAACCGCCGTAACTATGGGTGGCAGTATTAGCGGCAGCGTGGGCGATGGCCGGGTGCGGGCACCGTACATGGGACATGTCTATGGTCCCGAAATGCATAAGTTAATGCTGGATATTAAGAAGATTTTTGACCCGCACGGTATTTTAAACCGTGGCGTAAAGACAGCTTCGGCCAACGAGGTAAAGGCAGCGATGAGGACCGATTACCACCACGCCCGTCACGAGCACTTACCCTACAGCTAATATGTATAACTTCATAGGCATAATTGGAGGATTGTTAATTTTGCTGGGTTTTTACCGGATCAGTATCGGTAAATGGACTGGCAAATCGTTTTGGTATGAGTTCGATAATCTATTTGGCGCGCTTTTTATCTTAATTTATCAGCTGCACTATAAAGTCTATATCTCGGCTGTCCTAAATATTATCTGGGCAGTGGTAGCTTTCCGCGGCATAGTGTCTTACCGCGAACGTCGCAAAGAATAATCGCCGTTTGAGCTTGTATCTGTTAATCAGTATAATTATACTGTTTGGGCGAGTGGCGGAATCGGTAGACGCGCCAGATTGAGGTTCTGGTGGCCGCAAGGTTGTGGAGGTTCAAGTCCTCTCTCGCCCACCAAAACTACCCGGGCGCTTAGCTCAGCTGGCTAGAGCATCTGCTTTACACGCAGAGGGTCGGGGGTTCGAGTCCCTCAGCGCCCACCACGATTTGATTGATGAAACAGTCCGCTAGGTCTACAATCATCTTAGGAGGAGGTCCAAGATGATAGCATTGTGGATTGCGCTAGCGATTGTCGTTCTTTTAATTCTGACTGGCGTTAGGCTTATAAACCAGTATCAGCGGGGCGTGGTGCTACGTTTGGGTAGGGTCAGGCCAAACGTCAAAGAGCCAGGACTTCGGCTTATTATTCCAATCGTCGACCAGATGCGCCGGGTGGATATCCGGATTGTGACGCTGCCGGTAGAAAGCCAGCAAATTATTACCAAGGACAACGTTTCAATCGATGTGGCGGCCGTGGCCTATTACCAGGTCCGGGATCCGATTAAATCGGTAGTCGAAATCGAAAATATTATTAGCGCTACTTACCACCC
>JAIFWC010000023.1 GCA_019662065.1 Candidatus Saccharimonadota bacterium
CCCCCCCTGGATAACCCTAACTTTCAATAAAATCCGTATTGCTTCACCTAAGCTAGAGGCCAGGATTGGCCTCTTTTTTGTTAAGCATTAACACCTTAGCATGTATTGACAAAACTAATACCCCTTAGCTTCTGTTAGTATTTTCACGCCTTCTATGAGGCTTTTTTGCGCCAGCAACCAAGAAGAATCTTACTGCGCGTTTAGCTGATATAAATTATGGTTCGTCAATAGATTGCGAGGTAGACAATGCTTAAATCAGAGGCACAGCTTCCGAATAATCCGAAGCAATGGGCCGGGCTGGTATTGAGCTTGCTGTTGATTGTTTTGGCTCTAACTGTCGGATCGGCAGTGGCGATGCACTTAGCGGACGACCAGTTTATTGGTGCTGACCAGCTTAAACAAAACCTGAAGCAACTGGAGTCCTATACCGCCGAAGCCAAAATTTTGAGCGATTACTCCCATACGCAGGCCCTGCGGACTTATACCGAAGCCTACGGGAGTGCTTTACAAGAGGCTATAGAATCGGTTAGTGAGAAGTTGAACGAACATCCTCACGCCAAATACCTAGATGATAAAACTATTCAAACCATCGATTTATCGGATGACTTAGCCGCTCAGCTCCAAACCCTATCAACAGTCCCACCAGACCAATGGCCACCAGATTTTAGCCAGCACCTCGACCAAACGGCCCACGACCTTCAAGATCTTGAGGCAACACTATGAAGAAGTTTTTAGAGATTGGGCTGGGCATTATGGTAGCCATGGGCGGCTTTATAGACATTGGCGATTTGGTCTTCTCGACCCAGGCCGGCGCTAATTTTGGATATCAATTACTATGGGCGCTAGCTGTAGGCGTGCTGGGGATTATTGTATACGCCGAAATGTGCGGCCGGGTAACAATGGTAACTAAAAAGCCAGTATTTGAAGTTATTCGCGACCACTATAATGCCCGCTGGGGCTGGACTACCCTAGTTGGCTCACTAATGCTAAATGTACTGACCTGCGCTGCCGAAATTGGCGGTATAGCCCTGGCCTTGCAATTGCTTTCGGACTTGCCTTACAACTTGCTGATTACTATAGCCGCCTTAAGTTTGATTCTAATAGTGTGGGTTTTGCCATTTAAAGGCATTGAACGCTTATTTGGTTACGTAGGTTTGGGCCTATTGGCTATAGCGGTAGCTGCGATTAAGTTGCAGCCTGATTGGGGTAGTGCCGCCCATGGCTTGCTGCCAACCCTGGGCAGCGGTAATCACTTAGATTATTTTTACTTTGCTATCGGTATAATCGCGGCTACGCTGATGCCTTATGAAATCTACTTTTATTCATCAGGAGCGGTAGAAGAAAAATGGAAACCGAAAGCGGATATGATTGTTAACCGGGCTAATTCGATAATTGGCTTCTTGCTGGGTGGGGTAGCCGTAGCCGGAATTATTATCGCCTCGGCTGAACTGCTCAAACCGGCCAGCATTGACCCGCAATTTGTAGGCACGCCACTGCTGCCAGCCTTGGTAACTTTGGGTAAAGCCGGCTTAGCGCTGGCTATTTTAGGGGCCGTATTTACAATTAGCGGGGCGGCGATTGAAACCTGCTTTTCTGGAGCTTATAACCTAAGCCAATTCTTGGGCTGGAAATGGGGTAAGCATGAGGATCAATTTAAGGTACCGCGCTTTACCATCACTTGGATAGCTATATTTGTATTGGCGGCTTTAATTATCTTTACCGGCGCCGATCCTATCACAGTAACCGAGTATGCCGTTATCTTCTCGGTAGTGGTCATGCCGTTGTCTTATTGGCCAATGCTTAGGATGGCCCAAAATAAGCCAATGATGGGCAAATATACCAACAAACTGTTCGCCAACACCATGGGCTGGCTGTTTTTTGTAGTGATTTGCATTGTGTCATTGGCGGCCGTACCCTTAATGATTATCACTAACCGCGGCCAACTTTAACCAGTCATTGCTCCAGTGAATTAAGTTACTGTTGTTTAGCCGGATGATTATATAATTGTTAGGATGAGAGCAATTTGGTCAGGTTCAATTGGTTTTGGTTTGGTAAATATACCAGTCAAACTTTATAGTGCCAGCCATCCCCGCGAAGGCCTGGATTTGGACATGCTGCATAAAGAGGACCATAGCCCCATCCGCTACGCCCGTATCTGCCGCGAAGACGGCGACGAAGTACCATACAATGAAATCGTTAAAGGCTACGAATATAAAAAGGGCGACTATATTGTGCTGACCCAAGAAGATTTTAAAAAGGCCGATGTCCGGGAAACCAAGACTATCGATATCAAACAATTTGCCGATGAAGAAGAGATTGATAGCCGCTATTATGAAAAGCCATACTACCTAGAGCCAGACAAGGGCGCCGAGCGGGCTTACGCCCTGCTGCGCGACGCCCTGGAGCGCTCCGGCAAAGTCGCTTTAGCCAAGTACGCCATGCGGGCCCGCGACAACATGGGGGCAATTAAGCCAGTCGGCCGGGCACTGGTGCTCAATCAAATGCGCTTTCCAGCCGACCTACGTAACCCAGGTGAGCTAAAATTTCCGGGTGAAAAAGCCAAGGCCGAGGAACTCAAAATGGCCATGGCCTTAATCAAGCAACTCGATAAGCCATTCATCCCCGAAGATTGGCATGATACTTATACCGAAGAACTCGAAGAGATAATTGAACAAAAAGCCAAAGGCCATAAACCAAAAGCCAAAGGCAAAGAGCCTAAAGACACCAAAGTTAAAGATTTAATGGCTACCCTCAAAGCCAGCTTAAACGAATCTAAATAATGTCCCTCATCCAATATCATAAGAAACGAAGTTTTGATAAAACTCCGGAACCGAAGGGTAAACTCAAAAAATCCAGCAAGAAATTAGAATTTGTAGTCCAGAAGCACCACGCCACCCAGCTGCATTATGATTTTAGGCTGGAAATGGATGGAGTTTTGAAAAGCTGGGCGGTGCCCAAAGGGCCGTCGCTGGACCCGAAGGTTAAGCGCTTGGCGATGATGGTCGAAGACCATCCTTATGAATACCGCACGTTTGAGGGTGAGATACCAGAAGGTAATTATGGTGCTGGCAACGTAATTATTTGGGATAAGGGCTGGTACGAGCTGCACCGGGAAGCCAAGGACTGGCCAAAAACTTTGCAGGAAGGTTTGAACAAAGGTGACCTTAAGTTCATTTTGCATGGCCAAAAACTTAATGGCTCATTTGCGCTGATTAAGACGCCACGGATGGGCAAAAACGCTTGGTTACTAATCAAGCATAAAGATAAATACGCCTCCGAAGAGGACGTCACCAAGCTCGATAAATCGGTAGTTAGCGGCCAACCAGTTGACCCCGAAACTGAAATTGAACTGGCGGCGCCCAAAGCCAAAATGTCAAAGAATATTAAGCCGATGCTGGCGACGCTAGCTGATAAACCGTTCGATGATTCGGATTGGCTATACGAAATTAAGTGGGATGGCTATCGGGCGGTTGGCGCTTGGGAGGGCCAGCAAGCCGAGCTTTATTCGCGCAATGGACTGGATTTTAGCCAAAGATACGCGCCAGTCTTCGAAGCTTTAAGAAATTTAAAGCAGCCGGCAGTAATTGATGGCGAAATTGTAGTTTTGGATGAAGAGGGCAAATCGCGCTTTGAGCTACTCCAGAACTGGGGCCGACAGGCCGAAGGCCAGCTAGCCTATTACGTATTTGATATTTTATGGCTGGACGGCCACGACTTGCGCGATTTGCCACTAGCTGAGCGCAAAGCATTATTAAAGGCGCTGTTACCATCTAAGGGGCCAATCCGTTATAGCGACCACATCAAAGGGCAGGGCCAGCAGTTTTTTAAAAGCGCCCAGCACCAAAAACTGGAGGGCATTATCGCCAAAAATAGCCTTAGCCCTTATCGGCCAGGCGTAAGGACCGAAGATTGGCTAAAAATTAAGACACACCTACGGCAAGAGGCCATTATATGCGGGTTTACCGAACCGCGCGGCAGCCGCAAATACATTGGGGCGCTGATACTAGGCATTTATAAACGCGGCAAATTAACTTATGTCGGCCACGCTGGTGGTGGCGGTAATGTAGCATTGCTCAAAGAGCTACGCCAGCGGCTGGAAAATATTGAGATCGACAATCCACCGTTCAGCCAAAAAATTAAACCCAATGCCCCGGTCCATTGGGTCGAGCCAAAGCTGCTGGCCGAAGTCAGTTTTAGCGAATGGACCAAAGAAGGTCTAATGCGCCAGCCAATCTTTAAAGGCCTGCGCACCGATAAAAATCCTAAAGAAGTTACCAAAGAGGAGCCTAAGCCAATGAAATCCAAAAATAAGCAAAGGGGCAAAATAGAATTTTCGCACCTGGACAAAATTTTCTTTCCCGAAGCCAAAATAACTAAGGGTGACTTGGTCGAATACTACACCCAAATTAGTGACTACATTTTACCCTACATTAAGGACCGTCCACATTCGCTGCTGCGCCAGCCCAACGGCTACAAAGGCGAGTCTTTTTTTCAAAAAGACGTTGGCGATATGCCACCAGATTGGGTCAAAACCGCCTCGATCTTTTCTGAATCCAATGATAAGAACATTAACTACTTGGTCTGTAACTCGCTCGACAGTCTACTGTACATGGTCCAGCTGGGCTGCATTGAGATTAACCCCTGTAATTCGACCATCAAGCATCTCGATAAGCCCGATTGGGTAGTAATTGACTTAGACCCTGAGGATATTCCATTCAAAAAAGTAGTGGAAGCTGCCCTAGTGGTAAAGGAATTGGCTGAGCAATTAAAAATTCCAGTCCTGCCCAAGACTTCCGGTAAAACCGGCATCCATATATTTATTCCGACCAAGGCAGCCTACGATTATGAGCAGGCCAAGCAATTCGGCGAAATATTGGCCAACTTGGTTCACGAGCGGCTGCCGGATACCACTAGCTTGGAGCGCAGTCCGGCCAAACGCCAAAAGAAAATTTATGTCGATTTTCTGCAAAACCGCCAAGGCCAAACCCTGGCCGCGCCATACTCAGTCAGACCGACTAAAGCCGCCAGTGTTTCAACGCCACTACACTGGGATGAACTTAACCAAAAGCTCGACCCGTCAGACTTTACGCTTAAGAATATATTTAAGCGTTTAGATAAGGAGGGCGACCTCTGGAAGCCAATTTTTAAGCAGAAAGTCGATATTAAGAAGGTCTTGTCGCAGTTGGGCTAGTAAGCACAATTGGTATAATAAATCCTATAAATTAATAACAGAAAGGGGGTAATCTTTTGAAAAGTCCTAAATCTAACTGGCGGGGGACCACTAGTTAATTTGCAGGGTACAGCTTAGCTAGTACCAACATCCCCGGCCTAAGTAGGCCAAATACCTTAAGCCGCCCTCAACTATAGGGCGGCTTTTTGCTAATCTATAAGGTTTTTAACAGATTCAAAAATGCCTTTGACTTAGTATAAGGGTGGAATTTAAGAAAGGGGGCCCGCCGATGAACAGGGTTAACCCGCCCAACTAAATGGGCGGCTTTTATTTAAACTGACAAACTTAGAGGTTAGTTATGTTTTACGCGCAAAATGACTGTTGTAGTGTGGGATTTTAAGGCGCCGTTGCCTGTGATAGTCAAGTTATAGTTACCAGCTGGTGTCGTGGGGCTAGTTACAACACTTAAGGTTGATGAACTAGGCGCACCGGCTATACCAAGAGGGTTCGGCAAGAACGAACTGGTACCAAGGTTGGGCAAACCGCTCAGGCTAAGATTTACCTGGCCGAGATAGCCGCCGGACGGAGTAGCTGTGATTGTATAGGTAGCCGTACCACCCGGGCTGACCGACTGCGAGTTAACCGGCGAACTGAGGGCGAAATCACCTACGGTCGGCGGCTGTACTGGTGGTAGCAGGGGTAGACTGCTACAAGCTGGTATGATTTTACAGGCATTTAAGCGTCCGCCGGTGACTACATAACCGTTAAGCGAAGTGAGGGGGTCAACCGCCCTCATCATTGTGGCCCTTAAGGTCCAAACCGATTGGTAGCCGGTGCTGAGAGCTAGGGCCGCCGCCCCTGCAACATGCGGCGTGGCCATAGATGTGCCGCTCATGGAGGTGTAAGTATTACCCGGCGTGGTAGAGTAAATACCTGAACCAGGGGCAGCCAGATCGACTGACTTTAGCCCGTAGTTTGAAAAACCGGCTAAGGCGTCATGACTGTCGGTGGCCGCTACGCAAATTTCATTAAGCGTATTGTAGCTACAAGGGTAAGTTGGACTAGTATCATTATTGACTGTCGAGTTGCCGGCTGCAGCCACAAATAGGATGTCATTAACGGCGGCTTTGTTGATTTCGTCCAGCAAGGCTTGCGAAAATCCACCGCCTGCCCATGAATTGCTCAGAACCCGGACATTAACACCGGCCTGCTTGGCCTTTACAGCCCAATCAATTGCTATAACAGCGTTACTAATGCTACCGCTGCCGCCCGAACTAAGGAATTTAAGTCCCATAATCTGAGTTGTCCAGTTTACGCCCACCACTCCCAGATTGTTATTGCCGACCGCACCGATGGTGCCGGACACATGAGTGCCGTGCCGATTGTCGTCTTTAGGGTCGCAGGTGCTGGTTATAGCGTTATAGCCATGGGTGCCCGCAGCGCAGCCATTAATTGTGCCGGAGTTGGCCCAAACATTGGCCGCCAGATCCGGATGGGTATAATCTACGCCAGTATCCACAACCCCGACAACTACATCTTTAGTACCGGTATTAGTCACCCAAGCTTGGTCGGCTTGAATTGTTTTCATACCCCATAATTTAGAGTAGCTAGAATCGTTGGGGCCGATTCCGGGAGACCTGGCATCGGCGTGCACAATGTAATCCGGTTCGGCGTAGCGCACCTGCGGATTATTTTTAAGCTGGTCTATTTTCTGCCGTACCGTTCCCTTAGGTACGCGTAGTACATGGGCATCGGCGCCGACTACCTTCTCTTCGGTGGCACCCACACTTTGCTCGACAGTGTCCTTCTGGGCTCGTGTAGTGTCACTTTTAAAACCCACCAGGACATTATTATCAACAAACTCAGGCGAGACGGTTGCAGCTGGCTGTGAAGAAGGCGCGGGAGCGGCCAAGCTACGCCAAATGGCATAGCCGCCCACGGCACCAAATACAACCACGAATGCAACTACCTGCAGCTTGGAAAAATTTAGCCGACGGCCTAAGCTGGCAGATTGGTGAGTTTCTGGTTCTGTTAAGTTGTTATTTTGGTTTTCTAAGTTTTCGGTTGGTTGATTCTCCCTATTGTCGGGAGACGGGTCTGGGGTGTTTTCCATTGAGGGGCCCTTTTTTACACTGTTTATGTTAAGTCTGGTACTTATGACTAAACCTGTCAAGTTTGGGCATGTGTGCTAGAAGCGTTCAGTCTCGGCTGACTAAACAATGTTAACAATCCTGGGTTTTGACCATCTTATGCACAGCTATATTTCCATCCGCCGGCTCGCTAAGCTGTATAGCCACTTGTGGATAAGTAAAAGCCTGGGTTGTTAGACAATTATCACCGGGCTTGGTCTCAGTAGTATATATATCTAATCGGTTGGCTGCCTTCACCACTCTATCTACCATATAGTTATAGCCGCCGGTATTTCTTTCACCTAAATAGAGAGTAATCAAGTTGCCATTGACCTGGTAGCCAGCTTCTTTGTGCTGTTCATTAGCGGATTGAACAATTGAAAAACTAATACTTTGGCCGCTGGCGTTAGTTGGGTTAGTACCGTTGGTAATTCCATTTTTCATTGGTCCAGCCATTTTGTTGCCGGCTATTACGTACCATCCGGCAGCGACTACAAAGCCCGTAATTATTAAAATTAAAATACTCTGTCTGCTAAAGCCTCCTTCGCCCTTATCCATGCTATTTAATTAGGCGTCTATTTGGCTTAACTTTAGCAGGCATAGTCTTGGTCGAGGTTCCGGCCTCGGTACTGGATCAAATAGGTTGGTCCGCCAGTAAACTGGTGGCCGCTACAGTAAGTAGCCGCTTGTTTAGCAGTTTTCCAAGTAGTAGCTCCCCAGCCAGGCAGGCCATTCTGCCAACCGCCGGTAATTGAGCCCCATTGGGCGGTCGTACTATAAACACCTATAGTACCTACGCCTGCAGCCTTGAGGGCATCAGTTTCGCCCTGCAGGCTTTGGATATTCTGGCTATAATCATTAGTCCAGCTGTTCATGGTCTCTACATCCAGCCACCAGGTATTAGAACTTACAGAGTGGCCGGCTGCGTAGGTTAGGGCATATTGGCCGGCATTATAGCCATAGTTATAAGCTAGACAATTAAGGTCGGAGGCATCGCAGGTTTTTGGTGAGTTCTGATACTTCAAGCCGTAGCTTTGGCCGGGATAGCCGGTGTTCACATACAAGCTCAAATTCCTAAAATTGGCAGCTTCGGCCGCCAAGCAATTATTGGGGTGGAAACCCAAGCCGCCGGTAACTCCAACCACACCAAAAGCCACTGATGGGATTTTAGCCGTGCAGTTAGGATAGCTAACATCAACTCCGGTGGTCCCAGATTGATAAACCCCTTGGGCAGCCGCCGAACCCGCAGTAATTAAAATGTAGCTAGCCACCAAACCCAGCAATGATAATATCCTCAGCCTCATAGTACTAATTATACTAAATAGCTAAGCAGGCTGTTGATTGGTGGCTCTCTGGCTCCTCGTAGTGGGAGAGGTTAGAATTAAAATTTGCCGTTTAAATATTTACCAGCAATGCTTAGCGCAAAAGAAGGCAGGATAATAAACACGTTTATAAAAAGAAGCCTTATTAACGTTTCGCTTAAATGGGAGTCTGGCTTGTCTGGGCCCGAGGCTGTTAGTACTACTAGTATCCCCACAATACCAAAGGTGATAGAAGCATAGATAAATATTCGCGTGGCTATCTTTTGCATGATTCAAGTATATCAATAGCAAAAAAATCTGCTTTCGCAAAGTGCTTTTGCATGGCTCCCCTGACGGACGTACTCAGAACTGATCACTAGAATAGTCTAATGAAATTCAGGGTCGAACACATCCAAGAATTTTTCAACATTAGGGAACAGCTCAACTTTTCTAGCTTCATCAACGTTAAAAAATCGTAATTCAGTACACTCTTCAGATGGTACAAAATTCAAATCTTTGAGTTTTATCTCATAGATAATATTGGCAACATAACCCTTGTACTTTCTGCCTCCATACCCAATCTTTCGGCATGTGATGAAATATTTTGGAGTTGGAGATATATAAGTTACAACCAAACCCGTTTCTTCGTGAATTTCGCGTTTAAGCGAATCAATTGGGTCTTCATCATGCTCAAGTCCACCTCCAAGCATTTCCCACCTTCCGATATCTTCTTTAGTGAGTAAAAATCTGCCGCTCTCATCAATAGCAATTCCTTTAACACTAACTCGATATGCACAAGGCTCTGTAGAATTCATAGCTCAATCATAACAAAAAGCACCTAAAGTGCTTTTGCATGGCTCCGGAGGCCGACTAATGCACATCTGCGCTCGTTCTCGAAGCAAGCTTCTGCGAGCGAGCTTGATGACCGAACCTCCGGTTCGAACTTCGCTCACGCGAAGACCAGCAAAAAAGTCCCACACGAGGCAGGACTTTTTTGCTGGCTCCGGAGGCCGGATTCGAACCGGCGACCTGGGGATTAACAGTCCCTCGCTCTACCGCTGAGCTACTCCGGATTAAACTTTGAAGGACAACTAACGGTTTTCCTTCAACGCGCCTTCTGGAATAAATCCAGATTCCGCCTATCAGCGGAACCGGCGCTACTACCTTTCCCTAAAAATTAACTAGATAACAGATTGATTATATTGGAGACTTTAACTCGGCGTCAAACCTCTGCCAGCTTAGCGCCTTCGGGCATGCCATAGAATATGAGCTCTTCGGATATCTCGCTAAGAACTTCCGTAGCAGTCTTCATTAGATAGTGCACATCACTATTATCTTCAACTTGTATCGGGTCAATTAGTCTAGCAATCCCATTACCCGGTTTTATATCCATCGCCAGAGCCGCCGCAAGGGGCATCCTTTTTTTAACAGCTCCAGCGAATGAATCTTTGGTTAACGGTATCATTTTGGCTTTTCGTCCGTCTTTTAGGATTATATTTTT
>JAIFWC010000024.1 GCA_019662065.1 Candidatus Saccharimonadota bacterium
GGGAGGGAGAAGAGTTCTTCCAAGCCCAGCGCTATCAGTCCGGCAAAGTCTTTCCAGGCGAGCTCATCATCCAGCTCAGCCGCCAATTTGCCAGTCCGCTCATGCAGCGCCTTACCAGAAGCAAAAGCCTCCCACTTTTGGCTCTTACCGTTGTATTCAAACTGCATTTGGCCTGGTTCAAAGTTGGCAAAATCCGGGTCTATAATGTCATCTATGATAATTCCGCCGCCAATCCCGGTACTAATTGTTAAATAAAGCACCTTTTTATACTTATCATGGAGTATTTTGGCCTCGCTCAAGCCAGCCAGTTTAGCATCATTATGAATCAGGATTTGGCTGTCCGGCAGTAATACTTCCAGGTCTTTCTTAATGCGTACGTCCTGCCACGGCAGGTTGCCAAAGCTCACCGCAATGCCATATTTAAAATCAATCCAACCCGGTACCGCACAGCAGGCATGGCTAAATTCAAATTGCGATAGCTCTTTTAGGCAACCAGCAATCTCGGCCTTAAATTGCTCGTAGTCTTGGTTAGTTTTGAGCTTTTTCTCGCAGACCATCTCACCAGATGGCTCAAACACGGCCAGCAGGGTCTTAGTGGCCCCAACATCAATCCCCAAATACATATAAAGAAGTATATAGAATGGTCAGTTAAGAATGAAGCACCGACTGGACAAAACGGCTTTTACCTCTTATAATCAAGCCTAATCTACTTTATTAACGTAATAACGTGGGGTGCGTACGGCCACTTGGATGGCAGTCGGCTCAAAGTGGAAATATATAAGAAGGGAACTTTTTTAACTTGGTAAAAACTCTAACGATGGATGAGCTGCTAGCTGGCAGCGACGTCAAACACCTTAAAACCGGTGATATGGTTGAGGGGATTGTGACTTCTGTGAAGAAGCACGAAGTTTGGGTCGATATGGGGGCCAACGGCGTCGGCGTGATTTTTCGCCGTGAGGTCGGCACTAATAATTTAGAGGAAGGCCAGAGTATTAGCGCCAGCGTGGTCGACCCCGAGCTCGACGAAGGCTACGCACTTCTTTCTATGAAGCGGGCGGTTAAAGACCGCGGCTGGGGCGAGCTGCAGCGGGTGTTTGACGAGCAAGAAATCGTCGATGTTACACCTTACGACGCCAACCGTGGAGGCCTGCTGATTGAGTTGGAAGGCATCCGTGGCTTCTTGCCGGTCTCGCAGCTGAGCGCCGAGCACTATCCGCGGGTATCCGATAGCGACAAAGATGAAATCCTGACCAAGATCAATAGTTTAGTTGGCAAGGCCTTGCGAGTCCGAATTTTGGACGTATCGCGCAAAGACAACAAACTGATTTTCTCCGAAAAAGAAGCCGTGCGCGATGACATGCAATCACGCTTATCCGAACTCAAAGTCGGTGATGTAATCGAGGGTGTAGTCACTGGCGTGATTGATTTTGGCGCCTTTGTGAACGTCGATGGCATCGAAGGTTTGGTACACATCTCCGAGATCTCTTGGGAGCGGGTCGAAGACCCCCGTAAATATATTAAGGTCGGCGAAAATGTTAAAGCCAAGATTATTGCCATTGATAAGGACCGCTTGAGCTTGTCAATTAAGCAAATGAGCGATGACCCGTGGCTGAGTGAAGTCAAAAAATTCAAAAAAGACGACACCGTAGAGGGTAAAATCACCCGTATTACGCCATTTGGGGCTTTTGTGCAGCTCAGCCCAGCTGTCGAGGCCCTGGTGCACGTATCGGAGATGAGCGATGATGAGAGCATCGACCCCGAGGCCCTGTTTAAGCTCAACGAAAAGAAAAAGTTTAAAGTAATCGATATCGATACCGAAAACCGCAAGATCGCCCTGTCTTTAAAAGACGTTAAATAAGTAAGATGAAAGGAGTACAATCGTGGCAAATACCATCCAAATCGACGAACAAGTCACCGTTGGCAGCTTGGCCGAGCTCCTTTCTATACCTGTCTCGCAATTAATCGGCGAACTATTCAAAAACGGCGTCGCGGCAACGGTTAACGAAAAAATCGACTTTGACACCGCCCAAATCATTGTTGGCGAACTACCGGATTTAGACGTCGAACTAGTTAAAAAAGACCACGCCGCGCCGGTGCGTGAAAAGCATCAGCTGTCTGATAAGGCCGAGTTACGGCCGCCAGTAGTAGCTATGATGGGCCACGTCGACCACGGCAAAACCTCGCTGTTAGACGCCATCCGGGGCGCAGAAGTTACCAAAGGCGAGGCCGGCGGCATTACCCAGCATTTAAGCGCTTATCAAATTGAGCACAGTGGCCGGGCAATCACCTTTTTAGACACTCCCGGCCACGAGGCCTTTGCCGCCCTGCGCGAGCATGGTGCCCGTCTGACGGATTTGGTTATTTTAGTTGTGGCCGCCGATGACGGCGTAAAACCGCAAACTGTCGAGGCGATTCGCTTCGCCCGCCAGGCCGGTGTCAAAATGATTGTAGCCGCCAACAAGATGGATAAGGCTACCGAGGCCCAGTTCAACCAACTCAAGGCCCAGCTGGCCGAAAACGAGCTGCTGCCCGAGGATTTTGGCGGCGACACTATCGTTATGCCGGTCAGTGCCAAAGAAAATACCGGCATTAACGAGCTACTTGATATGGTGCTGCTGGTATCTGATGTCGAGGAATTAAAGGCCGACAAAGACGCTCCCGGTGAAGGCCTGGTTATAGAAGCCCACATGGAAAAAGGCCGCGGCCCAATCGCCATCGCTTTGGTAGAGCAGGGCACTCTAAGGAGCGGTGACTTTGTGGTAATTGGCGGGACCTACGCCAAAGTCCGCAATCTTGAAACTACTACCGGCCAAGCCATTAAAGAAGCTGGACCATCCACGCCAGTAATTATGACCGGTCTCAAAAACCTGCCGGATTTTGGCGACGAATTTGATGTTGTTAAAAACGAAAAAGAAGCCCGCCAGCGGGCCGCTGGAGTCGCTCAAGACCGCAAAGCCGGCGGCTCAGCCACCGCCAGCTCCGGCTCAGAGCTGCTGCGGATCATCAGCCGCGCTGGCAAGCTGACCGAGCTCAATATTATCGTCAAGGCCGACGTGCAAGGTTCGCTAACCTCTGTTATCGATAGCCTTAAAACCCTTGATACCGAAGAAGTGGCTGTCCGCATTGTTAGCTCGGGTGTCGGTGTTATTAACGAAAGCGACGTTCATACCGCCGCTACGACTAGCGCCATTATTTACGGTTTCCACACCAGCTTGCCAACCTACGTTAAACAATTGGCCAGCCGCGACAAAGTCTCGGTGCGGCTTTATAGCATCATTTACGAGCTGATTGACGACGTTAAAAAAGAGCTAGAATCGCTACTGGCTCCAGAATTAGTAGAAGAAGAGCTGGGCGAGCTCCAGGTTAAAGGCATATTCAAAATTACTAAGACCGAGGTCATTTGCGGTGGCCAGGTCACCAAAGGCACGCTGCGTGTGCCCTCGCTAGCCCGGATCTACCGCAGTAAAGAACTATTAGCTGATAACTTAGAAGTCACTAAGCTGCAGCGCGGCCCCACCGAAGTATCAGAGGTGCCAGAGGGCGAAATGTGCGGCCTATCTTTCCGCAGCGAAAAGCGGGTAGAAGTCCAAGAAAACGACCGCATCGAACTATTTACCCGAGAGACTAGGCAGCGAACATTAAGCCACACTGCAGACACCCACAAAAGAAAATAAATCCGCAGATAAGTATTGCATTACCAGCATATTTATGGTATTGTAGTCAATAATTAAGTTTTGAGAGGTTTTTAATGGCTTTAGAGTATCGCGCCAGCCAGCCAATGCCGGCTGAAAGCTACCAAACACCAGCGTATCCAACCTTTGATGTAATTGAGTTTGATAAGCGTATCGCTGCCCAAAATCGGCAAAGCCGACTAGCCCTAGCCAAATTGACCCAGATGGATGAGCAAACCGGCATCAGCTACCCGCTGTCGCAGGTTAATTTAGCTGAGGCGCCGGCGCTGGCTACTGTCGAAGAAGTAAATCAACCCGAAGCTCAAGAAATTACTGAGCCTGAAACAGTTTGGCATCCAGGGACCGAACAAAAAGAACCAGACATCCGCTTTTCGCACGGCCAAATCGCTTGGGGCGGTGTTAAAAGGGCTTTAGCTAAAGCCAACCAACTGCGAATGGCCGCTGGCGACAGGTTTAACCTGTATAGCGGGCAGGCAATTGATAGAGCAGTCTCGGCAGTTAAGGAAATTAGTTCAGCCGAGCACCAAACAGCCCGCCGCCGGACCGCAAAAGCCGTTGGCGGCTTGGCTTTAACAGCGGCCGCGGCCTTTGGCGTCTACAAAGGCTACTCCGCTTTGATTGATCACAACCATGCCAACCAGGCCCAAGACGCTTATCTAACAATGCCGGCTAAGCCCCGTTATTCAGTCGAAATTATCCCAACCCATGCTCAGCCAGTGGCAGAGGCAGTGCAAGCTCCAGTCCACCAAGCGCCGGTAGCGGTCCATGTCCACCCAGTCCACCGGGTGGTAGCAAGTGTTAAGGCCCAGACCGACAGCCTAAAGTTCAATGGCGATTCAATCTGGAGCCACGTTCAAGACAAGGTCAGGGCCAAATACGGCAGCCATAATTTGACTGAGCTTACCCGCAAATTTACCGACAAAACCCTTAAACTAAACCACCTAAATTGGTCAGACGCCAAACACATGAGCGTTGGCCAAAAATTCAAACTACCCAGTCAACTTGGCTAAAAACTTGTAAGCCATCCCATTGACCGCTTCTTAGGTAAGGTATATTATTTGCAAATAAGCAAATAGCTTATGTCGCTTATGCTGGAGGTTTAGATGTCCGAAAAAAGAGAGGTAAACGTCAACTATGGTGGGCGTCAATTTAAATTTGTCCGCTTAGAGCGGGTTTACGAAGTCCAAGACGGTGTAGACAAGATGATTAAAGACGGTGGGGACTATATTCTAAACCTTACCGGACACAATGCTGGCTCTTGGGAGGCATACCAAAATAATCAAAAAAGCTTCAACACTTTAGAGTACCAGCAGGAGTTTAAGAGAGAACATCACTATACACCGGTACCCGAAGAACCAGCTGCAAACAGCACTGTTGATGAACCTTCAACAGAAAGGGATAGGCCAGCTAGGGTGGCCTCAAGTCGCACAACTACAGGTACTGGCGCGCGTCAAGATAGAGCAGAACCCAGGCAACCGGCAGGCGATAGAGAGGCTGACCCACTAGAATTAACGCCGGAACAGCAGGCAGCGCTTGACCTTCTAATAAAAGACGGCATCCTGGACAGAATTATTGAGCAGAAAGTAGCCGAAGCTACGGAGGAGTTAAAGAAACAACTAAGTCAGTTTGAAGAGCGCGTAAAGAAGCTTGAAGAAGAGGCTCGGTCAGCGCCCACAGTAATGGGCGCTGACGCTGTCAGTGGTATTGCCCAACAAAGAACTGATAAACCCAAATACAAACCAGTCATTGGCGCCGGGGCAGTTTATGAGCGCGACGGTGGGTTACATCGTAACCCTCCGCCAACTCCACCAGAGTCTGAAACTCACTGGGTATCTCCCTCACCTGTCGGACCAGTAGCAACTGAAACAGTAACCACAGCCGAAACACCAACTACAAGAGATATAAGGCGCAGATTCAGAAGAGGCTGGCTGGCTGCTCGTTGGCGCCAGCTGAGAGGGATACCTCCCGCTGTGACTGAATACTATGAGATTCCTGATACTGGCCGGCGCTATTATGTATCTGAAGCTGGTGAAAGGGTTTATCTAGATGAGACGAGAGGTAGTAGAGCAGATAGGGCTGCTGCTGTGGGGGCAGCTATCCTCGGCCTAGCAGGTATAGCTTATATTGCTATCGAAGTTGAAGAGATCAAACATAGGTTAGGCAAGCCTTCCAAAACCGTAATTATTAATAACAATACTAAAAAAGTTGAGCAAGCGCCTCGAACTTCCACAACCGAAGAAGAAGAAAATGAAGGCGCGACTACACCAGAAGGCGAGTCCGGCTCTGCTGGTACACAAGACAGGGATGAGCCGCTTAGTGGTACTGGCACATACTTCGAAAACTCTAATTACGGTGGTGATGGGCTTCAGCTGGATACCCAAGGCAATATGCAAGTCACTAAAAACGCAGATGGCACCTATAGCCTTAGCCTAGCCAACGGCAGGGTGGTTAAACTCAGCTGGAATCGGCAAGGCAAACTTACCCGGGAAAGCGTAGCTGCCATTAAGCAGGAGCATTACGAAATTGGACAAGCTACTACCAATTTTACTGACCGCGAAGGCCTACAACATCAGCACGCCTACAGCGTAATTGGTGACCAGGATTCTCAATAGACTGCAAAATGATACAATACGTTTATGTTCCAGCTAGACGACAATCTACTCCGTGAATTAGGCCTTGGCGAGCTGCCGGCAGCCGAAAAAAACAAGATGCTGGCCCATATTTACGAGACCCTAGAACTACGGGTCGGCATGAAGCTGGCCGAGCAGATGAGCGATGCCCAGCTGGATGAGTTTGAGGGTTTTATTGATAGAAATGACGAAGCCGGCGCCCTAAAATGGCTGGAAACCAACTTCCCGGACTACAAGCAAGTAGTGGCCGACGAGCTGGAAAAACTCAAAAGCGAAATCAGGGAGCAGGCCCCGGCCATCATGCAAGCCACCACCGCCGATCAAAACCAACCGCCTCCACCAGATCAGCTACCCACAGCCTAGCTTCAAATATTGACCGTTTTTTAAAAAAGTGTAGTCTTAAATTAAAGCTTAAGCTTTAATCTATGGCTAAAAAACCAAGCAAAGCGAGAAATAAAGTGGCAAAAAACCGCAAAAAACCAACTAAGTCACTTGTGCGCAGGACTAGTTTCAGCGGTACACAGCTATTAATATTTGCAGCTATCTTTGCGGCCGTAGGCGGTTACGCAATCTGGAAAAGCCTAGCCGCGCCCAGGGTGTCACAAGCCTTTGCGGTCGCCGAAACTTATGCAGACCGCAATTTAAAACTAGGCTGCGTATCGGAAGATGATAATCTGAGAGTCCTTGGCAACCAGGGTTATCTAAACCCCGGCCAAAGCCTTACTTACACTACTAAAACCCCCGACTGCAATAACGAACGGGCGATTAATATGACTATGAGCTGGGGTAATACTAAGAGCTCTAAAGGCCAAGGCCAGCTGAAGTTAACAGCCGTAGTGCCAGCTAGTGAAAAATGGACTACCTATGGCAGCGCTTATTATTTAGCCGAGGACCACACTGGTAAGGTGGTCAACGCTACTTATTCTGGATCATCCGCCCAACTTTGTATGTTTTCGGACTTTCAGCAAGATCAAACACCCCGCAATTACTCCTTTACCATCACCAACATCAGCACATCTAAAATCTCAGGGATTAATTTCTTATCAACCGATGATAATGATTGGCCGGATGATTGGAACCAGTGCAAGTCTGATGCCGACCACGACGGCTTTTCCGACGCCTATGAGCATTACAAGGCTTATATGTCCGAAGGTGGTCACCTGGGGCAGCCCTGGAACCCGCCGGTTGGCACTAATTACCTTAAAGCCTGCAATAATACTACGGCCCCAAATGACGAATTTGACGCCTGGCCGCCGGATGCCAATGATGATAATGTGGTCACCCAAGCCGATGTCGACACCTTTCAGTCTTATGCGGGGCAGGGCGATGGCCAAAACTGGACCGGCATTAATAATGTGCCAGGCTACTACCAGCTCAGCACCGGTAGCTGGCGACGATATGATTTGAACAACGACGGCTACGTCACCCAAGCCGATGCCGATATCGTCAAAACCTACCTCGGCAAATCCTGTCCGACGACTTAAGACCTTTTATAACCCCGGATATAATCAGCTCCGCTCATAATGCGGCCCGATGGGCCAATTAAGTCCTTGATTTCCAAAAACCCAGGCCTGGCCTTAACTACCAAAGCGCCATCTTTGGCATTTTTAGCCACCCGGGCTTTAGTGATCACGATTTCTTGGCCCAAAACTTTGGCTCGGGTTTTAGGGAAGCCCAAAAATGCCCGGACCTTGCGCTCAATTAGCTCGGCGGGTTCATCAAAATCAACCCAACCGTCCTGTTTAGTGAGTAGTTTAGTGTAGGTAGCCTCGGTAGCAGCCTGGGGGATCGGTTCTAGCGTGCCGTCTAATATATAGGCCAAATTGTCAGATAGTAGATTTACGCCCTCGGCGAGTAGTTTTTTAGCTAGCTGGGGCTTGGTTTCGTTACCGTCCAACTCAACTGGCTGCTGCAAATAAACCGGCCCGGCATCCATCTTGGCACTTAAGGCCATCAGCGATACACCGGTTTGGCTGGCACCGTCCAAAATCGCGGTTTCTACAGGTGTAGGGCCGCGATATTTAGGCAACAGGGAAGGGTGGATATTGATAATGCCTTTAGGGAAGATATCGATGATAGTTTGCGGGATAATCTTGCCAAAAGCCACTAAAATACCAGCCTGGGCGCTGGTTTTAGCTAGCCGTTCGGTGATATCCTCGAACTTGTCTGGAATCAGCACAGGGATGTGGTAGGCATGGGCGACCTCCACGATTTCCAAGCCGCGTCGTTGGCGCGACACGCCCTCGGAATGGCTGGCCACCACTGCGGCAACTTCATAGCCATCCTTAATTAAAGCCCGCAACGCCGGCACATCGGTGCTAACACCAGTGGCCAGCCGCTCGTTACCGAAAAATACCAGTTTTGGCAGCTTGCTCATAGCTGATGGACTCCAATTTACCCTCGTCCGTTAGTTTATAAAAAGCTTCAGGCTTGTCCTTAAGGTGGTCGACAAACACCTTGCCGTTAATATGGTCGACCTCGTGCTGGAACACCCGGGCCAAAAAACCCTCGGCCTTAACCCGTACGATCTTGCCGGTTTCGTCCATAGCCCGCACCCGGACCTTGTTGTAGCGTGGCACTTTGCCGTAAATGTCGGTTACGCTTAAGCAGCCCTCAAAATCGTCCTCTAACTTGCCTTCAAGCTTCATAATTTCGGGGTTGATAAACACATGGAAGGTCTTGTCATCTTTATTCTCGAAATCATTGCGGATGATGATAACTTTGTAGGGTTTGTCGATTTGGATAGCGGCCAGGGCCACGCCGACCTCGTGTTCGCGGCTGGCTTCCCAATCGACGGTGGCGCTAATCATATCGTTAATCACTTGCCGCACTTCGTCGGTAATAATTGCCACGCGCTTAGACCTTTGGCGCAAGTGCGAATCCGGCAAAACGATAATCGAATCTTTAGTCGCAGACATCCCAGTTAGTATAGCTTACCCGAGCCAGTGGAGGGAGAGCTCGCGCCATGCTACGGCGAGCCCGCTCTACAGGTTTCACTTCGTTCAAGCCTGTGGCGCTAGCAAAGTCTCGCCG
>JAIFWC010000071.1 GCA_019662065.1 Candidatus Saccharimonadota bacterium
GGATGGTCTGGCGGAAAGTTGAGGCTGGTGAACATATGATAGTCATCGTCGATTTCACGCGATTCTTCGGCATTAAAACCCATCCGGTAGAAGATATCCAGGACTTCGCGCAGCTCTTGGCTCAATGGATGGATACTGCCGTCTATCGCTGGCAGCAGGCTTGGATGCCTTTCAGCTGGCGTGTTGATATCAAACGGCGCGGTTACATCAATTGGCGGAAGCTTAGATTTTTCCGAGGTTTGTGATTCACGCACTAGCTCCTCAAGCTCGTTTTTGAGTTGGTTGATTTCTTTGCCAAAATCCGCCCGGGCTTTGCCGGCCGGCAATGTTTTAAGTTGTTCGTATAGCGCGCCTAATTCTGCCGCACGCAAAATTGCCCGCTTATCCTCAAGCTTCTCAAACCTAGCCTTTAGCGATTTAGCCGCTTTAGCAATATCGGGCTTTTTATACTCCATTCGTCATCAAGTATAACAATTTCTACCCCTATGCGTAGCCTTGACGAAATAGTAATTTAATATCATCATATTTAATGTGACTGTGGTTGAGCACCGACCACCGGATTTGGAACAAATACCGGAAAACGAACCAGCTATATTCTTGGCTGGCCCAATACAAGGCGCCCCGGATTGGCAGGATGAAGCCTATAGGTTAATAACGCGTGATTATAAAAGCAGCGACATACTCCATGTCTTTAATCCCAGGGTCCATGGCGAGTTATCGCATGGTTATCAAAAACAAGTTCACTGGGAAAAGAGACATCTTGAAAGAGCCCGAAGTTTTGGAGTTATTGCTTTTTGGTTTGCTGCCAAAAACGATATGCTGCCCTATGAAAAAAATCGAGCTTACGCCCAAACCAGCCGAGTCGAATTAGGACGGGCTTTTGGCTGGAAAGACTTTGATGCTACTACACAGATTGTGCTGGGAATTGAGCCAACTTACAGAGGTGGAAACGCTACATATTTTGAAAGTATGGCCGCCGAATACGATATGCCGGTTTATCAAACCCTCGGGTCCCTTTGCTTAGCGGCGATCGAGCAAGTGCCTACGTCACCATAACCTCCTTAGGTGTTATACTCATAAACAATATGGGTGATGAGGCCACTGATAATTTATTCCGGGAGGCCGAAGCAGTTTTAAAACACAATGACCGTCAAGCCTGGACAGTACCAGCCGCCGATTTATATCCTCACCAGTGGCTATGGGATAGCTGCTTCATCTCAATAGGTTGGCGGCACCTTGATATCGAACGGGCCCAGACCGAGCTACGTAGTTTGCTGCGCGGCCAGTGGGCCAACGGCATGCTGCCGAATATTATTTTTACCGGCAATGAAAAACGGCATATAGATTTATGGCGCAGCTGGGTGAGCCCATACGCGCCTGATGATGTAGCTACCAGTGGGATTACCCAACCACCGTTGCTAGCCGAAGCTGTGAGTCAAATTGGCCAAAAGCTAAAACTGCCGGAACGCCGCAGCTGGTATAAGGAGATGCTGCCGGTGCTGGTTGATTACCATGCCTGGCTGTACCGCGACCGTGATCCGCATAAAGAAGGTCTGGTTTTGTTGCTTCACCCTTATGAATGCGGCCTGGATAATACGCCGCCCTGGATTAGCGAGCTGCGCAAGCACAGTCTGCCCTGGTGGATCAGGCTGATAGAAAAATTGCACCTAGACCGGTTTATAAACTTTTTCCGGCGCGATACCAAACACGTACCACCCGGCCAGCGGATGAGCAACATCGAAGCCATGGCTTACTGGTCAGCCCTTCGCCGCCTGCGCCGGAAAGCCTATAACTCCGAAGCCCTGATTTCGCGCTCGCTTTTCGCGGTTGAGGATTTGGCTTTTAATTGCATCTTCATCAGAGCCAATATACTTTTAAAACAAATCGCTAAAACCGCCGGACAAGATCTGCCGGAGCCACTCTTAGAAAATATAGCCAGGAGCGAGGCTGCTTTAGAACAGCTATGGGACGAGGCCGCTGGGCAATATTTTAGTCGCAGTTTTGTCAGCCACAAACTAATCGAAGAACCAACCATCGCTACACTCTTACCACTTTATGCCGGCAGCGGGCTGCGAGATTAGTCGATTTGTTAAAGAGACCAAAAGTATTCAGCGCTAGCTGGCCGGTACCTAGTGTGCCGCTCAATTCGTCATATTTTAACGGCTATAAATACTGGCAAGGGCCGAGCTGGGTGAATACTAACTGGCTAATTATTGATGGGCTGAAACGGAATGGTTACCAGGCCGAGGCTAGCGTGCTAAAAGACAGGACTTTGGAAATGGTGGCCAAAAGCGGCATGTACGAGTACTTCAACCCACTCAATGCCAGGCCGGCCGGGGCCGCCAACTTTTCTTGGACCGCGGCTTTAACTATCGACCTACTAAAAAGCTAGTCTTCTAGATCCAGCTGGGTAGTTTTAGTTTTTTTACCTTCGCTTAAACTATTGTGGGAGCGGCTAGATATTTGCTCGACAACTCGAGTTAATTGGCGGCTACGGGTGCCTTCGACCTCTAAGAATGTTTTTTGGGCAGTGTCTAGTTGGCGGCCCAGCCGGTCCATGCTTTCGCCAAACTTAGCGTATTCTTCCTGAAATTTTGATATTAAACCTAAAATTTGGATCAAGCTCTTTTCGTGATG
>JAIFWC010000025.1 GCA_019662065.1 Candidatus Saccharimonadota bacterium
AGGGAGGTACGCCGATTTGATGAAAGCTAAAAATAGTCGCTACGTGATCTTAGCTAAGCGTTTGAGTGAATCCCAGAAGAGTCAAATTACCTCTCTAAAGTTATCAGGAGTTGGCTTACAAGCCTTAGACTATCGGACTTATCCCCAAGGTTCGCTGGCCGCCCAACTGTTGGGCTTTGTTAACAATGATGGTTTGGGAACTTATGGCCTGGAGCAAAAGTTCAACCAAGATCTTAGCGGCACGCCCGGTATGCTCAAGGCCATTACCGATGCTTCGGGTGTGCCGCTGGCGGCCAGCCGCGATAACATTCAGCTCGATCCCAAAGCCGGCCAGGATTTGACGCTGACGATCGACATATCAATGCAAAAAGGTCTAGAAAGCATTCTGCAGAAGGGTTTGCAAAAAGTTAAAAGCCCGTCGGGCAGCGCTTTAATTATCAACCCTAATGATGGAGCAATTTTAGCGATGGCTAACTGGCCAAGTTTTGACCCAGCCCATTATTTTGACATTAGCGATCCTTCGAAGTTTAATGATCCCGCCATTAGCGCACCGCTAGAAATTGGTTCAGTCATGAAAGTCCTAACCGTTTCAGCCGGTATCAATCAAGGCGTAATTAATTCTAATACCACCTATCATGATTCTGGCTCGGCGACAATTGATGGTTTTACGATCAAAAATGTTCACCCCATTCCATCTGATCCCGTCAGTATCGGAGATGTGCTGCGCTACTCGCTTAATACAGGTGCAATCTTCACTCTAAAACAGATGGGCGGAGGTGATATTAATCAAAAGGGCCGGAGGATTTGGCACGATTATATGACTGACCATTTTCAGTTGGGAAAAAAGACTGGCATTGATTTACCCAATGAAGGTGCTGGCAGCATTCCAGACCCAGATAATGGCTATGGCTTAAATTTACAGTACGCTAATACTGCTTTTGGTCAGGGGATGACTGCCACAATTCTACAAATCGCGGCGGCTTATGCTGCAGTACTCAATGGCGGCACCTACTATCGGCCGTATGTGGTCGATAGCCGCAGCACCGACGGCAAAACGCATAGTACTAAACCACAGGTGGTGGCTAAAAATGTAGTTAGCACCCAAACCTCAGCTCAAATCCGGAGTTTAATGCAGTATGTCTTTGAACAGAATCATTCTGGTTATAGCTCGAATTTGCATGCTGGCTATATCATTGGTGGTAAAACCGGTACCGCCCAGATACCACAGCCTAGTGGCGGCTATAAAACCAATGTTTATAATGGTACGTTTTTGGGTTATGTAGGCGGCGATAAACCACAGTATTTAGCGGCAGTGGTGGTAAATACACCCGATTTGCCCGGTTATGATTCGGCCGGAGCCCAAGCTGCCGCGCCAATTTTTGGCAGCATTGAAGATATGCTGATTAATAACTTTGGAGTAATCCCCAAGACTCATTAGTGGCGACGCACTACATGGTGCAATTTTTGGGCAGCTCGATATAGTCGGTACTTTTTGGTTATTGGAATATCCCAGGTGCCAGCGAGCTCAACCACCGATCCGCCAAACTTCTTCTTATAAGTACTAAAACCATACCAGGGGTGGGATAAGGGTGCATCATCGGGTGCTATGCCGTATAGGTCTAGCTGATTAATACCTCTGGCTCGAGCGTTAATTATGGCTTGCCACAGTAATAGGGCCGAGACACTTAGCTTGCGGGCCTCGGGTAAGGCTGCCGCATAGGTGTATGAGCTAGTTTTACCGTAATCGTGCATTACGGCTGCACCGACTAATTCCTTTCCTTCAAATGCTTGTTCTAAAAACATCATTTTAGCCGGCATTAAGATTTGGGCCTGCTTTATAAAATAGCCGGCCGAAAAGAAACCAATGCCTTTACGCTCGGCGACCGCATCCAGCATCGCCGCAAAACCAGCTAGATCGGATGGGGTAGTCGAAGTCTGAAAGGTTAATATACTCTCGCGCTGGTTTTTTCTGATTAGCGACCTTGTCGATTGAGAGATACCGGCCAAAAGTTCCTCTGGTTCGGGGCTTAAGTCTAAGACTCTGCTCAAGGCTGGTTCGACGTTATGGTCGGCTCGCCGGCCATTGGCGTCCATTAAGCTGCTTAGCAAGTCGCTTAAATTACCGCTAGTCACAGTTGGCTCAATCTTTAACCAATCAGCACCAGTATGCCCAGCTAATTCACTTAGATCTGACAGGCAGGCTGCCAGCCGGGCGGAGGAATCTAGGGTTGGTCCATAAGGCGCAAACAAATATTTACCAAAGCGGTTGGTCTTCTCAAGCACCATACATGACCAACCGGGCCCACTCAAAAAGTGTGGCTTAAAGCCAACTGACTCTTGAAACTCAGCCCACTTCAAAGACTGTAAAAACGAGGCACCACGGCGGAGTTGTTTTTGGTCCCATTGGTCCTTATTCGTAAGCATTGATTAGGCAGTTTTATATCTTAAGCTGATTATGGCTTAAATATAGCATACGGTCTGTTTTGCATGTATAATGCAGCTTAGTAAAACCCCAAGAACAAAAATGACAAGTTTACAGATTTTTGCCGATTCCAACACGATCGAAAAGATTTTTCTATTTGGCTTTCTAAGCTTTATTGTCAGTATGTTCTTAACGCCGCTGTATACTAGCGCGGCTTTTTCTGGTAAGTGGTGGAAGCGGGCCCGCACCAATGCCATCACTGGTGAAAAGGCTACAGTTTACCAAAAACTGCACGCCGCCAAACACACCACTAATATCCCGACCATGGCCGGGATTATTTTTGTACTATCAACTGTAATTGTAACTTTAGCCGGCAATTTGAGCCGCTCCGAAACTTGGTTACCGCTGGCGGCTATGGTCGGAGCCGGGGCGATTGGCTTAATTGATGATGTGATTAATATTCGTGGCATTGGCGGCGGCATCGCTGGTATGCGAGCCAAAGTTAAATCACTCCTACTTGTGTTAATCGCTTTAATTGGTGGCTGGTGGTTTTACGAAAAACTAGGGGTCAATGCTGTCCATATTCCGTTTTTTAACGCCTGGCATCTCGGCTGGTTAATTATCCCATTGTTTGTACTGGTGATTTTCTCGACGGCCAATGCCGTGAATATTACGGATGGCCTCGATGGCTTAGCCGGCGGTCTAGCTGCCACGGCTTTTGGAGCCTACGCCATCATCGCCCTAATCGAGAAGAAATATGGCCTGTCGGGCTTTTGTATGACGATTGTCGGCGCATTGCTTAGCTATACTTGGTTTAATGTCTATCCGGCGCGGTTTTTTATGGGTGATGTGGGGTCGTTTGCCCTTGGAACAGCTCTGGGAGTTGTGGCCATGTTAACTGATACTGTCTTTTTGCTGCCGGTGATTGCCGTGGTGTTTGTGGCTGAAATTGGTTCAGTGGCTTTGCAAGTCTTGAGCAAGAAGCTACGAAACGGCCAAAAAATCTTTTTATCGAGTCCAATTCATCACCACTTTGAGGCTTTAAATTGGCCAGAGACCAAAGTTACTATGCGATTTTGGATATTAGGGCAGGTAGCGGCGCTGGTTGGTCTGGTGCTATTTATTCTCGGAGGACCTTAGGAGTGGAGTCGCGTCGCTTGCGAGGCGCCAGCCCACGTTACTCCGGCCAAGCCGCCCGCAAGCATAAACCAGACTATTGGTTGCTAGTCATCGGCTCACTGTTACTAACTATTGGTTTAGTAGTAGTTTATTCCATAAGTCCAGGTTTGAGCGCTAGCCAGCATACTTCTCAAAGCTACTTTATAACCAAACAACTAATCGATGTAGGGTTGGGCTTAGCAGCTTTTGGCATTGCGTCATACATACCACTAGAAGTTTGGCGACGATTGGCCAAGCCCTTGGCCCTGACTGCAATTGTTGGCTCATTGATTGTAATGGTGTCGCCGATTGATGATGTTTATCAAGCCCACCGTTGGATTCGGCTAGGAGGATTTTCGTTCCAGGTGGCTGAGTTAATTAAACTGGCAATTTTAGTTGGCTTGGCCAGCTTTTTGTCAGATAGGTGGAAACAGGGCCGGTTGGCCGATTTTAACTCGACTCTAAAACCCTTAATCTTCCTATTACTAGCGATCGGGCTGGTGGTAGCAAAGCTTCAAAGCGATTTGGGCTCAGCCGGTGTAATGATAGCTATGATGGTGCTGATGGCTTTCGTGGCTGGTATTCCACTTAAAAGAGCGGCTATGATTGCTGGCTTAGTTGTCGTACTGCTAGTGGTGGCGATTTCTTCGAGCTCCTATCGACGCGATCGGTTAGCCACTTTTTTGCACCCGCAAAGCGACTGCCAGACTACTGGCTACCAGGCTTGCCAAGCCTTGATTTCGGTCGGCTCCGGCGGTGTACTGGGCAAAGGGTTGGGTTACAGCGTCCAAGCCTATGGCTATACTCCAGAGGCATCTAATGACTCTATCTTCTCCATCATGGCCGAGCAGTTTGGTTTTATGGGTACCGTGGTGATTGTAGTAATTTACGGAGCTTTTATCGGCCGTTTAAAACGAATTATTGAGCATACACCCAATCAATTCAGGCGGTTATTAGTAGTTGGGGTTATGGCCTGGCTAAGCACCCAGATGATTATTAACGTGGGCGCTATGATCGGCCTACTACCGCTAAAGGGCATAACTCTACCCCTGATTAGTCAGGGTGGTACCAGCCTAATTTTCATAACAGCTGCCCTAGGGATAGTTTTCCAAATTTCACGCTATACTAGTTACAGCGTAGTAGAACCGGCATCTGAATTTAATGAATCACCAACCACTAACCATAGTTTTGACGGGCGGCGGCTCCGGCGGCCACATAACCCCTCTCTTGTCGCTCGCCCGCGAGCTTAAAGCCCAAAATCCGAATTGCCAAATTGTCTACGTCGGCCATAAAGGCGACAACTTCGATAGCTTTAAGAATAGCTCGCATGATTTTGATTTCATGGTGTTTATCAATGCCGGTAAGTTCCGGCGCTACCATAGCCGGAGCAAGCTGGCCCAAATCTTTGATTTAAAAACCCTGGGTCTAAACATTCGCGATATGCTTCGGCTACCAGGCAGCATTATCTCGTCCTTAAGGATAATGTCACGATTTAAACCCGCTATAGTCTTTAGCAAAGGTGGTTTTGTGGCCGTGCCGGTGGGAGTTGCCGCTAAGCTTAGGAGAGTTCCAATAGTGACACACGATTCTGATGCCGTACCGGGACTAGCCAATCGAATAGTTGGCCGCTGGGCCAAGGTGCATGCCACTGGCTTACCGGCCAAATATTATGCCTATCCTGAGGATAGCGTTGAGCAGGTTGGTATACCGATTGATCAACGAATCAAAAAAGTTACACCCAAAGTTCAGGCCGAGTATAAAAAACTGCTTAAAATACCACCAGATAGCCAGGTGCTGCTTCTGAGCGGTGGTGGCAATGGCTCACAGCGCTTAAATGAGCTTTTAGTAGCGATTTCGCGCCACTTATTAGAATCAAACCTGGCACTCGAGCTTATTCATATGAGCGGTCAGGCTCACGAAGCCGTAGTGCGCAAAGACTACAAAAGTTTGTTGACAAAATCGCAACAAAGTCGAGTTTTAGTTAAAGGCTATAGCTCAGATTTTTATGCCTATAGCGCGGCCGCTGATTTAATAATTACCAGGGCAGGGGCGAGCACCTTAGCCGAGTTGGCCACCGCCGGTAAAGCCTGCATTGTAATCCCTAGCCCCTATTTAACGGGGGGCCACCAGCTGAAGAACGCCGAAGAGTTGGCCAGTAGCGGGGCAGCCGTGGTAGTTGATCAAACGGTTGAGCCTGATGAGCTGCTGGTAATTGTTAGTGAGTTGTTAGCCAATGACCATAGGCGATTTGAGCTGGCTCGTAATTTATTCGCCACGGCTCACCCGGATGCGGCTGCCAAACTAGCGGCCATAATATTAAAAACTGCTCAACCAAAAGCATCTAGATAAATGACTTTTTTGCGTAAATCATCTAACCAACCCAGTCGTGGCCAAAAAGCCTACAATCGCCGGCCACTGACAACTTATTACCGGTCTAAAAACCAGTCTGAGTCGGCCAGTCCGTTTAAGAAAAAAACAGCGCCACGGCGTGGCCGCAAAATTCTATTTGGTGCCGCCGATATATTGCTAATCATTCTACTACTGGCTGGATTAGTTTATAGCTTGCTGCTCAGTGCTCAACCCAAGCTAATCGTCAGAGATAAGTCATACCATTCCGCCGCCGCATATCAAAAAGCCATCGAACCAATGTTTAGTAGTCTAGCCAACCGGAATAAACTATCTTTTAATGAAAACGCACTTATCAAGCAGATTCAAACCCAGTTTCCGGAAGTTCAATCGGCCAGAGTAGAGTTGCCGTTTTTCAGTCAAAAGCCAACAGTTTGGCTGAATATCTCCAAACCAGCCTTTAATCTGACTAGCGGCAGCAATTCGTTTGTAATTGACTCAGCTGGTTTAGCTGTCGCTAAAACCCAGGAACTACCGGAACTCAAGTCTTTGGTTAGTTTAAACGATCAAAGTGGCTTTCCGATTGGACTCGGCAAACAAGTTTTAGCTTCGGAAGCTGTCGATTTTATCAACAAGGTCATCGCCCAATCTAAGCGGGCCAAGGTGCCAATTAGCACCTTAACATTGCCCACAGCCGCTCAGGAATTAGATTTACGCACCGCCGATGCCCCTTACTTTGTGAAATTCTACCTCGGTGGCGATGCATTAACTCAGACCGGGCAGTTTTTGGCGGCTCGCCAAAAACTTAGCCAATCCGGACAAACTCCTTCACAATACCTGGATGTCCGGATAGCCGGCAAAATTTTTTATAAGTAACTCGTTAAGTATCTAACTGTCAGCTGGTGCCAGGCCGGTTATTATTTAGGTGTATTTTAAACGAGGAGGTTTTAAATGCCAAAGTATGGACCAAAGGCTGGAAAAAATGTCGAGAAAGAGATGCATGAGCTTAAGCATCATGGCCGGTATAAAAGTAAGAAACAGGCGATTGCAGTCGGCTTGAGTAAAACCCGCCGTGAAGGCGGTAAGGCCCCCGAAAAGGGTTCCTAAAACGCTAGCTCGATAATTACAACCAGTGAAATCAGCCCCAGTAACCAACCGCCGATAACGTCGGATGGGTAGTGGGCCTTTAGATAGACTCGCGAAATACCAATTAAGCCGATTATGCCAATCAGCAAGCCGGTTACCACCAGATGCCAAGTTTTATTGAGGTATTTGTAATCTAGATAAGCAAATAGACCGTAAAAAATTACCGTGCCAAAGGCGTGGCCGCTAGGAAAGCTGTAAGAGCGGACTCCCAAAGTAGTAATCCGCAGATCATTTGGCCGGCGGCGGTGTAGGAGCAGCTTAAGCAGGGTATTTATGCCGAAAGCCAGCGTTCCGTAAAAGAAAGCGTGTTGGACCCTTGATTCACTCCGCTGGACAGCTGATATAAAGCCGGTAAAACCAATTGCCAGCACAATTAAGGGTTCACCCAAGAAAGTCAGGCCACCCATAATTGGTCGCCAAGACGGTGGCCAACCCTGAATAGTTTCAGTTAGCCGATAATCAATCCGCCGCAGTGAATCTAAAAACACTAGCTTCTCCCTAATATCGTCATTATACGTTATTTTATACTGTCACAACACCGGACAGTATCTGCTATTATTGACCTATGAAACGGACTAGCTGGGCGCTGGTGGCGACCATTTTGGGTAGCGGGGTAGTTTTCTTGGATGGCACGATCGTCAACTTAGCTTTGCCGAAAATTTCGCAAGGTTTGCACGCTCACTTTTCGGATCTACAGTGGATTGCCGATGGTTATTTACTGTCACTATCCTCACTGATTTTGCTCGGCGGCTCTTTGGGTGACATTTTTGGCCGTAAGAGAACCTATCTAATTGGCTTAGCTGGCTTTGGCACGGTTTCACTACTCTGTGGCTTATCGCCCAGCGTGGGCTTTTTAATCGCTTTTAGGATTTTGCAAGGGGTTTTTGGGGCTTTGCTGGTACCAGGCGGACTGGCAATTATTAATACTAACTTCCCCAGGGAAGAACGGGGTGCCGCCATTGGCCGCTGGTCGGCTTGGTCGGGCATCTTAGCGGCTATCGGGCCACTGGCCGGCGGTTACATAATTGATGCCATTTCTTGGCGCTGGATCTTCTTTATCAATATCCCACTGATTATTGTCTGCGGTCTGTTAGCCATTAAAAATGTTGAAGAGAGCAAAGACTCTCGGGTCCGGCGCTTAGATACTGGTGGGGCTGGTTTGGCGGCCCTGTCACTGGCTGGAATTACTTACGGGCTAATTGAGGGCCCAGCCGACAAGTGGCAGGCCCGGCCGGTGATTTCACTGATTGCTGGACTAATCCTGGCTGGCGGCTTTTTATGGCACCAATCAGCTAAAAAAGACCCCATGATTGTGCTGTCACTTTTCCGCTCGCGCAATTTTTCGGGCTCTAATGCTATGACTTTTGCGATGTACGGCGCGCTGGCCGGCTTTATGTTCGCCTTGGTTATTTATATGCAGACAAAATTAGGTTATTCAGCCATTAAGGCTGGTGCCAGCCTGCTACCTGTATCGTTGCTTTTGTTGTTCTTCTCGAGCCGCGTCGGAGCGCTATCATCAAAAATTGGTCCGCGCTACTTTCTAACTTTCGGCCCACTGATAGCCTCACTGGGCATGTTTTTATTGATTAACTATAAACCCGGCGATAGTTATCTCTGGTTCTTGTTGCCACGGGTCTTATTATTCAGTATTGGGCTTGTGCTGTTAGTAGCACCGCTGACCACAACCGTTATGACTTCGGTCGAAGACTCCAGTTCCCT
>JAIFWC010000026.1 GCA_019662065.1 Candidatus Saccharimonadota bacterium
GTACTGGCTACCAGCAAGGTTTTATCGTATACGGCAATATCAGATGTAACCGTACCAATATCAACAATGATGGCGGTTTCGGACTGAGACACACCCATCATCTGGACAATCCGCGAGGCGGCATTGATGGTCGGTTCAAAAGCGACTGGCTCCAGCTGTAGAGCTTCGAGTGTTCGATGGTAGCTATCAACAATATTTTTAGAAACCGCTACTAGCAATAGTTCCATACCGGCTGGGTCCTTATGGGTAATTTCGTAATCCAGATATAGGTTGTTAAGTGGAATTGGTATGTATTGCTCGGCTTCAAGATGGATCGCATCCATGATAGCCTCATGGTCCATAAGAGGTATCTTCATTGGCCGGCTAAAGGTCCGCGAAGCCGGTAAGCTGCAAGCCACCCGTCGGCTATTGATAGTGCCGGCCAGACTTTTTTCAAACAGCTTGTGCATAGCCTCGGCAATAAGTTCTGGCTTAATAATCACACCATTTTCAATTGCCTGGGCATCAAATTCACTGACGCCATAACCTAAAATATTCAAGGACTTGCCCGGCAGATTATTTACCTGCATGGCTTTTAAGCTAGAGTGACCGATGTCGAGCCCGAATAAAGGCTCGTCGCGGTAAAATTTTAGATTGCCCATCCTATTTTGTTTATGATTATCCTGCTTAGAGTATATCAATCATGCCAGCGGTGGCCTAGAGGCGGCGGTATTTGGCGGCGTGCCAAGCTAAGTTGATTGGTACTGAGCTGGAGTCAAAGGCCGTATCTAATTTGAGATCAAATGGCGTACCAGGGTTAGTCGCAATATAAACATTCTTACCAGACAGGCCGGCCAAAGCTGGGCTGCTATTAAACTTGGTTTTATCCAAGCAGACACCATTATTAGCTAGCAGGTATACAGCTGGGGCGCTGGTGTTACCATTATTACCGAGGTAAATAGCGCCGCCCAAGGGACAGATACTAGTTTTTGAGGCCGGGTCGGCGCCATAGCTAATAAGAATGATTGGCCCGCTGCCGGCCGCCGTTTGTAAGCTATCAAAGTTTATGGAACCCTCTACAAAAATGTATTTTGGCGCGCTATTTGAGTTATAAAAAGTCGGTGTACACGCCGTAGCGGCGCACAAGTTGGCCCTAATGTGGACATTGTCAGCTATGTTGTACTGACCGGTGGCTAAAGATAAATCGCCAGAATTGCCGCAAGACGAGCTAATATTACTACCATTATCGGGGTAGTGGGTCTTTTTGGTATTGCCGGTTGAAGGGATGGTCCTGGGAAAGGAGCCGCTAGTCCAATCGTTGCAGTTCTGGACCGAATTTTGGTAGCTGCTGTCCATGTACTGTGACCAAGGGATATAAGTCGATTGGACTTTATCGATGTTGGTCTGGTTGGCCAGCACGTCAAAGTTGGCATTGCTGGTATTGCCGGGCGGATTAATGCAATTGTTAAAGGCAATGGTAATTTTGGTTTTGGTTTGGCCAGGAGTTACGAATGAACCCGGCTTGATTAAATTGCCAATGCCGCCAATTGAGCAGTTTGAAGCACCGGTATTTTTACCGGCTGCAGTTATGTTTTCCGCCACAATATTGGTGGTGTTTTTATTCATGTTAATGTAGCCGTTAACGTACAAATCTTTGGCGTAAACATTTTTAACACCGCTTTGAAGTTCGATAATATTACGACTAAGAATGCCGGAAATTCCGCTCGAGCCAGCCGTCCGCTGGGCGATTACCTCTATTTTCCGGGTATAATTGGCCTGAGCGGCACTAGCTGGCTGGTATAGCCGACCAGTTGAGGTGATGATTTTTTGGTCGCCGGTAGCACCAGCTACCACTGTAGTTGAAAAAGTGGCTTTATATAGGTTATTAGTTAAGATCGTGGTTTCGCTGCTGGTGCCGCTGTAGGTTGAGTTTGGGTCACTATTTAGGTAGGCAATAGCCGCATCGGCGCCAGATTCGGCAGCGTACTGCGACTCTAGCAATAGTACCCGTCCTTTAGCTCGAGACAAGTTAGAATCGGCCAGCACTGCCAAGCTGGTAACAATGATGAACAAAAACAGCATCACCATTAATATAGAAACGATGAGCGAGCCGCGCTGGTTTTTATTAGTTGGCTGGTATTTCATGAATTCCTTAGGGCAATCCTAATTATAGTGCTGTTAGAAGTAGCAAACGTCTTTTGGAAGGTTGGTTTTTTAGTCAGGTTAAGGGTGAATTCAACGACTTCGACCACTGGGAAGTCCGGCCCGACGTAAGAATTAGTGTTTGGATCCCAAATCGAAGTGTAATCAATCAAATTACCGACCCTCGAAAAATAGCGCATGTCCACCGATGCTAAATCAGTAGCAATCGTTTTATCGGCTGGGCAGGCAGAATTAGCCACAGCTGGCGGGCAGCTGGTTTTGAGCTTGTCAGTAGTTACATCGGGGTTAACCAATGTCCGCTGCATCAAGGCTCGATTAGTCCCATCAAGGTATAACACATATTCATCCTCATAAGGCTGGCTACCATTCATGATGTAGTTGCCGCTTGTATCTAGGCTATAGCGCTTAAAATAGATCAGCGGTGAATAAGTGCCGCTGGCACCAGCCGGCTTGTTGCCAGGAATGGCGTGGATAGGTAACCAATATTGGTTATTGTTGGGATCTGGTGCATTGGCCCTGGTATCAGCAATCCCGTCTTGAATTATTAAACCAGTTGAGGTCCCAATTTCTTCGCGCAGGACATCGCTGGCATTGAGTCGGGTGGTCAAGGTGTTTTCGTCGGCTTGAAGTAAATAACCGTACTGCCAATAATTAAATGTAAAGTATAAGATTAATGAGCTAAAAAATCCGGCTAAGATAATAGTGACTAACAGTTCTGGCAACGTGAACCCGGCACCAGTTTTTCTCATAGTTGACCAATGCCGTTGCGGGTAATCATCATGCGCAGCTCTAGCGGTTGTCCAGCATTTTGTTGAAAGCCGGTGCTAATATTTATGACTTTACTGTCCGGGACGGCTTGCAGTGGATCACCATTGGGCAGGGAGCTGGTGTTGGTAACCGTTAGAGTAGGGGTATAGGTAATTATGTTACCGCTGCCGCCTTCAGCTTTAAAACTATTATTGGGGTAGCAGTTACTAGAACTGCTTAGTGAGTCATACTCGAGTGCCCGGTCGATTTCCGGACAGGCGCTTAAGACCGCATAAATCTCATTGAGCTGCTTAGAAACAGTATAGGTGTGCCTAATAGCGTCATAGTTATTAGTTAGTCCAATTACTATCAGTGGAAAGATTATGCAAGCCATGACTACCTCTAAGAGGCTAAATCCGGCTTCAGTTCTTTGTTTTAAAGCAGCTAACATGCTTACGTTTAATTATATAAGATAAAACCCCGGGTCCAAGCCGGGGTTTTATTAACTTCAAACTAGGTTCTAGTTCAACGATTGTTTAACGTAGGTGCCGCCAGCTTCCAAAGTAGCTGTCAGCGTGTAAGTTGTGCAGTCGCCGTTAGCGCCGTTATCACAGTTAGCCGGTGTGGCTTGATAGGAGTAAACGTTGCTAGCCGGTGAGGCAGCCAAGGTTGGGCTAGCCGATTGATCGTTAGGATCTTTAAGCGCAGCTGCGTCCAGACCTTTCAAGTTATTGCCCCGGAAGGTACTGTCGTTCATTTGAGCCAAAGATGGGTATTTACCATTCTGGGCCTGGTAGGCTTCAACTTGGCCGTGCAGGGCATTGACATCTGTTTTACGCTCTGTATCACGTGCTTTCTTCTGGATACCGCTGTAGGTGGTAACCACCAAAGCGGCTAAGATACCGATAATTACGATGACAATCAATAGTTCCACGATGGTGAAACCGCGATTAGTCTTTTTTAATGAAGTCATGTCTATGACCCACCCTTCTTATTGATTTACTTTTTTAATTTGTTTAATCGAACAGTTGCTGTTCTATGCCCTTGATTATAAACATGAGCACTTTGTTGTCAAGTTGTCACTTAGTTAAGTGATTACTCGTAGATTATCCACCAATGTTCTTGGACAATGAAGCAATTGGCCCCATCACCGATGCCGCAATAATACCAACTATCGAACCCAGTACCACAATCATGGCTGGTTCAATGATGCTGGCCAGGCCATCAATGATGGTATCGACCTCTTCTTCGTAAAAATCAGCTACTTTTACCAATACTTGGTCGATCTTACCGGTCTCTTCACCGACTGTCATCATCTGTCCGACAATTGGCGGAAAAAACTTAGCCTGCAGTAACTGCTTACCTAAAGGTTGGCCATTTTTAACTTCTTCGGCTACCTTCATTAACTCTTTTTGAATGACTTTATTGCCCACAGCTTTACCAGTTACCTCCAAGGCATCCAGCACACTGACACCAGAGCTCATGAGCGACGAAAACGTCCGCGAAAACCGGGCAATTGCCACTTTAGTAATAATATTGCCAATCACCGGCAGCCTAAGTAGAAAGCCGTGCCAGCGGTAGCGTCCATTTTCGGTACGAATATAGCGGCGGAAGTAAATTAGACCAACCACTGCAAGCCCAATCAGGAAAATCACGTTTGGCAAAGATTTAATAATCGGGATTTTATTAACGATTGGCACGGCATGGACAATCGATGAATGGGTTAAAAAGCCACTGATGCTTAATAGGGCCCGGGTATAGCTTGGCAGCTTTGCATTCGGTCCGCCCAGGTCGGTGAAAATCTTGCCAATTTTAGGCAGGATAAACAGCATAATACCAAAAAATGCGATTATGGTGACGGTTAGAATCACTACGGGGTAGGCCATGGCCGAACGGATTTTTTTACGCATTGAGGCATCTTTTTCAACCTGGGTCGCCAGTCGCTTTAAAATATCATCCAAAATGCCGCCAGCTTCGCCAGCTTTGACCATGTTGACGTATATATCATTAAAGGTATCAGGATACTTGGCCATGGCCTCAGCTAAAGGTGAGCCGCTTTCGACATCGTGGTTAACACCAGCAATAACCGACTGAAAGTACTTATCCTCCATCTGGTTTTGAAGAGTCTCCAGTGCTCTCGGCAGCGGTACACCAGCACTGATCATAGTCGATAGTTCCCTAGTAAAAATTACTAAGTCTTTTAATTTGACTTTACTTTTGCCAAAAGCCTTGCGGGCGCCTTTGGACTTGGCTTCTTTAATGCTTAGTGGTCGGTTTTCCTGATTACGTAGATCAGTCACTGCCGCCTCACGTGAGCTAGCTGTAATTACCCCCGATATTTCCTGGCCTTTTTTATTAATCGCTCGATATTCAAACTCAGCCATGATTATCGCTCGGTAGTTACTCTCATTATTTCTTCGAGCGTGGTTTGGCCTTGCAAGGCCTTGACTAGGCCATCGGTCTGCATGGTTAACATACCTTCTTTGATGGCGACTTCTTGAAGTTCTTCACTACTGGCGCCGCTAATTATCAATTTTTGGATGGCTGGGCTTACTGACAACACCTCATAAACTCCTAACCGTCCCCGGAAGCTGGCGGCGCCAGCCTGGCCCTTCATGCGCCATAACCGGGTGATTCCTCCATCTTTAGTCGATGGCTCGGCGTGGGCAATAACTTTACTGCTATCTAAAACTGCTTCCATGCCAGCTTGAATGTGCTGCAACTCCAGATTGTGGATTCGGTCCATATCCTCCCGGCTGGTCAAATTAAAGGCTGTCTGCACCCGCTTAATGGTGGTTTCATCGGGCCTAAAGATTTCGGTGCTTTCTGGCACCAGCTTGCGTACCAAACGCTGGGCCACAACTGCCCGCACGGTACTGGCAATTAAAAACGGTTCGATGCCCATGTCCAGCAAGCGTGGCAGGCTGGTGGCCGCATTGTTGGTGTGAAGGGTGCTGAATACCAAATGCCCGGTCAAGGCGGCCTGGACCGCTAAATTGGCGGTTTCGGAATCACGGATCTCACCAACCATAATGATGTTAGGGTCCTGGCGCAGCAATGCCCGCAAACCATTGGCAAAATTCATACCAGCTAGAGGATTCACTTGTACTTGGTTGACGCCCGGAATTTTATACTCCACCGGGTCTTCCACAGTGCTAATATTGACCGACGGTAAGTTTAGCCGGCTCAAAATGCTAAACAAGCTGGTACTTTTACCGGAGCCGGTAGGGCCGGTAAACAAAATCATGCCATTAGGCATGGTTAAGGCCTTTTCTAAGTTCTCTAGATTGGAACCCCAAAAGCCCAAGTCTCGCAGGTTACTGGCTTTACTCGATTCGTTTAAAATCCGCATCACTACCTTTTCGCCGTCGACAATCGGCAAAGTGCTAACCCGCAAAGCGTATTGGCCACTACCAAAAGTTACTTTGAACCGGCCGTCTTGCGGCGCCCGGCGCTCATCAATTTTTAAATTGGACAAGATTTTAATCCGGCTGACTAAGGCGGCGATAATTTTTTTAGGCAATTGGTTAGTTTCACGCAGCTGGCCATCAATCCGGTAGCGAATTGATACATAATCCTCACGCGGTTCGATATGGATATCGCTGGCGCCTTGTTTAATGGCGTATTCAATTATCAGATTGACGGTTTTGGCGACTGGACTGTCTTCGGCGACATCGGCTTCGGAAACCTCTTCCTCGACAGCTGTTGTCGTATCATTAGCGGCTATAACTTGGGTTAGCTCGCTACCTATATTGGTCCGATATTGATCAATCGCTGCCAGAATATTTGAACGAGTGGCAATATAGACCTTAAGGTTTGAGCCCAGTTGCTTTTGCAAAAAACTGTAAGCCTGAACGTCGTCTGGGTCTTCCATGGCCAGGAGCCGGATGCCATCTTTAGTCACGTCGAATAAAACAGCGTTGTATTGGCGAGCAATATGTTCGGGAATTAAGCCTAAAACTTCGCGCCGCAGATTTTTGGGCACTAGCTCAACAAACGGCACATCGATTTTAGCCGCATATAGCTTGGTCAGATCGGCTTCCGGCAACAGGTTATTTTTTAATACTAAATCCTGCAGTGGTCGCTTTTCGGTTTTTTGTTGTTCTAGCAGTTTGTGGAGCTGCTCGTCGTTGACTTTTCGACTCTCTTTTAGCAATCCAATAACTAGCGCGTCGCTAATCCGCATAAGCATAAGTATAAAGGAATCAGGAAAAGTTTACAGATTTTAGCTTGAGCAATTTTTAAACTGTTGGCACTGCTATAATATAGGTAGAATATTTATCTGGGATTGGAGGAGAAATGGCAGATAAGAAAGTTAAAGACGCCCCTGTAGCTACCGGCAAATCACAAGCCCTGCAGCTGGCTGTAGATCAGATTGAAAAGCAGTTCGGTAAGGGCAGCATCATGCGCTTGGGCGAAGCCCATGCCGCTAATGTCGAGACAATTCCTACCGGCTCACTTAGTTTGGACTTAGCCCTGGGCGGTGGCATCCCTAGAGGCCGGATTATTGAAATTTACGGTCCGGAGAGCTCTGGTAAAACCACTGTTTGTTTACACGCTGTGGCCGAAATCCAAAAAGCTGGCGGCACTGCGGCTTATGTTGATGCCGAGCATGCCCTAGACCCAGCTTACGCTAAGCGTTTAGGTGTTAATACCGACACTCTGCTAATCAGCCAGCCCGATAGCGGTGAGCAGGCCCTAGAAGTTGTCGAAACTCTAGTGCGTTCCAACGCCGTGGATATTATCGTAGTGGACTCAGTGGCTGCCCTAGTGCCGCAGGCCGAGATCGAAGGTGATATGGGTGATGCCCACATGGGCTTGCAAGCCCGCTTGATGAGTCAGGCTCTGCGTAAACTTACAGGTGTAATCAATCGCTCCAAGACCACTGTGGTTTTTGTTAATCAGCTGCGCATGAAAATTGGTGTAATGTTTGGCAACCCCGAGACCACTACTGGTGGTAACGCTCTTAAGTTCTACGCTTCAGTGCGCATGGACATCCGCCGCCTTAGCCAAATCAAGCAGGG
>JAIFWC010000027.1 GCA_019662065.1 Candidatus Saccharimonadota bacterium
GGAGAAAGGAGGAGAAGAGAAATTGCCTTTGAAATAAATCGTGGCATTATCGCCTTCTAGCTCCACTACGGTACCGACACCAAACAATTGATGCCTAACACCGTCACCCTCGCCCAGATCTGGCACGTATCTGGGTTCCTCCGTCGCTTGGTGGCTGGGTGGAGTGAATAGTCCATAATCAGAGCTTAGGTTATTGGCGGTTGTTCCTAAGTCAGAAATGAAGCGGCTGGGTGGATTATGCTGGCGGCCGCCGTATAAATTACGTTCGGTGGCATAAGTTAAGTACAGCTCTTGGCGGGCGCGGGTCATGCCAACGTACATTAAGCGGCGCTCTTCCTCCATTTCGCTGGCATCATATAGTGCCCGGCTGTGCGGCAAAATTGATTCTTCTAAACCCGTAATAAACACTGCCGGAAACTCTAAGCCTTTGGCGGAGTGCAGCGTCATTAAAATTACAGCATCACTATCCATGTCGGCGCTGTCTAGGTCGCTAACAAGCGCGACTTCTTCCAAAAAGCTGTCCAGCCCAGCGTCTTGGTACTGGTTAGCGACGCTGATTAGTTCTTTAACGTTTTCGATTCGGGCCTCGCCCTGGGGAGTACCATCTGATAAAAAGTTTAAGTAATCTAGTCGGCGTAGCAAGCTATCAATCAGCGTCGCCGGCAGTAACTCATCGGCTTGGGCCTGAAAACTAGAAACCATATCGGCTAGCTCGATAAAACCAGCCCTAGCTTTGGGGGTGATTTCTAAGCATTCAGCCGCCCGGACCAAGCCATCGGCCAGGCTGAGCCGGTTTTGCCGGCGCCATTCGCTAAACGCCAGCAGCGATTTAGCGCCGATGCCGCGGGCTGGTACATTAACTATCCGCTCAAAACTAGCGGTGTCCTCTGGCTGATAAATCAGCCTTAAATAAGCCAGGATGTCTTTGACTTCTTTGCGGTCATAAAACCGCACGCCGCCAACAATCCGATAAGGTATGCCATAGTGGACAAAGACTTCCTCAATCGCCCGGCTCTGGGCATTAGTCCGATACAAAACCGCAAAGTCTTTAAACTGGCGGGCGCGGATATCCACGGCATTTTTAACCCGGCGGACAATCGTCTCGGCCTCGCCGCGCTCCGATGTTACTTGCAAAACTTGCACCGGCGAGCCGGCGAGCTCAGCCGTCCACAATTTTTTATCACTGCGCAAACTATTGCCGGCGATTACGTTGTGGGCAGCTTCTAGGATATTTTTAGTACTGCGGTAATTCTGCTCCAGCTTAATGACAGTGCAATTTGGATAATCTTTTTCAAAGTTTAAGATATTGCGAAAATCGGCGCCGCGCCAGGAATAAATACTTTGCCAATCGTCGCCTACCACCGCAATATTTTGATGCGGGCCAGTCAGTAGTTTTACCAATTTATATTGGGCAGCGTTGGTATCTTGATACTCGTCAATCATCACGTATTTAAACTGGCTTTGCCATTTTTGGCGGACCTGGGGTTGGCTATCCAGTAAATTGACTGTCCGGGCAATTAAATCGTCAAAATCTAGGGCCGAGGCTTCTTTGAGCATCCGCTCATACAGAGGATAGACTTTGGCGGCGGCTTTGGTGGCCGGGCTGTACTCGGCCGAGGAGCTGTATTCGCCTGGGCTAACCATTTCATTCTTAGCACCACTGATTAGCGAAGATAGTAACCGAGCTGGAAAGGCTTTTTCATCAACTCCGGCTTGGCGAGCCGCTAGCTTAATAGCGGCTTGGCGGTCACCTTCATCCCAAATCACAAAGTTGCGTGGAATGCCGGTATGTTCGCCGTCTTGGCGCAGCAGCCGCACGCAAATCGAGTGGAAAGTGCCCATATAGGGCATAAAGCCGCGATGCTGCTGGTTTTGGCCCAACAGCTTAGCTACCCGGGAGCGCATTTCGCCGGCAGCTTTGTTGGTGAAAGTTACCGCCAGGATGTTGAAAGGCGTAGCCTTATGGCCGGTTAAAATGTAGGCGATCCGGTGGGTGAGGGTTTTGGTCTTGCCGCTGCCCGCGCCAGCTAAGATCAGCAACGGGCCTTCGGTGCACTGCACCGCCCGACCCTGCTCCGGATTTAAGCCAACCAAAAGCTCGGCCGTTGTCTCTTTATCAGGCATTTACTAATTCTAACAAAAGCTCAAATAGGCGTTTATTGGGTGGTGGCCGTGCCGTTAGGAGATTTGACAGTTGAAAGCAAGGTTTTGATGTCGGCGCTGCTGGCCATAGCTTTATCCTTAACCCTAAATACCGGCAAGTCGGTGCTGTTTAAGTTTTTGGTGTAGATATCGCCTAGGACTCCACCGTTAACGTCTTTAGCCTTTAGCTCAACAATCGTCGTGGCATCCTGCTTAGTAGCGTCGGTGAGCGGACCCTGGTCACATGCCACCGTAGTGGGGGTATCGACTTTATTGGCGGTCGAAAAGTGCAAAATACTCAGATAAACTTTACCGTCGCTGGTACCAGTACACCACTGCAAGAAATCGTAGTACAAGGTGCTGCGGGTAGTTGGCAGTAGCTTACTGGAAGTCACGGCAACCTGGACATCTTTGTTGGTGGCAAAATCAACTATATAAGCGTAGGTCCCGGTTGACTTTGCGTTAGTACTGCGGTTGGTAAAACCAGGGTCAGTATTTGAGGTTGGTTGGCCCCACGCCGTTGGTGCCGCAAAAGTAATCGCTGTACCGGCCAATTTATATTCAGTGAAGCCGGCGGGTACAGTTACGGTATTGGCATTAGATTGGTTTTGGCTGGCAGTTGGGGCCGAAGTGGCTGGAGTTTCAGATTTTTGCTTAAAGACATGGAATGGCAAGTTGATGCTGCTACCAATTAAGCCGTCGTCAATTGCTAAGTAAGCGCCGGCAATTAACAGTAAAATTACCAGGCTAACCCATTTGAGAGATAGCCGGCGCCGTGGCGGTGATACATGCAGGCCTTCGACGTGGCCAATTGGTTCGATTGGTGCATCATCGGGCGGAGTGTCGGGCAGTTGGTCTGGATCTGGAGCTGACGTCTCATGTACTGATGTGTCGGTGGTTTCGTGGGTTTCGAACGGCGACTGATGTTCGCTAGCTGATTCAAAATCTGGTTTTGGCTCGTCTGGCATAGGGATTAATGGCTGGTCGGCCAGAGCCTCCATGTTATTTTCGGCTGGTAGATCATCTTTAGGCTCCATAATCGCGGGCGCGCCAAGGTCGGCTGGCTCTTCGGGTGTCGGCAATCGGTTCTCATCATGTACCATTATACGCGTTGGTTCGGTATCGTTGGGTTCGTCGCCTTTAACCATAGGGTCGCTCATTGTCGGCTGATGCCCGACAATCACTGGTTTACTGGTAGCCTGGGGGCTGGCATGCCCCGGCTTAGCTACGTCAAATACTCTGTTTTCGTCTGGCATTCTATTCCTCCTGGCCCTGCCTTTGCCACCGGTAGGCAGCGTTTATAATTTCGCTAAACAAATGATAATTGAGGCTGGCACCGCCAACCAAAAATCCATCTACACCTGGCACACCTAAAAACCCACTAATAATTTCAGGGACAGTACTGCCGCCATATAAAACCCGGACTTCTTTACCTGCCTTTTCGCCAAAAACATCGGTTACATAGCTACGAATATATTTAACCGCTGCTTCGACTTGGTCGGGCTTGGCCACGATGTGTTCTTTAAAGTTACTGCCATCGCTAATTGCCCAAACCGGCTCATAAGCAATCACCATTGGCGCAATCTCGCCGGCAGTTAAGTTTGATAAGGCGCTCATCAGCTGGTCATGCAGCACCTGTTTAGTCTCGCCATCTTCGCGCTCCTGCTTGGTTTCACCAACACATAATATCGGCACTATTTCATTACGGACGGCGGCCGCGACTTTGTCGCGCACCATGTCTAGGTCTTCATGAAAAACGTGGCGGCGTTCGCTGTGGCCAACAATTGCATAGTGGACTAGCTCGCGCAGCATCGTAAAGCTGACTTCACCTGTGTACGGTCCTTCATCCCGCCAGTAGGCGTTTTGGGAAGCCAGCCGGAATTTGCGGCGGTCAATCTGCAAGCTTAGTGGTTGCAGCGTTAGCAGACTTGGAGCTAAAACTACCTCTATGTCGCGGTGGATATCGACGCGCTCGTGCAAACGGTGCACTAATAGGCTAGCTTGACTAGCATTCAGATGCATTTTCCAGTTGCCGACTATAAGTATTTTCCGCACGGTCTCCACCCTTTAGTTCTTATGCATAATTGTACACGAAACCTGGCCGCTAAACATCAATTTTTAGCCTGCAGTGCCTCAATGCCCGGCAACTTGTGGCCGGCTATTAACTCTAAACTGGCGCCACCCCCGGTAGATACATGGTTAAAATCTTCAGTTAAGCCAAGCTGTTCAACGTAGCTAACCGTATCGCCACCGCCCACCAAGCTAAAGGGCTTATTGGCATGCTGGTTAGAATCGCCTATCATTGCCTCAATAATGGTATGGGTGCCATGGGCAAACGGGTCATGGGCGCCGGCAATGCCCCGGGTTTCTGTGACACCGGCGGTACCATTCCAGATAACTGTGTTGGACAGTTTGATGGCTCCAGCGATCATGGCGGCACTGACTGGCCCGATATCCAGGATAATTTCATCGGCTTGCAGGTTGTAGGCCGCCTGTCTTGGAGTCTTAGGATAAGCCTCGATATCAGCTAGGTTATTGCCAGATAGGTCAACGATTCTGGTCGGCGCCGTACCATTAGCTTTGGTGGATACCACTGCGTCGATTGGAATTATGAAGTTAAAATTACGGGCTTTTTCTTCCTTTTTAGCCCGTTCCAGAATTTCCCTGGTTGTATCCATGGCTTCGGGTTCAAGTTTACTTTTACCAACCCTAAGTTTTTCGGCCAGCAAAAAGTTGTTGGCCATGGCGCCAATTACTGCCACGCAGTCTGATATATCAATCAGTTTATCTAGCACTTCAATTTTATCGCTGATTTTGGCGCCACCGACCACCGAAACCAACGGCTTGGCTGGATCTTTAATAACATTTTCAATTGTCTCTACCTCGTTAGCCAGCAACAGGCCAGCTACCGACGGCAGCAAATGGGTTACGGCTTCGGTGCTAGCATGGGCCCGGTGGACTACACCAAAGCCGTCTTGGACAAAAACTTCGGCCTGGCTGGCCTCAGCTAAAGCTTTAGCAAAGGCTGGGTCATTCTTCTCTTCCTCCGGATGAAACCGGACATTTTCCAGCAACAAAACTTCATGCTCGCCCATGCTTTGGGCAGCAGCCTTAGCTGTCTCGCCAATGCAATCGGTCGCAAACCGGACTTTTCTGTCTAGTATTTTACTCAGATGTTCGGCTACCGGCTTTAAGCTGGCAGCTTTGTCATCAGGGCCTGTCGGACGCCCCAAATGCGAGATAATGACCAGGCGGGTACCCTTTTGGCTAAGGATATATTTTATGGTTTGGACAGATTGTTTTATACGGTAATCGTCGGATATCTTACCGTTTTGGACCGGCACATTATAATCGGCGCGCATTAGCACACGCTTATTTTCCAGATTGATATCTTTTACAGTCTTTTTATTGAATCCCACCACCGACATATCTCTTGTAAGTATCGCAAAAGCTAATAATAAAAGCTAGAAGACCGTGGTGATCCCAAGGGGAATCGAACCCCTGTTGCCGGGATGAAAACCCGGTGTCCTAACCGCTAGACGATGGGACCGTAACAGATAAGATTTTAACAGATAACTTCTTAGGATACCAAAGGAACCCCGGGCATTTTGCTCTATAGCAAACAGCGGTTTGTTGGATTATTAGATTTTTGTTTTAGAGCGGTCAGTCACGATTACTCTGTGTGTACATCTGTTAAACTAGCACAAATTTGCCTTAAACGCAAGTTTTATCCACATCTATCGACGTAACCGGCGAACGGCGTAGTGACCAGCCCCGCCCAATATGCTTGCTCCACTAAATATGCCTAAGATATCACCGGCACCGGTATTCGGTAGGTTAGTAGTAGCTGTCACCGGAGTACTGGTTGTAGCCGCCGACAGAGTGCTGGTAGGGGCTAAAACAGTTATTTGCTGGCTACAAACCGAGCTGCTGGTGCTGCCCTTATCGCTATTAACGACTGAGCTAACAGTATAAGTCCCAGGCGTTGACTGATTAAAGTTATATATAGCGCTTTGGGCATTGGTATTAACAGTCGAGTTATCGACTACCCGGCCACTGCTGTCTTTAACCGTAAAGTTATAGCTGGTGATATTGGCTCCGGAGACTGTACCGTTGGCATTAGCAGTAAATGTTGAGCGGTTATTATCTATTGTCGACCGTAGCAAGCTGGAACAGGCAAAAGCCACCGGCTGGATAGTGTTTGTATGCACGACAGCCGTAAAGGTTATTAAGCCGTGATTATTAAACCCTCCCGGCCAATCACCTAAATTTATCTTGACGTTATTATTGTCTGTAAAGGCTACACCACCAGCCATATTGGTCGCAAAATCACCAGTACCGTTATTAGTCCGCTTTGTAATATTTACCGGAGAATTTTGGTCGAAGGTTAAATTCACTGGTGAGGTACTGCTAAAGCTGACTGTGTCGCTAATTTGCAGTGGTCGCGAATTAGTCGAGCTTATGTAAGCAATTGCCGAATTGTCAACACTATTATTAGCTGGCAGCTGCACCATTACGCTTACATTATGGGCAGTGGCGGCGTCAACACCCATCAAGTTAGGATTGGCGTCGTTATGGACGTACACCCTAAACATTACTAGCTCGCCATCGCGCACAGCTAGCGTGTCGCTAAAACCATCCTGAGGAGAGGTCGATAAAGCTGCATCCTTGGCTTCAAAAAAGCCCCTTTCATCGCCATTATTCGGCGCATCGGGGTTAGGGGCGTCAGTAAATGAATTAAACGTTACAAAGGTCGGGCCCGGGCAATCCTCATTACTTATGCATTGAAAGGTCTGCCTATCGGCGGGGGCGAAACTGGCCGAAGCCACTGTCGGGAACAACACCAGCATTAAACTGGCTAAGCTTAATATAAATGCCCTGTGCATAACAACACCTCCAATTACAGACCACCCTTAGTCTTATAATATTTTCATTTATGCAAAATGCAAGCTATAGCTTTTTTCACAAAATCAGTCAAAAGCCATCAAAAAACCCTCGGATATTTCACCGAGGGAATTTTGACCGTCTGGTCTTTCCAAAAACGTGAGACAAGTAATCGTCTTGCTCGCGTTTTTGAGAGGAGGAACATAGCCTTAGGCCGAAACTTTTGCCTAATAGGCAAAATGAGGCTTTGGCGTAAGTTCCGACGAAGCGGCCAGTCACTGCTTAGTTGTCTAGGGCAGTCTGACTGCCAAATTAAATATTTGTCTTAGTAGGGCGGAAAAACTATCAGGCTCGGATGCAACGCAAGGCGCAGCTGAGGAATGCAAACGAGCTGTATTGAAATACAGTGAGTGCGTACCGCAAGCGGCAACAATGTGTTGCGCTGAGAGTATTATCCGGCACGCCCGGCTAGGCCGGGCGGCATGGATAATGCGGCCTGTTAGTTTTTGCGGCGGCGGGTGACTATCGCGTGAGCGGCAGTACCGGCAGCCGAAGCACCGGCAAAAATACCAATTACATCACCAGCACCGGTGTTAGGCAAAGTGGTTGCCGGAGGTGTTGGGGTAGGAGTTGGAGTAGGTGTCGGAGTTGGGGTAGGAGCCGGGCAGCTAACCTTAGCTTTGAAGCTAACGAACTCGGTAGTCGAACCGTTTAAGGTGCCGATGTTAACACCGCTAGTTGTAACAGTGTCAGGTAGAGTTTTGATAACATTACCTTTGTCATCGGATAGAACGGTTG
>JAIFWC010000028.1 GCA_019662065.1 Candidatus Saccharimonadota bacterium
GGAGGAAGAAGGAGCAATTTGAGCGGATTGCTGCCAGGTATTGAAACTCTGACTTATAACAACGGCGCCCAGCATGTATCTTTTTTGCGGTCGTTCACAACAGATTTAAATGCCACTTTGGCGATGGCCGTCTTTAGCTTGGCAATTGTCCAGATTTACGCTTTTCAGGAACTTGGCCTGGGCGGCCGCTTTCGCTACTACTTCACCGAAAAATACTGGAAGCCAGGCAACATTTTTATTGGCTTGAATGAGCTGTTTAGTGAATCGCTGCGCTTAGTTACCCTATCCCTGCGGTTGTTCGGCGTAATTTACGGCGGCGAAGCCTTACTGATCGCCTTTTTGCAGTTGGCGGGCAACTTTGCCTGGGCGGCTATGCTGCCGATTATGTTTTTGGAGATTTTCTTCTCGATTGTCCAGGCCTATTTGTTTATGATGTTAACATCGACCTATTTGGTGATGTCCGTATCGCACGGCGAGGAACATCCAGCGCCAGCTGGTGAAACCGCTAAGGCGGGAGCCTGAAGGGCAATGGGATTATAAGTAAGTTAAAGGAGATAAAATGGAACACGTAGACCCATCATTAATTAAAGGCTTGACCATCGGCATGGGCGCCATTGGACCAGCCATCGGTGTTGGCTTAATTGGCGCCGCGGTAGTTGGCGCTGTAGGGCGCAACCCCGAAATCCAAGGTAAGATTTTATCGACTGCTTTCATCATGATTGGCCTGGTTGATGCTGTACTGGCGTTTGTATTATTAATCCTATTTACAACATCTTAAAGGACAAAAAGGATTAGTTTTGCTTAGTATGCCAACAGTTTTTGCCGAAGCCAGTAGCTCTAGCGGAATCGGTGCGTTTAACTTAAACGTTAAGGAGTTTTTATTCCAGTTAATAACCTTTGTGTTAGTGCTGGTAATTTTACGCCGCTATGCCCTGCCCAAACTAACCGGCACCTTAGAAGAACGGCGGGTGACGCTGGAAAAAAGCCTGGAGCAAGCCAAGCAGACCGAAGAAACCTTGGCCAAGGCTGAAACTCGGGCCGAAGATATTTTGAGTAAGGCCCGGGCCCAAGCCGACGAAGCTTTAGCCGAGGCCAAAAAAGCCGCCAGCGGCCGGATTACCGAGGCCGAGACTAAAGCCGCCGAGCGGGCTGCACTGATTATTAAAGAGGCCGAAACTCGCCTAGGCGAAGAGCGTGAAAAGCTTCGCCAAGAGTTACGCGGTGAAATGGCCGAGCTGGTAGCAGTTGCCACTGAGCGCATTATCTATGAAAAGCTGGATGCCAAGCGCGACATGTCACTGATCGAGCGAGCGATTAAAGGGGTGGTACGATGACTAAAGTTTCGCGTCGGGCTCTGGCGCGCTACGGCGCACAGCAATTACTGGCCGGTAATAGCGCCCGCCAGATAGCTAAGCAGTTGGCAGCTTTACTGACCGAAGCTGGCCGAGTAGGTGAAGCTAACTTTTTGCTAGAGGACATCGCTTGGGAACTAGAGCGTAACCAGGAATTGGCAGTGGGGAAGGTCATCACAGCTCATCCCTTGAGTACCAAGCTAGCAGCTGAGCTTAAAGCCCAGCTCAAACAAGCGACTGGCGCCCGCCAGGTTTTGCTGGAGGCCGAAGTTGACAAATCAGTCCTGGGTGGCTTGCGCCTGCAAACCGCCGACAAAGTGTGGGATTCTACCGTATCACGGAAATTATCAGAACTTAGGGAGGTATTTTAGTGGCCAAAATTGACAGTGAAGTTAAAAATTTAGCCGAAGAAGTTAAAAAAGCGATTGCAGGCTTGCAAGCCAGCGGCCAAGAAAAGTCATCAGGCATTGTTACCCGGGTTGGTGATGGGGTAGCTTGGATTTACGGCCTGCGCGATGCCGGTTACGCCGAAATGATTGAAATTGAAGGCACTGACGGTAAAGTTACAGCCTTTGTCCTTAACCTACTAGAAGATGAAATAGGCGCTGTGTTACTAGGCGAAGACGAGCAAGTCCGGGCTGGGGCCAAAGTCCGCCTAACCGGTGAAATTCTGTCCGTACCAGTTGGGCCAGAACTAGTTGGCCGGGTGGTCGACCCGTTAGGTAGAGCGCTTGATGGTAAGGCTGAGCCCAAAACTAAAATCCGCGGTGCCGTAGAACACCCGGCGCCAGGTGTGATCCAACGCAAAAGCGTCCATGAACCCTTGTTGACCGGTATTACGGCTATCGATGCTATGATTCCGATTGGCCGCGGCCAGCGCGAGCTGATTATTGGCGACCGCCAAACCGGTAAAACAGCTATCGCTGTCGATACCATGATTAACCAGGCCAAACAAAAGACCGGGGTTATTAATATTTATGTGGCGATTGGCCAAAAACGGGCTAGGATTGCCCGCTTGACTGAGCGATTACGCCGCGAAGGCGTAATGGACCAAACCATCATTGTAGCTACTTCGGCAGCTGATCCCGCTAGCTTGCAATACCTGGCACCCTACGCCGGCGCCGCGATCGGCGAGTGGTTCCGTGACAACAAACAACACGCCCTGATTATCTACGACGATTTATCCAAGCACGCTACGGCCTACCGCCAGATGTCGCTGTTGTTGCGCCGCCCGCCTGGCCGCGAAGCTTATCCGGGTGACGTGTTTTATCTGCACTCGCGACTTTTGGAGCGGGCCGCCAAGCTATCTGATGATCTGGGCGCCGGTAGTTTAACGGCTTTGCCGATTATCGAGACTCAGGCCGGTGACGTTAGCGCCTATATCCCGACCAATGTTATCTCAATTACTGACGGCCAGATTTACCTAGAAACTGATCTGTTTTACCAGGGAATCCGGCCAGCAATTTCAGTTGGTTTGTCGGTCAGCCGGGTTGGCGGTGCTGCCCAACCGCAAGCTATCCGGCCGGTAGCCGGTACGCTGCGGCTTGATTTAGCCCAGTTCCGTGAGCTAGCGGCCTTTTCACAATTTTCGGCTGACCTTGATGCCGAAACCCAAGGCCGTTTGGCTCGTGGCCAATTATTGACCGAAATCCTCAAGCAGCCCCAGTATTCGCCACTGTCAACTTGGCAGCAGGTGGTGTCGATCGTGGCAGCTACTAATGGCGCATTTGACGGCTTGGAGGTGCAAAATGTTAAATCCGCCCAAGATGCCTTGCTGACAACGCTCCAGCAAAAACAGCAAAAACTGATTGAAGAGATTAACAAGAACCAGAAGCCAAGCGAGGATACCCAGAAAAAAATTGTAGAAGTTGCCAGCCAGATTGCCAAGCAGTACCACAAAAGCGAGGTAAAAAAGTAGATGGCCCAAACTCGGACACTGCAGCGCCGGATCCGCTCGGTTAGAAATGCCAAGCAAATCACCAAGGCTCTAGAAGTAGTAGCCGCCAGCCGGATGCGCCGAGTGGTGCAGCTAGTAGATGGCAGCCGGACTTATGGTGAATTAGCCGCTGATATTATGCGGCGGATTGTGGCCAATCCCGAAGCTAAGAATCACCCGTTTTTCTCGCCAGCCGCTGATAAACCTACGCTCTATGTGGTTATTACCTCCGATCGAGGCCAAGCTGGAGCTTTCAATTCTAATGTTTTTAACTTGGCGATTTCCAACTTCAAGCAGGAACGACAAAAACCACAAGTAATAGTTTTTGGCCGCAAAGGAGCCCGATTCTTTTCTCATTTATCTGATATTGAGCTGCGTGGCACTTACGAAAATATCCCTGATAACCCCGATGTTAATGTTTTTGCGCCGCTAATCGAGCTGATCGAGCAAGATGTTACTGACAATAAAATTGGTAAGGTGGTGATTATTTACACCCAGTTTATTTCATCGCTGGTACAAAAAGCCGGCTTATTTCAGTTCTTACCAATCGATAACACGCCGCAAGAGGGCGAAGCCCAAGCTGCCCATAAAGTATACGAATTTGAGCCTGAGACCGGTGAAGTTCTAGACGAAGCAATCCGATTGTACGCCGCCGCCAAATTAATGCAAACCCGGATTGAATCGGCGGCCAGCGAACACGCCATGCGCATGATTGCCATGGGTAATGCTAACCGTAACGCCAGTGATTTAATTGACGATTTAACTCTGGAGCTAAATGCTACCCGCCAGGCGGCAATTACCCAAGAAATCGCCGAAATAACCGGAGGCGCAGCCGCGATAGCTGCTTAAGAGAAAGAAAGGAATATATGGCCGAAACTGCAAGTAGAGTAAACACTAAAAAAGGTACCGTAATTCAAGTTGTCGGAGTGGTAGTTGATGTCGAATTCGAAGGCCATCTGCCGGCGATTTATAATGCTATAACCGTCGAACTCAACGGCAAGCCGCTGCTGCTGGAGGTAGCCCAACACCTCAGCCAGCAGGCTGTCCGAACAGTGGCTTTAGGTCCAACCGACGGTTTGACCCGTGGCACAGCGGCTACCGACACCGGCGCTCCAATTAGCGTGCCGATTGGTGACGCCACTTTAGGCCGGATGTTTAACGTGATCGGCGAGCCAATTGACGGCCTGCCGGCACTTAAAAACCCTAAGCTCGGCCCAATTCACCGCTCGGCGCCCAGCTTAACCGACCAAAATCCCAAAATTGAAATCCTGGAAACCGGCATCAAAGTGATTGACCTGATTAGCCCGATTACCAAAGGTGGTAAAGTTGGCTTGTTTGGTGGCGCTGGTGTCGGCAAGACAGTCTTTATTACCGAACTGATTAATAACATCGCCAAATTCCACAAAGGTAAATCGGTATTTGCCGGGGTTGGCGAACGCACCCGTGAAGGTAATGACTTATATAAAGAAATGGGCGAATCCGGAGTGATTAAAAATACTTCACTGGTCTTTGGCCAGATGAATGAGCCGCCGGGCGCGCGCCTGCGAGTCGGCCTGACTGGCCTGGCGATTGCCGAGAGTTTCCGTGACGAAGGCAATGACGTGCTGTTATTCATTGATAACATTTTCCGCTTTACCCAAGCCGGTTCTGAAGTTTCGGCTCTGCTAGGCCGCTTGCCGAGCGCGGTTGGCTACCAACCGACCTTGTCTACCGAGATGGGCCAGCTGCAAGAGCGGATTACTTCGACAACTAAGGGCTCGATCACCTCAGTCCAGGCCGTTTTTGTGCCGGCCGATGACCTGACCGACCCGGCGCCAGCTACAACTTTTGCCCACCTAGACTCTACGGTGGTGCTGTCACGGGCTCTTACCGAGCTAGGTCTCTATCCAGCCGTGGATCCGCTTGACTCGACTTCTACCCTACTCGACCCCGAAGTGATTGGCGAAGACCACTACAATGTGGCCCGCGAAGTCCAGCGCGTGCTGCAGCGCTATAAAGATCTGCAAGATATCATTGCTATCCTGGGTATGGAAGAATTATCAGAAGAAGACAAGCAACTAGTATCGCGGGCCCGCCGGATTCAGCGCTTTTTGACCCAGCCATTCTTTGTCGGCGAAGTCTTTACCGGAATCCCTGGTGTATATGTACCCCTAGCTGACACAATTAAAGGATTCAAAGAAATCCTCGAGGGTAAACATGATGGCAAAAGCGAGCAAGCCTTCTATATGAAGGGCACAATTGACCAAGTTAAAGACAAAGATCAAGCAACAAAAAGTAAGGAACAGGAGAAATAACAATATGCTCATTGTTCACTATTCATTGACCATTGCGAGACACTCACTATGATGCATTTTAGGTTGGTTTCGGCCCAAGGGGTGAAGTACGACGACGAGGCCTACGAGGTTTTGGTACCGACCAAAGCCGGTACCATCGCCGTTTTTGAAAACCATATGCCCCTTATTAGTGCTGCGGCTGGCGGTGTGGTTAGCGTACGGCCCAAAGCTTCGGTTCGCGATGCCGAGATGGAACACTTTGCTGTCAGTGGCGGCGTGATGCAAGTCGATGGCAAAGAATTAGTTTTTTTAAGTGATGATATTACTGCCAGTGGTGAGGTTAATGAAAAAGAGGCCGAGGCCGCCTTGGCCAGGGCTGAAGATTTAATTAAAAATGCCAGCAGCCGGACTCAATTGCACGAAGCCCATAGGCTATTGCACCACAGCCGGGCCCAACTTAATGTGGCGCGCCTAAAGCGCCGGCACCACAATTAATTATTTTGGATTTGATCTTTATTGAGCTTGTAACGGGCTACAGTTATTAAGCTCAATACCAAGCCGGTGTAGGCCAAGCCGGTGATACATGATGACAAAATTTGGGCATGAGTGCTAATTACCAGATAAGTGCCGCTAGCTAGGGTTGCAGCCACTAAGCCATAAGATAAACGCAGCCGATTTAGGGATGGGGCAATCAAACTAGCAGTCGAAGCCGCAATACTACCAAGGGCAATGATTATGTGGGCCACCAAAAGCATAGGCTTAATTATACTCCAGTTGTTTTAAGGCAGCCAGGCATCAACTGACAACATAAAACTAAAGACTAGGGTCACAACCAATGAGAATAAGAATACCCCTTTGGCCCATTTTTGATCATTGCCCGCCTCAAAGCCCTTTAGGGCTAATCGCAACCACGCCAAGCTAATCGCCTCAACTACAACCAGGAATGTATAGCCAGTGTAGCCATAAATTTTTAATAAACTAACAACTACAATAAAACCGATGATGTAACCAACAATCTGTCTTTTGGCTGCGGTAATCCCATATTGGACCGGTAATACTGGTAACCCGGCGGCTTTATAGTCTTTATATCGGCGAATCGCAATCGCATAAAAATGCGGCATCTGCCAGAACGTCAAAGCCAGAAATAACAGCAACGCTCCGCCATCAAGATGGTTAGCAGCCGCACAATAGCCAACGACTGGTGGCGTCGAACCCGATACACTACCAATCAAGGTACTGTAAACTGTGCGTCGTTTGCTGAGGGTATATAAGAAAATATAGACCAGCCAGCCAGCGGCACTTACAATTAGTGCTAACCAATTGACCCAAATGGCTAAAACCAAGCCGCCGGCTATGCCCAGCCCGCTGCCATAAATCAGGGCGCTTTGATCAGAAATTGCCTTAGTAACCAGCGCCCGGCGTTTAGTGCGCGCCATCTGCTCGTCAATGTCTTTATCGATATAATTATTGAAAACGCAGGCCGAGGCGATTACCAACCCCAGCCCCAGTAAAGTAACCAGCAAGCGGCCCATGCTAACGTGGCCCCTGGATGCCAAAAAAAAGCCGGCACCAGCTGTTATTAGATTGCCGTAAATAATTCCCGGCTTGGTTAGGGCATAGTACTGCTTTAGTTGGCTAATAGGAATCGATGCCTTCATCCTTGATGATGGATTTATCGGATGGGGTTGCTTCCATTCTTTTCTCTCTCCTC
>JAIFWC010000029.1 GCA_019662065.1 Candidatus Saccharimonadota bacterium
AGGGAGGAGAACAACCTGCTGATTAAGAGTAGCTTAACCACCCTTAAGGCGCCGCTGGCGCAGCTTAAAGCTAAACTGCAAACTAACTTGCCATCTAATCCACAGGTTGCTAAGCCAGCTTTGGAAGCTATTGCCCAGTTGGAAGGCCTGCTGAACAAATTTACGATCCTCTCGTCGTTAGAGTCTGGTAGTCTACGCAAATTGAGCCAATCAGTGGATCTAAACCAGTTGGTCAGCGAAATCACCGGGCACTATGCCCACGTTTTACAGTCCAAAGCTTTAACAGTTAAAGCTGACATTGGCAGGCACCAGCTCAATCAAGACCGTCTGCTACTGAGCTTCGCAGTTGATTCCCTACTATCTAATGCCATCAAGTACAGCCCGCAAGGCGGACAGATTATTATAAGCAGCCACAAGGGCCGCCACGGCATCGAGATCTCTGTCCATGACAGCGGTCCAGGAATTGATGAGGCTAAGCAAGCTGAGCTATTCCAGCCATTTTCTCGGGCCGAGAACGCCGCTGAAAACTTTAACCGCCCAGGTGCCGGCCTGAGCCTGTATTTGGATAAGTTGGTTATGCACTACCTGGGTGGCCAGGTTGGGGTAGATAGTAAATCTGGCCATGGTACCAGCGTCAGCCTTGTAGTCCCAGCCTAGATCTTTACTTGAGTAATTCAGTAACGTCAGTACGTTGGCTTTTGGTAGCTTTTTCGGTAACGATAAAGCCCAGGTAGCGGCCAAACATCAGCCGGGTTTGCGAATAAATGGCCGCAAACGAGCTGTAAATTATAGAAGTAATTGGCAAGTAGACCCATTGCACTACCATCCAGATAGTGCGGTGGCGCTTATAGCGCTCTGGCTTGGGGGGCAAGGCCCGCATACTCAAAAACAGTGATACCAAGATACCAACCATTGCCACGCGCTGTAGGCCGCTGGCTACTTGCGGCAGTTCGTTGGCCAGATAGCCAAAGGTCGGGCTGGAGGTATGGAAAAAGAACACCGGATAAGCCGCCAGTAATAATATAAGTGGTGCCGTAGACCAGCTTAAGTGACCCTCAAGTAAACGGAGGAACTTGCTGAGCCGCTTGTGCAGTGGGATATTATTAATCTTAAAGAAGGCCTGGTTGGCAAAATAGGCCACGTCCGATACGCCCCACGCCCAGCGGCGCACCTGGATAAACTGCATTTTAAGCGTCCGGCGATAGTTGTTAGTCAATACCGCGTCCTGATAAATTGGTACAAAAATTGGATAAACATCGTATTTGGAATCATAGCGGAACCAAGTGCGCCAATACTGGTGGCCGTCCTCAACTATGGTACGCACGCTCCAAAAATCGGTGTCAATTAAGGCGGCCATTGGCTGGGCGTGGGCCGAAAAGTTGCGCAGCAAATGTGGCCGCAAACTCAAAATAACATTCCAAAATGAGTTACCGGTGGCAATCACCCGCATCGGCGCCGGCGCGTCCCAGATATTGTTCAAATACATAGTAACTGGCTGGTAGCTGGCGTGCTTGGGTTCTTCGGTCGAACAATAAGTGTATGTTAATGCTCCAAAATATTGTTTGTCGGGCCGGTTGTCGGAATCCAGCGTAGTAACCAACACGTTAAGTGGATCAATTTCCTGCTTTTCTAAGTACTCCTGCAGGCGGCGGCCAGCAAAAGTTACATTGCCGCCTTTACCAATTACCTCGCCCTTGATATTGCCAGGATGTTTAATTGCCTCGGCATAATAAAAATTATCGCCATAATCCTTGATTAAGTCGTGGGCCATTTTTTCGATTTCCGGGCCGCCGCGCTCCTCGTAGGCCAAAATTAAGATAATTTTTTTATGATCAAAAGCTGTGGCTAATACCGACTGGACAGTTGGCTCAACCACGTCACGCGACTCATTATAAAAAGCGATAATCACCGCGTGGTAAACTTCCGACGGCTTAATCCTGGTGTGTGGGATATTGCGGGCCACCCGCCTTATATTTCGAGCGTGCCATTTGGGAGTTTTTTTAGTATTGGGCTCTAGCACCTCTAAATCCATCAGCATTTGGCGCCATGGCAGGGTTTTGTGCTGTTTCATAGTCCGCCAGCCTTGTAAGCTACGGATATCCAACCCCACGGCCCGGATAAACCACAGTAGTAGATAAGCCACTAAGAAATAGGCCGCCAGCTTGGGGCTGATTTTACCCAAAATAACCGGTAGCGCCAAGATGGTATACGTCAGGACGCCCGGCAATATCTCAAACAGCCGGTATTTCCAGTCGCGGTCTTCGGGCTGGGGAATTTCTATCGAGCGCATAAAACTATTGGATGGATATCAGCGAATTAGCTACAATCATCGATAAAACCAACAAAAAAACCGTGGCTGATAGTAAAAACATGGCCGCCGGTTTTTTGACCTCGTAGACTCTGGCACTGATGAAAATGGCGGCGACCGAGGTCAAAATCATAAAAATCGCCAAAGAATAAATATCTACCGGCTTGCCGCTGATATATTGTGTGCCCGAAACGTTAGGGCGATAGGCCACTACTGTGGTGGGGTTGCGCGAAACGTCAAACCGAAGCAACACAATACTAACGCCAATGACTACCAACACCGAAATCACCGTGATCAGTAGCAAGACTAAGCGGTCGTGCAAAAATTTCTTAGGAATATCCACTACGTATAGCTTAAAGCTTTTAGCTGTTAGCTTAAAGCTTTTTATGGTGCGAGCGGCGGGAGTCGAACCCGCGTCCCGACCTTGGGAAGGTCATATAATGGCCGTTATACGACGCTCGCTGGAGCCACCTTGGGGACTCGAACCCCAGACCCCCGCTTTACGAAAGCGGTGCTCTAGCCAACTGAGCTAAGGTGGCAATTTACAGATAAGAGTATAACAAATTTGTCCAAAGCTTAATTGACAAGCGGGCATAAAAGCCGATAATTATGCTTAAGATGAGAGCTAATAAACATAGGGGTAAAAAAGCTATGGAACCAAAAACCGAACCCGAAGAACAACATACCCAGGTTAGCGAACCTGGTAACAAGCGTTATAAAGTCAATCTCAGGAAGAAACAAGTCGAGTTTTCCTTATACCAAGCCGCTACATTTGTCTTTATTTTTGCGGTGATTGGCAGCTTTTTTCTAGTAAGGAGCTTTGCGGCTTCTCCCAATAAAAAGCCATCAGGTAGTACGCTTCCACCTCTAAGCTCAACCGTTACCCAGAACTGGAATGGCAACGGCCCGACTAACAAAATTTATACCGACAACTGCTTTGGCGTGGATTCAAATGCGACCTGGCAAGGCCGGGGCACCTTAGCGCCTGGCGAGACTTATACCTTTACACCTAAGTATCCGACTTGCGGCGACAGCGAGGTCCCGGCAGTTTCGATGCATATAGATTGGACTGGGGTGACTGATGTGCGCATGCAATCTCAAGTTGCCTTCATTGACCAGCACTCCACTGGAATCAGCTCCTCAACCTTTAGAGCCCCGAAGATAGTAGGTAAAACTATCACAGCCCCAATTTTGAGCGCCCCCAATTCGGCCAAGCAAGCCAACTTTTGTGAGTTTATTGATGGAGACTATACGGCTGACGGCCTAGGCATTTCCTACATTACTTATTCGGACGGCAAATCCCATGCTCCACCCAGAGGCTGGACAGCCACCATTACCAACACCGGTACCCAAGCAGCCACAGTCAATTTTAGCGGCCAAGAAACCAACGGTTGGATTGGCCTTTTCTATCCCCATTGTAACCGCGGCGACTCTGACGGCGACCATTGGAATGATGCACTAGAAGAAACAATGCTTTCTCTAAGTGGCCTAAATAAAGTAGCTTCTGGCAGTGATTATCTGAGCAGTACTGCCTTGAAGGATCTAAGCAGTACGAGTGATTACATCACTACCATCTCTGCCAGCCCGGCCGATTTTAATGCCGATGATGTTATTGACGCAAGCGATGTAGCAATGATCCAACAATATGTCGGTAAAGGTAATGGGATCCCGCAAGACGAAATAGACCCCAATGCCGGCTGTTCACAGAGCAGTACAGTTGATGCAGATACTGCTTGCCAAGGAGTTTGGGCGCGCTTCGATCTTGACGGTGACGGTTATGTAGCTGTTCACGATGTGACTGAAGTACAAACTCTTATAGGTAAGCCCTTCCCACTAGATGCCGACTACCTGTCGCCATGGGCGGTAATCGAGGTGCCTAATACCGTACCAGCCAATTATAATGGCTACATTATCCACGCCTTTGCCTCTGATAACGACCTACTGACTCATGTGGATATTTACGCTGCAGGTAAAAAGTTATGTAGCACATGGGGTACCACAGACAATTTTGGCAAGAAAGGCCAAGGCCTATTTTACTGCGGTGGTTGGCAAACACCTCGCCAAAGCGGCACTACTACGCTCATAACAGTTAATGCCTTTGACGATGCCGGACACGTTTACTCTGCTACCAAAACTGTTACTACCCAATAAAAATTGAATTAGACGAGTGAATATTGCCGCTCTTTAGTGGTTAGATATCTAACGGCAGTTTAGCCGGCTTTGCCTCAGAATAGTGGCAGTAACCCCAAAGAAGGAGGTGCAATGTTAATCAATTTAATACTTTGGATAATTTTTGGCGCTCTAGCCGGCTGGATCGCCTCAATAATTATGCGCACTAACGCCGAACAAGGCGCAGTAGCTAACGTAGTAGTTGGTATCGTAGGGGCCATCGTGGGTGGCTGGATTGCCCGGGCCTTAACCGGCAATGATGTGACTGGTTTTAACCTTACAAGCCTAATCATCGCCGTGATCGGAGCGGTAGTGCTGCTGGCGATACTCAAAGCCCTGGGTTTTATGGGCGGCGGCCGAGGTATTGGCCACCGGGTTTAGCTAAAAAATCGCACCTGTAAAAAAGAGGCTCCAACCAGGAGCCTCTTTTTTATCTTTTGAGTTTATGCGGCGTGCTGATATTCCTGGCTGTCGTGTACGACAGTCGGTAAAGGCTCTAATTGGCCTGGCTCAGCTGGGGTGGCGAGCTCTGATGCTCGAGACTTGTAAAGCATTCGCTCAACCTCTCTTTGCCTGGTGGGATCGCTAAATCCAATCAGGCTAATTTCACCAATCGTTTTACCCATTGGAAGATTAACTTGGTTTAATGATATACCCGGATCATGTTCGTGTGGAGATAACATGTTGTACCCTTTTGTTACTTGCTTATACTTAAAATTATCTACTTTAAATTTATAAGTGCAAGAGTTTCTGAGTAATTTTAGTAGCCGGAACTACCGCCGCCGCTTTTATGGATAAAAATAAAGTAAATTAATCCATAAACAATGATGGCCAAAATCACATAAATTACTACCCATTGCCAAACCGGCCGCTTGCCATAGCCCTTAGTTGGCTTATTGGCTGGCTCTTCTTCTTGATCCATAACTTTATACCCCGCTTAGTTTATGGAGTCAATTATACTCCGGTAGCTCGGTTGGTTACATTGGCAAGGTTTCGTAAACCCGCACAGCGCCCTTAGGTTCTTCTAAAACCGGGCAGTCTTTGGCCCATTCCACAGCTTCATCCAGGCTACTGGCTTTGACTATCGAATAGCCTGTGGCCGGCCAGTTTTCAATCGTGCTTACGCCACTTTTTTCAACCGCCTTGCCCCCACTATTAAAGGGGTTACCGGCATCAACTAGCTTGTCACCCAGTTTGCCAAACCAATCGCCCCAAGCTTTGGCGACTTCTTCGGATGGTGCTTGGTTGGTACCTTGGTTGTAGTACAAATAAACGTAATTTTTCATTTTGTTCCCTTTCTTTAGCTCTTAATTATTGGTTATCATCATCCGCCAATGCGGGTTATGACCTGTTATTTAAGGCTGGCGATATAATTCTCCAGCGTCTCGCGATTGTCGCCCCACTCGGTATAAAATTGGCCTATCCATTGCTGGGCGGAAGCTAGCGATTGGCGGTCCAAGGCTACAAAGTTTGTCCGACCAGCTTTGCGGCGTTCAATTAGCTGGGCCTTTTCCAGCAGGCGGATATGCTTATGCATTGCCGGCAATGACAGGTTAAATTCGTCAGCCAACTGTGAAACCGACGCTGGCCGGTAGGACAGCGTTTCAATCATGCCGCGGCGCTTGGCACTGCCCAGTGCCGCAAACGCCTTGTCCAAGTGCGAAGATTTAACTTTAGTTTCCATAAAACTTAACCTATAGGTTAACTATATTCTTATATAATGTTACGGTCAAGCAGAAATTGAATTTTGCATTTTTACCCCTGTTCTTGCTAGAATACAACCTGTTCGAGGGCTCGTAGTGTAGCGGTTAACACGCCTCCCTGTCACGGAGGAGATCGCCGGTTCGAATCCGGTCGGGCCCGCCACTGGATTGACTTTTCATAAAACATATGCTAATATATTTCTAAGGTTAGATAAAATTAAAAAGGAAACTAAAACAATGAGCGGTGAAACGACCCAGCCAGCACCCAGTGAAGTACCAGTAAATGGCGCGTTTGAAATATTTGATGGTAAACGCGAAGAGCTTATTACACTAACAAGGAACGGACAACTACTTACAAAGGGTGACGTTGTGCCTGCAATACCAGGCATATTGCTAGAAGGAAGGCCTTTTGTGCTTCACACTGTAAACGCTTTTGGCACCGAAACTTGCGATGCTTGTACCGATGAAGTTGAAGCATTTCACATCACCCATCCAGAAGTTCCAGTTTATTCTCTTACTAAACAATCCTCAGAAGAAATCGCCGCAGAAGATGCTAAACGTAATGAAGAAGGCAGGTCTCGAATTACCCATCAGCGTGTTACCGTATCCAATGACACAGCCATTAACTTAGGGATTGCGCTTGCGCCAGGTGAAGGCGCAGATAAAGAATTTTGGCCGACCGCATTACGGCGTACGCTAGCCCTAGTAGATGCAGGCGGAAGGATAGTCGATATTCAACAGCCTGATGACCAGGAAGAAGTTCCTGACATTACAGGAATATACGAAGGCGTAGAGAATATAAAATAATTCCAAAACTTCTTCTACTACAGTCCGCCAAATTAGATGACAGCTGTTCGGAAATCCGTCTCTAGGGCCGCCACAATAAAAACCTCCAATGGGAGGTTTTTTAGACGCTTAATTTATTATATATTCGCTGTTTAGGCGTGGCGTGGGCGGTATTTGTTTCCCGTCCCACTCGTAGTCGTGCGTTTTAATTGACTGGCTTTTGATTTGGCTGGGAAGTTTAGCGCCAAAGCCAGGCCGGTCGTGTAGGCCACCGACGAAGT
>JAIFWC010000030.1 GCA_019662065.1 Candidatus Saccharimonadota bacterium
GGGGAAAGGGGATAGAGCCCGTCGTTTTAATACTTTAGGTGGAATTTGAGGTGAGTAACCAGAGGTGAATCTATTACTCTGACTTTCTCCAGTTTTGGATTGCCGAGGTTTTCTAACAACCTGGCACCGCCGCCAAGCAGGACTGGTACAATATGAATCTGCAACTCATCCAGGAGGCCAGCTTTTATAAATTGCTGGATAGCACTGGCGCCGCCAGCTATGGACACATCTTTGTCACCGGCCGCGGCCTGGCCTTGTGATAGGGCGCTCTCTATGCCGTCAGTCACAAACGTGAAGCTGGTTCCTCCCTGTTTCTTTAGCGTTTCCCGCGAATTGTGGGTTAGGATGAACACCGGGACATGAAAGGGAGGGTTATTACCCCACCAGCCGTCGGCGTTAGGGTCGTCTTTCCAGGGGCCGGTGCCGCCGCTGAACATTTTCCGGCCCATAATGACAGCTCCATTTCTTGAGAAGGACTCCTCGAAAATATCGCCATCAGGCCCGGTTTCACCTCCGGACTTACCATGCGGTTTGCGCCAGGCCGCCGTCTTGAGCACCCACTCATGAAGCTGCTCACCACCTTGGCCTAGCGGGTCCTTAAGAGATGGCTTGGGGCCGGCCACGAAGCCATCTAGCGACATGGATATATCTGCAAAAACTTTTCCCATCTGATTCTGATTATACGCCCTAGGAAAGGGAAGTCGGTAGAGTTTCCTTGACTTTTTAAGACGCTTATGGTAATATGATGATTGTACTTAAATAACAAAAAATGAAATCAACTAACATACTATCGGAACTTAGAGAATTTGTCGTATATCAGGCAGCTGAAGATGCAGTATTACCTTCAAGCGAAAGAAAACATCAGGAAAAACTGGTAGCCGATGTACTCGGCCAAGAAGCTCTCAGCGGCAAATCCCTCAAGGAACTGCTCGCGCTTTATCGCACCGAACGCCAAGCCGCTTAAAGGCGTTGCGGCGGGATTTGCTAATATTCTAGTATGGTAGTGACTATTTTGGAGGCTAGAGTTGATGAAGGCGAGTGGGATTTGCTTAGAAATACTTACAAAACCCTCACTCAAGAAGTCCCGCCAGAAATCAAAGGTTCCTATCTTATGCAGGATCAAAAAGACAAAGATGTTTGGAGGATAGTTACCTTATGGAAAAGCCAAGCAGCCCTTACGGCTATGAGACAAAGCGGAGAAATCCCTACTGGTATAGTTATTTTTAACAAGGTTGGGGCATCACCAGAACTATCAGTCCATAAGGTTGAAGACGCAGCTCCTAAATATTCGTAAGCGGCAGAGCCCGATTTGGTGGCTACTGCATTATAATGAAGGGACTAAGGAGGTGCTATGAAAAAATTTATGTTGCTTTACAATGGACCCGCAACACCGCCGGAAGACATGGACCCAGAAAAGGTTAAAGCCATCATGGCTAAATGGGGCGAATGGATGGATAAAGTAGGTGACGCAATGGTGGACATGGGCCAGCCAATGGCGAACGGCGAGGCAGTGATGGACGATGGCTCGGCTGGAAAAGCCACGGAGCTAAGCGGCTACACAATTATCCAAACAGAGGACATGGCATCTGCTAAGAAGTTGGTAGAAGGCCATCCATTCCTTTCCGACAAAACTGGTAAATTCTCAGTAGAAGTACACGAACTGTTGCCAGCTCCAGAAATGTAGAGCTCGCAAGAACTGGAAAAAGTATTTAGCAGCGGCCAAGGCAATTCTCGAAGACAAAACATAGAATAATAGAGCTAAGGGCGCTGGTATAATTAAAGGCTTAAGCAGGAGGGTGTTATGGATAACAAGGAACAGATTCGCCAAATAATCGACAGCTGGGCTGAGGCTGTTCGTTCCAGAGATATAGAGGGAATTCTAGCCCACCACGCTGATGATATTGTTATGTATGATGTGCCGCCGCCGTTTAAGTCGGTCGGCATTGAGGCATATAAGCAAACCTGGGAGACGTTTTTTAATGGCACCAAGCCCGGTGTGTTTGATATCAAGCAGTTGGAAATTGTCGCAAGCGGGGATGTAGCTTTTTGTTATGCCGAAATGAAATGTTCAAATAAAAATGATTCTGGTAATTTTGAGGATTTGGACTTCAGGCTAACAATAGGCCTTAGGAAGATAGGCCCTGAGTGGACGGTCCTGCACGAACATCATTCAATTCCAAGCGAGTAATTAATGGCAAGAAGGATAAAGCCTGCTGGTTTGGGCTTTGTTTTATAATCTAAATTATGGAAGCAAAAGATCTCATCCGTAAATACTTAGGGAATAACCACGTTATGCAGCTGGCGACAATGCTGGCTGGCAAGCCTCAAATTTGTACGGTGCATTATGCTTTCGATGACGACTTTAACCTGTATTGGTGCTCATCACGTACCAGCCATCATTCCATGGCGCTAAAAGACAATAAACAGGTGGCCGTAGGTATTTTGCAAGATGTTGATTTAAGACAATGCATCCATGCTCAAGGCAAAGCCTATCAAATACTAGATGAGAAAGAGGCTCAAAAGGCCGATGAATTTTATAGCCAGCGTTTTGGCAAAAGTCCCAAAAGGCTACAATCAGTATTGGCTGAAGGCGAGGAGGCACCTGGTATTTACGTTTTTAAGCCAAGCCAGCTGGTATTGTTTGATGCTGCCAATTTTCCTGATAATCCGCGCAACGAACTCAAACTATCTTAATCTGATATTCTTAGGAAATGACGCAGCTGAGCTTTTTAGGAAAGTCTTTAGGCTAAACGTAGAGGGATGGTTACTGCCAGCGTTTAGCCATCAGCCAGAGTCTGGTGGGCTATCGAGCGCTGATTTTAGTTGAGCTAAGGTAAAATGGTAAGGAAGGAGAAAAATTATGGCCAGACAAATGTGTCAAAGCTGCGGTATGCCGCTGAACGACAAAACCCGGGGGACGGAGGCCGATGGCAGTCCTAGCCTTAAATACTGCAATTTATGCTATCAAAATGGTAAATTCACCCAACCCAATGCTACGGCGGCCGATATGCAGCGGATTGGCTACGAAGCCCTGCGCCAAAAACATTGGCCGGGGTTTTTGGCTAAAATGGCCGTAAACGGCGTGCCCAAGCTAGAACGCTGGAATACGCCGACCAAATAGTATCATTAGTGGGCTTCGTAAGATTCGGTGGCGCTGCTAGGCCTTAGGACCACGTAGCCGATAACGGCCGCCAAGGCGGCAAAGATGGCGCCGACTAAGAAGGAAAGGTGATAGCCGCTATTCAAGGCTGTCAGCTTATCGCTGTGGCTGGCTAGCAGATTGGTAGTGCGCGAAGCAGCTAGGCTGGCCAGCACCGCCAGGCCCAGGGCGCCGCCCATCATAAATGAAGTGTTAACAATGCCTGAGGCTAGGCCAGACTCATGCGGCTTAACATCGCTCATAGCCGCCAGCAGTACCGGGTTAAAGGCTGTGCCGGCACCAATACCAAGCAAAACCATGCTGGGAAGGACATCAGTTAAGAAGTGGCCACTCACTGGTGCCCGGGCAAACCATAATAAGCCAGCGGCGGCGAATAGCAGGCCAACTGCCAGCGGCCGTTTTATACCAAAACGCATGACTATTTTGGCCGATAAGACGGCCGAGAATATTCCCATAATTAGATTACCCGGCAAGAACGCCAAACCGACTTTTAGCGGGGTGTAGCCCAAAATCAGCTGTAGATATAGTGATGATATAAAGAACCATGAAAACATGGCTCCGGCCCACAAAATACCAACCACATTGGCGGTTTGGACGTTGCGCATCTTAAAGAATCGCAATGGTATCAGTGGTGCTTTGGTCTTAGCCTCGATACCCAAGAAAATGACGATTAAAACCACAGCCGCGCCTAGCAAGCCAAGGGTTTGGCCGGATAACCAGCCTTTGGCGTTGCCGTTAACAATGGCGTAGACTGCTGAGAGCAGAGCAGTAGTTATCACAACGGCGCCGGCCGCATCCAGCTTCCTAGATTCGGGGGGTGTATGCTCAGTTGGTAGTAAGTTTAACGACAATAAAATGACGGCGATACCAATCGGTACATTGACCAAAAAGATCCAATGCCAGTTAAGGACGTCGGTCAGCACGCCACCCAATAGCACGCCAATACTGCCACCACCAGCCGCCACAAAACCAAATACGCCCATAGCCTTAGCCCGTTCGGCCGGATTGGTAAAAAGTACCATCGTTAATGATAGCGCCACCGCCGAGACCACCGCCGCGGCTAACCCCTGAATAGCCCGGGCCACTGTCAGAAAAGCTTGTGAATCAGCCAGCCCGCAGCTTAGGGAAGCCAAGGTAAAAAGCGTAATGCCAAGTATAAACAGCCGCCGGTAGCCAAAAATATCGCCCAGCCGGCCACTGAGCAGTAAAAAGCCGCCGAAGGTTAGCAGGTAGGCATTGACTACCCAGGCCAGCTGCGACTCGGTGAAGTGTAAGTCCTGTCTAATAGAGGGCAGGGCCACGCCAACAATCGTCACATCCAGGACAATCATTAAATCGCCCAGGGTAACTATTAAGAACGCTAGCCAGCGTTTATCAATACCTGCAATCTTGTTTCTAACTCTCTCCAAAACGGCTCCTAGCTATTAATTTAACCTAATTTAGTCCAAGATTCCAAGCCCAAATGTAAATAATTTAACACCACGTCCAAACCAAGCCGACAATTGCCTTAGGAGGTAGTTTATGTTATAATACGGATATGGAAAAACCGGATCGAAGAATTGAGTTAACTAGTCCAGATATAGACTCAATGACACAAGAGGAGCTTGAGCGTTACCTTGGCCTTGTTGAATCGATCGGTGGCATCAGTCTAAATATCCGAGTTATTGAATCTGCGTTTAAGAAACGCCAAGCTACCGAAGCTAAAAGAAGGATGTCATTGCCTCAATTCGATAAAGAAATTTTGCCGATGCTTGAAAATCCTGGTTTTGAAGAATTTAGCGAGTTCCTGATCAACAATGGCTATAGTAAAGACTCGGTTGCAAGAGCTTGGAATGGTTTGGCTAGGTTTAGCTATAAACCCGAAAATCCGCAGATTATAAAGGAGCGTCGACCAGAAAAAAACGGCCAGAAGCTGGACTTGTTGGTCAGCTACAACAAACAAAGGCAGAATTCCAGACGGTTAGGGCACTTCCAGTTTGCTCCTCCAGACATAATCAATACTGAATATATGATTGATCTGATAGAGCTGGCTAATGCCTTGGAAAATGACAAACTAGAGGGAAGAATATCTCAAATTGCGACTAAAACAGTTGGAAATTATATAGATTTTATAAATCAACAAATTGACTTGAAGAGGCAAGAACTCGAAGCACAGGCCTAGGCAATAAGGATTAAATTCAGCTACTCCATTTTTTGGAGGATACGCTCAATAGTTTTATAGGTGCGGGAGGTAATTTCTTTACCGAACTGCCGCTCAAGCCAGACCATCAGGTCGGGAGTTTTGGCCGCGGTGGTATCAAGCGTACTACAGATAGCATCATCGTATTTACCAAGTAGTGTGTAACCTTTGCCAGGCGGTGTAAAAGGGAATTTGATGTCCGTTTTGATAGGATTTTTAAAGAAAGTTACCAATTGGTAGGTTTTTGGGCTATGATTGACACCTTTGAAGGGGTTTTTGGCAACTAAATCTTGCAGCTGTTGCTGGCTGCGGATAATGGTAGTGCTGTTAAAGCCGAGATGCTTAGGCCAAGCCGCCTCAATAGTATTCTGAAGCTGTTTTATGTCCTTAGAACTGCTCTCAAACACCACATTGCCGCTGGTAATGACCGTCTGCACGTTATTAAATCCGAGCTCTTCTAGCACGCCACGCAGCTTTTCGCCACGCATATTGGGGTTGGTAGGCCCTATACCCCTTAGCAGGGCTACGTATTTCACGCTTAAATTATATCGTTAAAGTAAAGAGCTACTAACACAGGTTATTTTTAGGTTTCTGTGATGAAATCGATTGCAGCCCTACCCCTAAGCTGATATAAAAAGGTTATTAAGGAGTTTTTGGAGTATGGAGCTACCTAGTTATTCAGACCACCATTCAGAAAACTATTATCCGAGCGAAGAATTTAAGCGCGTAGCGGAGGCTAATAAAACCGAGTTAGCTGAATCAACGACCGAAGGTCGAAAATTGAGGCTGGCCCCCGATCAGGAGACAGTCGAGCAGGCCGAAGCTGTAATGGAATATCGAATTAAGCTTCATAAAGTTGGTCAAATGATTGGTAAAATTTTGCCTTTTCCCATGGAGCTAAGGCCAAGGCGTGGGCTAGAGGACATCCCCGAGGAAAAACGCGGCAGCCGCAAGTTCCTTAAGGACTTATAAATATATCTACTTAGAAAAATAATTGACATTAGTACAATAAACTGATAACATAAGCGTAGTTTCAGAGGAATGAGGGTCCCTTTTTGAGGGGCTTTTTTATTACTCTGGCCAGGTGGAAATCATTAACTAATCTTTAAAGAGGTTACATTCCTATGGCAGGAACCAAAATGGGCGGCCAGAAGGCTGCTGCCACCAATAAGGCTAAGTACGGCAAAGATTTTTATGCCCGTATTGGCCAGATGGGCGGCAAATTGGGTCGTACCGGTGGCTTTTACGCTAACCGCGATTTGGCCCGCAAAGCCGGCCAAAAAGGTGGACGCATTAGTCGCCGCGGCGCCGCTAAAATCTAAAGTCTTTGTGAGAGACTTGCTAAAAAGCTCGGGATTTTTTCCCGAGTTTTTTGGTTGGTAAAATAGAGTTTTGAGCACAAAAGGTCCGCAGCTAAAGACTATTATTTATAACCACGAGTTCGTTAAAAATATATAAAATATAGATAAAAATAGCCAAAAAACATTTTGTCCGATTGTGGATAACTAATAAACGATACGTAACTCCTACAACAACATTCAAATACAAATCTGATAGCTTGTATGACTACCTATGGATATTTACGGGAGGTAGAGTGAATATCGT
>JAIFWC010000031.1 GCA_019662065.1 Candidatus Saccharimonadota bacterium
GGGTAGAAATTGTTTCTGTAGAGTGGTTAAAGAGGAGGTTGTTTAATTATGGCTGGATTGAATCCATTGGCCGACTGGGTGGTTGCCGAGCAAGAAGAAGCTGTCACTAAGACAGCCAGCGGTTTGTATCTGCCCGATAAAGCCGCCGAAAAACCGAAAATCGCCAAGGTCAGCAAAGTTGGCAAGAATGTTAAAGAAATCAAGGTTGGTGACCGGATTGTTTATAAATCTTATAGCACTACCGAAGTTAAAGTGAACAATAAGGAATACATCCTGGTCAAAGAAGAAGATATTTTAGCGACAGTTAAATAGAGGAGGATTTAAATGGCCAAGAAAGTTTTTTATGATAATGATGCCCGCCGCCGGGTGCTGGGCGGAGCCCAAATTTTATACGATGCCGTAAAGACCACCATGGGTCCCAAAGGCCGCAACGTGGTAATTAGCAAGAGTTACGGTAACCCCACGGTTACTCACGACGGAGTAACTGTTGCTAAAGGCGTCGAAATCGATGATGTCGATGACGAAACACTGGGCTACAAAGTTGGCGCCGAATTAATTAAGCAAGCCGCCAGCAAGATGAACGATGTAGCCGGCGATGGTACTACTACCGTGACTGTGCTGACCTACCACATCTTGAACGAAGCTAATAAACTAATTGCTGCTGGCCACAATCCCATGCAGCTGCGCAAGGGCCTGGAAGCGGCTGCCAAAGATGTGATTAAGCAACTGGGCAGCCACAGCGAAAATATTGCCGGCAAAAAGAACCGCGTAGCCGAAGTAGCAACCATCAGCGCGGGCGATGAGCAAATAGGCGCACTGATCGCTGATGTCATGGAAAAAGTCGGCAAGGACGGCGTAGTGACAGTTGAGGAAGGGCAGGGCTTGGCCATGGAGAGTGAAGTAGTAGAGGGCTTTACTATGGACCGCGGCTATATTAGCGCCTATATGGTGACCGACACCGCTCGCATGGAGGCGGTTTACGACAAGCCAGCTATTTTGGTCACTGACCAAAAAATTAGCTCAATCCAGGACTTTTTGCCAATGCTAGAAAAAATGGCCCAAGGCGGCAAGAAAGATTTGGTGCTGATTGCCGAAGACGTAGAGGGCGAAGCCCTTGGCACTTTAGTACTTAACCGCTTGAAGGGCGTATTCAATACCGTGGCCGTTAAAGCTCCGGCTTTTGGCGACCGTCGCAAAGAGATTTTAGAAGACATTGCGATCTTGACCGGTGGGGAAGTGATTTCTGAGGATACCGGTACTACTTTTGAAAATGCCGACTTATCAGTAATTGGAACCGCTCGCAAAGTAATTGTCACCAAAGACGAAACGACCATCATCGAAGGCGCCGGCACAGCTGCAGCAGTCAAGACTCGGATTGACCAGATTAACCGCCAAATTGATGCTGCTACCAGTGAGTACGACAAAGAGAATCTAGAAAAGCGCCGGGCAGCGCTAAGCGGTAAAGTTGCCGTAATTAAAGTCGGTGGTGCGACTGAGACTGAGATCGAAGAAAAGAAATTCCGGGTTGATGATGCCGTAGCAGCTGTTAAAGCTGCTCTTGACGAGGGTGTTGTGTCGGGTGGAGGAGTGGCTTTGCTTGACATCTACCGAAGCATGACTCCTGAGAAAGTCGTAAAAGGCTTACATAAAATGGGATCCGGTAGTCTTATCCATGGAGATTTTGATGCCGAAAGCTACGGCTGGATCATGCTGAGGCAGGTGCTTTTGCAGCCATTTAGGCAATTAATGCTTAATGCAGGATTGAATGCAGAAGAAAAGATAGCTAAAGCCCTAGAATCAAAACGAGGAATGGGCATCGATGTTAATAATCCAGCAGAACTTGTTGATATGAAAGCTAACGGTATTGTAGACCCCTCGCGGGTGGTCAAGGAAGCCATTCAAAATGCAGTATCGATAGCTGGTACATCAATGACGATGGGCGCAGTAGTGGTAGAAGTTCCCGAAAAGACTCCAGCCGCGCCAATGCCCGACATGGGCGGCATGGGAATGGGCATGTAGGAAAACTAACTGCCCGAATTGTAAAATCCCGCTATCATAAGCGGGATTTTAGTTTAAGCTTTTAGCCGCGCAGTAAAATTTGTGATATAATAATCAGATACAGGAGGAGTTTTTGTGGAGCTAATTGAGCCGGAATCCGAATCTCAAGGGCCGTTGCCCGAGCCGGAGCCAAGATATAAAACTGCCGCTTTGCCAATCCAAAAAAGCGAGCACGGCCAAGCCTGGCTCAGGTTGCTGGCTGCTATTTTAGTTGGCCTCATCCTGGTGGTACTCATCGTCTTGCTGGCCCGCTGGATTTATCATAAGAGCCACCACGCCGTGCAACCACCAGCAGCAACCAACCAAAAATCCGGATCTGAATCAACTTTAAGGGTCACTGGCGGGCAAACTCAAACCACCAACAATCCGCCGTCTCAACCAAGCTCCAACAGCTCTTCAAGCTCGGCTAATAACTCTGGCACTACTCAAATCACTAACACCGGGCCGGGCAATGTGGTAGTTATATTTATTGGCACCAGCCTGGTCGCCGCTGGCCTGCACTACATAATTAGTGTTCGCCGCTTTACTAAAAACGGCGCCTAAACCTTATCTTCGGGCGAATCTTTTTGGGTAAAGTAGTTAATTTCGTTAACTACGTCTAGCAAAGCTTGGGCCCGGGCTTTTTCGTCTGCAATTTGGTTAGCGGCTTCATAAGCCTCTTTAACCAAGCTCGAATTATCCGAGGCCTGGATTAACATCATGGTGGTTTTAAATTTTTCTTCAGGGGTTTGGTCTAGATGACCGACTAGTGGTGCGAGGCTATTGAGGGCTTGCTCTTTGAGACTGACCAAGGCGGGGTCGGGGCTAGCACTAGCTGGAGCAGAGTCGATCGACATTTGGTCGGTGTGGGGTTGGCTATTATCGGCGGCTGGAGCGGGGGCCGAAGCCAGGGAGTCAGAGCTGGCAGGTTTGTCGGCCTGAGTGTCCATAAATGGGCTTGGCGGTAAAGCTGGTGCGCCATCGGTTGGCTTATCGGCCGCCCCAGTCGAATTAGTGTTTTGGTTGTTGTCGTTTATGCCGAACATGCCACCCCCGTGTTTTTAATTAAGTGCATTTTTGCTAAATCATTTACAATTATAGTCTAGAGAAGGGACTAAGCAAATACGCATATGCTTGATGATTTGAAATATATCCACCAGCGCGACGGCCAAGACGCCTTAGGAATTGCCGAGCGCCAGGCCAGCCAGCTGGAACATAAATTTGAGGTGCCTAAGATTGAAGGCGAGTTTAGCAACGTCGTGTTTGCCGGCATGGGCGGCTCGGCTTTGCCAGCTCTACTGAGCACCAGCTGGCCGGGCTATAATCTGCCGTTTGAGATTTGCCGCCAGTATAATATTCCGGTCTACGTATCTGATAAAACTCTATTTATCGCTGCCAGTTATTCTGGCAATACCGAGGAAACTTTGTCAGCTTTGGCCAAGGCCGAGGAAAAAGGGGCCATAATTGCTGTCTTTGCCGGGGGCGGCAAGCTAGAGGAAATTGCTGGCCAAAAAGGCTATCCGTTTGTAAAGATTCCCAAAGCTGAGCAGCCGCGCTACGCCGTGTTCTACATGTTGGTGGCTTTGCTGGCTATATTAGATGCCGCTGGACTACTGCAAGAGAAAGACACTGCCGGCCAGCTGGCCAAAGCCGCTAATTTCTTAAGAGAGTCAGTTAAAAGCTGGACGGCAACTGTACCAACCGCCCAAAACCCCGCCAAAAAGCTGGCCATAGAGCTGGCCGGAAAATCCGGCGTGGTCTACGCTGGCCCACTACTGGCTCCAGCCGCTTACAAATGGAAGATTAGCTTCAACGAAAACGCTAAAAACGTCGCCTGGTGGGGCCAATACCCGGAGTTTAACCACAATGAATTCATTGGCTGGAGCAGCCACCCAATTCAAAAGCTTTACTCAGTGGTAGATTTACGCTCCAACCTGGAGCATCCACGTATCCAAAAGCGCTTTGAGCTCAGCGACAAATTGCTATCCGGCAAGCGCCCAGCCGCCCAGGTAGTGCAAGCTCAAGGTGAAACTCTGTTAGAGCAGCTAGTCTGGACTGTGGCTTACGGCGATTTTGTAACGATTTATTTAGCACTTTGCAATGGAGTCAACCCAGCGCCAGTTGACCTAGTCGAAAAGTTCAAAAAAGAGCTCGGTTAAATTATTCGCCTCTTAAAGCTGTAATTGGGTCTTTGCGGGCGGCCTTTAGGGCCGGAATGAGGCTAAAGATTAACCCGGCGGCAACCGATACGCCGACCGCCAGTAAAATTACCGGCACTGAAATTACCGGCTTCCAGCTGGTGTAGAGCCTAAGTAAGCCGTTGATAATCAGCGACACTATTACGCCAATAATTCCGCCGCCAATCGTCAGCATTAATCCTTCGGTCAAAAACTGGCGCAAAATCTGGCGGTTGGTGGCACCGATCGCCTTACGGATGCCGATTTCGCGGGTGCGCTCGCTAACGCTCACCAGCATGATATTCATGATGCCGATGCTACCGACTACCAGAGAAATCGCCGCAATCGCTGAAATAAAATTAGTAATAGTATCAACAATTTGTGAGCTGACGCCCAGCAGCTGGTCTTGCTTCAAGACTGTAAAGTCACCGCTGCCACCATGATTTTTAGTCAACACGCTGTTAATAGTGCTGACGTCTTTGTTGATATCACTGCTTTTTTTGACCCTAACTAAGATCTGCAAAATATTAGTGTGGCCATTAGTGAGGCGCTCAGCGGCTTTAGTAGGCAGGAAAATTGAAGAATTGTAATCGGCCTGAGCCACCGATAAAAAGCCACCCTGGGCTGGCGCCAGCACGCCGTTAACCGTAAAATCCTGGCCCATAATGTGGATGGTCTCGCCAGTTGGGTTGAGTATGTCAAACATCCGCAAAGCCACGTCGCTACCAATTACCACGCCGTCGCTGGTTTCATCATCATCTGAAAAAAAGCTGCCATAAGCTATTTTTTGGTGTAAGGTATCGACAAAATTTGGGGTAGTGCCGGCCACAAAAACATCATTGAGCTCGCCATTGTCGCCGCTGGCCGAGTTGGTAATAAACTCTATCGGTGTGACGCTGCTGACGACGCCGGTGTGCTGTAGCGAAACAATATCACGGTTACTCAGCGTACTGGGCGCCAAAAAAGCGTAAAGGTTGAGGCTGCTGATTTGGCCATTTTTGGTCAGCAATTTGCCAGGCCGGATAGCCAACACATCGCTACCCAACTGGTTAATTTGGCCGACAATCTGGTGCTTTAAACCTTGGCCAATACTAACCACGGTGACTACCGAGGCAATGCCGATGACTATGCCCAGCATCGTAAAAATAGTCCGCCACTTACTTTGGCGCAAATTTTGCGAAGCTGTTTTGAGATTGCCGCTGAACATTAGCGTTTACTCCTGGTTGCCCGGCGGCGCAAAGTTCGTTTTTTACCTTTAGCCTTGCGGCGTTTGGTAGCTGCGGTAACTTCTTTGCCGGGCACATCTTTGAGCATGGCCGACACGCCGGCGGCAATATCGTTATCGGTTGTCCGGGGTTTTCTAAAGAAAATCCGCCGGGCGTGGCGGGCCATTTGGCCGATGGCGGTCTGTTCATCGCCGACAATCGTGCCATCGTACATGTAAATTACCCGGTTGGCGTAGCGGGTTAGCTCCGGGTTATGGGTCACCAACAAAATGGTATTGCCTTGGCGGTGGATTTCGGCCAGCAACTCCATAACCACTTTGCTGTCGTGGCTATCAAGGTTGCCGGTAGGCTCGTCGGCTATGATGATGTTGGGTTTATTGATTAAAGCCCGGGCAATTGCTGCCCGTTGGGCCTGGCCGCCAGATAGTTGATGCGGGTAAAAATATTCGCGCTCACGCATGCCGACCAGCTCTAAAATATCGCTGGCCCGCTTAGCCCGCCGCACCGGCGTCATGCCTTTGTAGGCTAAGGGCAGGGAAACATTGTCCAGTACATTCAGGTTGGGTAGCAGGTTATAAAACTGGAAAACAAAGCCAATACGGTCACGCCGGAATCTGGCCTGCTGGTTAGGCTTAAGCCTAGATACCGGCTGGCCGCTTAAGTTGTAGTTGCCGTGGCTGGGCTTATCCAGTAGGCCAATCACGTTCATTAGGGTAGTTTTACCGCTGCCCGATGGACCCATCACGGCTACAAACTCACCCTTATTTACCGACAGACCAACTTCGTCCAACGCCAAAGTAGCGGCATCGCCAAAGCCGAAAATTTTGCTAACTTCGTCCAGTTCAATCAGGGCCAACTTTAATCCACTCCTTTCGGCGGTTGTTAGTTTTTGATACTAAAAAAGAGGCTTTTCCACCCCTCTTTATTCCAAAACCCCTCTACTAAAGTCTATATCTAGTTTACGCCCGGCTTATCAAAGCGGACAAATATAAAAGGTTGTAAAAAAATCAGGGGTAGCTTTTGATAGAATATGCCCATGCGGAGAGGTCGCATAGTTGGTCTAGTGCGCCGCCTTGGAAAGGCGGTATGGGGGCAACCTCATCAAGGGTTCGAATCCCTTCCTCTCCGCCAGCTTAGGCCGTGACTTCAGCTTTCGTAAACCAGCGGAAGCTGTTTTACTTTCAGCTTCGCACGTTCTTACGCTTAGCAAATTTGGAAGAATCTGCAAGCAGGATCTTCCAAATTTGACCCATCCATTAGCTAAATAGATATAATGAGGCAACATGGAAACAGGAGATATTT
>JAIFWC010000032.1 GCA_019662065.1 Candidatus Saccharimonadota bacterium
GGGGCGCCTAATGATGGGTGGCGCGCAAGCCCAAATGCTACAACAAGGCGGCGCCGTGGCTATGCCAGCCCTCAACCCAGCCGAAGAAGCCGATTTAGATGCAGCCTTAATTGAAACTTACGCCAAAGCTGGCATTACCAACGACCCACTGACCCACGGTTCTACGCCGCCAACCATCAGTGACCTTTACGATACGCTGCTTCATATGGGTGGCACCGGACCGCAGCTAGCTCAACGCTTGCGTAAATATACCTCTGGAACTTTTGCCGGTATTTTCAGTCAGCAAAGTAACGTCAATGTTAATAACCCGATGGTGGTGTTTAACATCCGTGACTTGGAGGACGAGCTGCGGCCAGTAGCTATGTACATCGTACTTAATCACATTTGGAATCGCACCAAAGTTGATAAAAAACGCCGGATTTTGATTGTTGATGAAGCCTGGCAGCTGATGAAATATGAAGACAGCGCCAATTTCTTATTTAGCTTGGCCAAGCGGGCCCGTAAATATAATTTAGGAATCACTACAATTACCCAGGATGTAGAAGACTTCATGGCCAGCCGTATGGGCCGGGCGATTGTAGCCAACGCCAGTATGCAGATCCTGCTCAAGCAATCGCCAACCGCAGTTGATGTGCTAGCTGACGTTTTTAAACTAACCAGCGAAGAGAAGAAGCGTCTCAGCCAATTCCCGGTCGGCCAGGGCCTATTCTTTGCCGGCCAAAACCACGTGCATATCCAGGTAATTGCCAGCCCCACCGAAAACGAGCTAATAGTTACAAACCCAACCGCTACTCAACCGAGAGTAGAGGCCCAGCCACTAGTGGCGCCGGTGCCGCCAGCAGCAGCTCCGCCACAACCCCAAGTTGGCTTAGGGACCGAAACGCCAATTGCGCCTCAAACCAACGGAGCTGAAACCGAATGGCAGAACCAGCCCGCCAGCTAGATAACGATTCTATTTATGACGAAGAGGGCAATGCCCCATCAGATCCTCGCCCTGATTTGAAAGTTTTAGAGAGCGGAGGCGAAAGCAGCGAGCCTAAATCTAAACATCTAAAGTCTGTAGACAAAGACGAGTCTTCAAACCAAGGTTTAGCAAAGGCCGAGAAGACAGCCGGCCGTAACGAAGAATTCAGCGAACCCGAAGAGCCTTCGTTTTATAAAAAGCCTCAAAAACAACGGGGCCGTTTTGGACTGGGAGGTCGACTAACTAAAAAGAATGTTCTGATTGGCGGTGGAACAATTGGTGGAATCGCCGGCATTGTTATTGCCATATTCTTTGCGCTAATTCCGTTAAAAATCGAGCATATTGTCAAAAATCTCCAAAATCGGTTTTACGCTACATCTGAAAACGCCATTCAAAACGAAACTCAAAATTTACTTACCCGATATATGGTTAGGCATGTCTTGCCCAATTATAAAAGCTGCGGCACTACTACTTCCCGTAACTGCAGCGTTAACATCACCGGCACAAATCCGGTCAGTAACATGTATAGAAGCTGGGCCAATAACCGGATCGAGAACAAGTTGGCAGATAAATATGGCCTTGAGTTTCAGCGCCGAGCCGATGGATGGTACATAAAGTCACCTGCAATTGGAGGTAACGGCGATAATATTGGCCCTAACGGAGAGAAGCTTGAGAGCGAATTTCAGAGAACTGATAGACGAGCTTTACGCCAATCAGTTAGCTCAGCTATGCAAACTGAGACCAAGTGGAAACAAGTTTATTATCGCTTTAAAGTTGGGCGCTTGCTGGAAGAAAAATATGGTATAAAACGGTGCATTATATTCTGCGCCGTGACAGACCCATTGGCCGATAATATAGCCGAGCAAAAAAGAGCCGCTAAGTTGTTCTTGGCCCAACGAGTTTTAACGCCGCGCAATCAAACACTGGGTATAGCTATCCAGTGTTTACTTACTAACTGTGCGGCTGATGTAACTGCCGAGACTGACGCTGTTCCAGGCGAAAACGCTGCTTTAGCTGGGGCGCCAGAAAACCCCGAAACTGATACAGCTATTAGAGAGGGGCTAGTAAAGCTGGCCTCAACATACGGGTTTACAGACATTGAGGCCTTGGTTAGTGCTTACAAAGCCATGTCAGAGAAGGGCTTCCAGAGCTACTTAATAGAAAGAGCTCTGACGCCAGTAATAGGCAAGAGTACTGCCGGTGGTCTAGCGGACAAAATTCCAATCTTTGGCTGGATTGATTTAACTGCCCGTTTAGTTAAAGCCTCACACGACTCTAGCCACAACCTTAAAAAGCTTAGCTATGTTACAAATGCCTCTGCAGCTGTTGGCCTTTTTTCAATGTATCGGACCTATGCCGATGAAATTCATTCTGGTCACGTAACCGCTGCAGAGGTTGGTTCTTTAGTTAATTCCTTAGGCCCTGGAGATAGCGGCTCCTCAACTGACCCAATAGTTGGCGGAACCGTAGGAGCCGAGTCTACGCCCCTTTACAGCAATCTGATAGATAATAAATCTGCGACCACACCAAGGTCTAGTGCTTCGTTGTTTAGCGCGCTAGCACCTAAGGCGCTGGCTGCTACAACTACAACGACTAGTACTTCAAACACTTACGAGTGCAACAACAATCAAGCTGTCCAAGCCGGCCAGCTGGTGTGTAGTGAAGAGGTATTGGGACAGGGCAACAAGTATGCTGACCTGGTCAAAGAATTCCTTGATATGCCGGGAATTAATGTTTTAGTTCAGATTTCTGATCTTTGGTTAAAAATTGTTGGCCCAATTTTTGACCTAGCCAATAGTATTTTGGGGTCAGCCATGCAAGCTGTAATTAAGCCCCTTAACTTAGCGTGTAATCTTCCGTTTGGAATAGGGAATCTCCTGCCTCCTTCTAGCTATTACTGCGAGGCTAAGGACCTCGCTACAAAATACGCACCTGTAGTGATGGAAGGTTTAACAAAGTGGCTAATACCAAACCCCTTTAGCAGCAACATGAGCGGCGGCCGCACCTTTGATATGATGGCCGCTGGAGCCGATGTAGCCGGCAATGATTCTGCACACACTACTCTGGGCGGTCAAAAAATTACGCCGCAGCAAACCGCCGACCTTATTAACCAGAAGTTTGAAGATGATTCACAGCAGTTCGCTCAGAAGTCAATGTTTGCTCGGATTTTTAGCACCGACAGCCAGTACTCTGCCGTTTCAAGATTAGCCATGGAGGTACCATTAAACTTTAAATCATCAGTTAGAACAAGTGCAGCCAGTTTTATATCTAACCCAGTCAGTGGGTTAGGCAATGTCTTTGGTTCGCTTTTCTCCAACAAAGCATTTGCAGCCGCGACAGCTCAGGCTGATCCGTTTAATGTTGTCCAATATGGCTACCCAGCCGGTACAATTCCCTCAGATTCAGAAACTTATTGGGATGAGCACTGCAGTACTAATGCGGCGCAGGCCTATCAGAACGATACAGACTACCAAGCTAGTAGTTGGAATAAAGCCGCTGAATCTAACCTAGACCCCAATACTCAAATGCCGGTTAACTCTAGCGTGAATCCGTGTCTGCTAATAATGGCAGTAACCGGTAGTGATGGCGCAATATACGATTCTAGCCTTTTAACGCCGGATGATTTGGCCGGGAATGCTGCAATCAGCCAAAATCAAAATACGACTTCTACGGCTGGTGCAACTATTGACCTGGCTCAGCTATACAATAATTCTACAAATGTAGCCTGCGCCATTGGTACAAAAGACTTGGGCTTGCAGAATGGTTATACTGACGGCAAGTTAGTAAAAATTAGGACCTGCGCCGTCTCTAATTTGCCCAGCGGCGGCGAGGAGAGTATACCCGGCAGTACTTACTATGTTAATGGTGCTAATGGCTATGCGGTTGTTAATTCAAGGGTGTCTGGCGCAGTGTATGCAATGGTCCAGGTCGCCGCTAAGGATAAGGTAACTTTGACCGCCATAAGCAGTTTTAGGACAATGGCTCATCAACAAGCACTTTGCGCTGCAAATTCAGCTTGCTCATCTGGTGATTATACCTTCGTTGCCAAACCGGGCACCTCTAATCATCAAATGGGGCTGGCGATCGATTTCGGTGGCCTACCTTCAACTCCGGGGCCTGTGCCGGGAAATACTATCTGGACATGGCTAAGTCAGAACGCTACGCTATTTGGTTATAAAAACTATCCGGCCGAGGCTTGGCATTGGTCGCCAACAGGTAATTGATCTATGAGAAGACTGCTAAATGTAACTCGCTTGATAATCGTTACCGTATTGATGCTTGGCCCCAGTACCGTACCTGTTTTGGCCGATGCATTAAATCCGGATGATATAAATAGCATCTACAGAGACTCTGTTTGGTACAAACCTGGCGCTGGAGCTAACGATATTGGCTTATGTTCAGTGTCGAGTACCTTAATTGGAAGTGATAACGTTCAGAAAGCCTTTTACTATTTTGTAGGCCAGGGCTTAAGCGACGTGCAGTCGGCAGCCATTGTTGGCAACCTGATGCAAGAATCCGGTGTTGACCCTACATCTGTACAACCCAATGGCGTAGGACATGGTATTGCTCAATGGAGTGAGCCCGGACGATGGGATAACCTACTTACTTTCGCTTCCAGCAGAAATCAAAGCCCGACAGACTTGGGCCTGCAACTTGATTTTATGTGGGAAGAGCTAAACAGCTCTTATAGCGGTGCGCTTTCAGTCCTGCGCTCACAAACTGATATCACCAATGCAACAATTGTTTTTGAGCAGCAATACGAAGCGGCTGGTAAACCCCAAATGGCCAACCGAATTGAATATGCCAAAGAAGTCCTAAGCAAGTATGGTGGCACAACTGTCAGCTCATCTGGTAGCAGTAACTGCACGGGCTCTGGCGGCACATCAGCCAGTGCCGCTAAAATTGTCCAGATTGCTCTGGCCGAAGTCGGCACAAGCGATAATGGCTCTAATGGCGGAGCGGCCTGTAAGTACGAGGGCTCGGGTTGCCCGCAAGCTTGGTGCGCCGACTTTATTTCCTGGGTCTACAAACAAGCCAATGCATCATTTACGGGCGGTGAGGATGGCGGATGGAGAATCGCTGGCGCCGCCGCGTTGGCTGATTGGTTCAAAGCTAATGCAACTTGGATTGATAACCCAGGTAGTCCAGTGACCGTTAATGACCCGCGAGCCCCTCAACCAGGTGATGTTGTCTATTATCCTACTAGCGACGGTCACGTTAATATAGTTGTGTCGTATGATGGCAAGTCGGTGTCTACTGTGGGCGGCAACCAAACGAACTCTGTAAGCACTACGCCTTATGATGTATTTGGTACCGCGGCTGGCTGGGGAAGGCTAAAATAAGTTTAGATATGAGAAATTCAAGAATTATACTTTTTGCTTCGATCTTAATGGGCTTGGTTTTAGTTTTTGTATTAAAGCAAGCTTTAACTTTTCATCTTGTGAGTACTTTGCCGCACGATGGCTCTAAACCAAATCAGTACACACAGGTTTCCTTTGCGTTCAACCGCAACTTAGCTCCACAGAAAGAAGGCGTAGTTAATCAATTAACCATTCAGCCGGCGATAGCCGGCAGAACTACTGTGAGCGGTAAGCAAGTTAAGTTTATTCCTATATCAGCCTATAGAACAGGTATTAGCTATACCGCTACATTAAGCGGTATCGTAAATTCAAAGGGCGAAAAACTTAAGGATATAACTATCAGCTTTAGGCCGCGATATATAGCCTATAAAGATTTGCCGGATGATGTAAAAAATCGCTTAGTTGGGCAGACTGATGTCAATGATTCTTTGACTGCCCCTTATTCGGCGGCCATAATTGCCATCGCCGGATCAGGTAAATTGCTAGGGTATGGCATGACTTCAGAAGAGCTTAGTAACTTACAAGTAGCATTTTATAAATACTTCGTGTCAACACACCAAGAAGTGAGAGCTATTCAGCTTAACAGCATTACAAAGTCGCCGCATGACCCAGAAAGCTCTAGCATGGTAGATACAATATTATTTGCTGCTACATGGAAAGGTAGTAAATCATATAAATCAAAGGTGGAGTACTCAAACTTAAATACAACTCATCTTTATTTATATGATGGCCAAACTGTTATCTTTGACTCTGGTGATATAAGTAGCTAGAGCCTTAGCGCAGGGGGATGAGGTTGTGGGATTCGGAGAAGTACTCGAGAACCGATTCGGCGTCGGTAGTGGTAATAATGGTTTGATGTTTTTTGAGCCGCCCAACCAAGGCCCGACGGCGTGAGCCGTCTAGTTCCGAAAAAACGTCATCCAACAAGAAGATTGGCTTTTGGTCACGGGCTTTTTCAATCAATATCAGCTCAAAAATCTTTAGCGTCAGCAGCAGGCTACGGGTTTCACCCCGCGAGGCTGTGTGGTTTACCGGCTGACCGTCTAAATAGAACAAAAAATCTTCGCGGTGTGGGCCGTGGGCTGTAAAACCGCGCTCTAGGTCAGTGCTTAGGTTTGACTCCAGCTTTGATAGCAATCGACTGGCGTAGTTGTTAATCGAGAATTGGCTATCATATTTTATCTCTAGTTTTGATTTGCGCTTGGCGATTTGGCTGTAGTTTTTGGCTAGGTTTTGGTTAATTTCATCGACTAAGTTTTGGCGGGCCAGGGCAATTTGCGAGCCCTTTCCTTCCC
>JAIFWC010000002.1 GCA_019662065.1 Candidatus Saccharimonadota bacterium
CGTCCGGTTATCGCATCGGCGATGAAATCCTGCGCCATGCCATGGTCAAAGTAAGGATGGAGAAGAAGTAATGAGTGAGCACGAACCTAGTGGAGATATTTCGGAGACTCCAGAGGAATATATCGAGAACCTGAAAGCACGGGCAGAAGAAGTAGCTGAGCGAGATCTTGAGCGTCGAAGTGCTCGAAAAAAAGATGCGGCTCGTAATTATGCGAGTCTTTTAGGTAGAGTGCGAAAAATTGTTAGTACACAAAGAGAAGAAAGAGAGGAATAACAATGGCAAAAATTATAGGAATTGATTTAGGCACAACTAACAGCGCCATGGCAGTAATGCAGTCCGGCAAACCGGAGATTATTGCCAACAGCGAGGGCAATCGCACCACGCCTAGCGTAGTGGCGATTAATAAAAATGGCGAGCGTTTGGTTGGACAAGTGGCCAACCGTCAGCGCGTCACCAATCCAACCAACACTATCTTTGGTGTTAAGCGTTTAATTGGCCGCAAATTTGATGATGAAGAAGTCCAGCGCGACATTAAGCTAATGCCTTATAAGATTGTTAAGGCCGGCAGCGGTGTTAAAGTCGAGATGGCCGGTAAAGAATACAGCCCCGAAGAAGTCAGTGGCATGATTTTAAGCAAACTTAAAGCCGACGCCGAAGCTTTCTTGGGTGAGCCGGTCACGGAGGCAGTAATTACCGTGCCGGCTTATTTTGACGACTCTCAGCGCCAAGCTACCAAAGATGCCGGCAAAATTGCTGGATTGGAGGTAAAGCGGATTATTAATGAGCCAACCGCCGCCGCGCTGGCCTATGGTTTGGATAAAGGCAAAGAAGAAAAAATTGCCGTGTTTGACCTCGGCGGCGGTACCTTTGATGTATCAATCATGCAGCTGGGTGACGGCGTATTCGAAGTTTTGAGCACCAATGGTGATACACACCTAGGTGGCGAAGATTTTGATATGCGCATCGTCAACCATTTTGTAGACCAGTTTAAAAACCAGTCCGGCATTGATGTCAAAGACGACAAAGCCGCCATGCAACGGCTCAAGGAAGAGGCCGAAAAAGCCAAGAAAGAATTATCTACCACAGAAGTGGCTGATATTAATTTGCCATTCCTAACGGCTGACGCCGAAGGCCCCAAGCACTTCGAATACAAACTGACCCGTGCCAAGCTAATCGAGCTGGTTCAGGAGCTTATCGATAAGACCGAAGACCCCTGCCAAAAAGCTATCAAGGATGCCAAGTTATCAGCCAGTGACATCAACGAAATCGTGCTGGTCGGTGGTATGACCCGCATGCCAGCTGTAATTGAGAAGGTTAAGAAAATCTTTGGTAAGGATCCGCTGCAAGGCGTAAACCCAGACGAGGTAGTTGCCGTCGGCGCCGCCATCCAAGGTGGAGTGCTGCAGGGTGATGTTAAAGACGTGCTGCTACTGGATGTGACTCCGCTATCACTAGGAATCGAGACTCTTGGCGGTGTAACTACCAAACTGATTGAACGCAACACCACTATCCCAACCAGCAAGAACGAAGTTTTCTCTACAGCCGCCGATAACCAAAATAGTGTCGAAATCCACGTGCTGCAAGGTGAGCGCGAAATGTCCAGTGATAATAAATCGCTTGGCCGCTTTGTGCTGGACGGTATCCCACCAGCCCCGCGCGGTGTGCCGCAGATCGAAGTCACCTTTAACATTGATGCTAACGGCATCTTGAATGTGACCGCCAAAGATAAAGGCACCGGTAAAGAGCAGAGCATCACTATCCAAGGCAGCGGCAACCTGGATAAGGCCGAGGTCGAAAAAGCTGCCAAGGATGCCGAGGCCCACGCCGAAGACGATAAGAAAAAGCGCGAAGGTATTGAAGCTAAGAACATGCTCGAGAATGCTGTGTATCAAGCCGAGAAAATGAAGACCGACTACAAGGACAAACTGTCCGAAGATGATGTTAAGACTTTGGATGAGGCCGTCAATGAAGCCAAAACCCACCTAGAAGCTACAGATAAGGATGAACTAGAAAAGGCTGCTAAGGAGCTTAGTGACAAAATCATGCCGGTTGGCGCCAAGATGTACGAAGCCGCCCAAGCTGAATCTAAGCCCGACGAGACAACTGAAGAACCTAAGGGTGATAAGAAAAAGCCCGATAAAGACGAGCCCATTGAGGGTGAAGTCGTCGACGACAAAGATTCCAAGAAGGATGAGTAGATGAAGCCAGCTAACTTTCTGCGCTATGTGCTGCTACCTGCGCTGGCGCTCAGCGCAGGAGTTAAACTCGGCATCAAATACGCCCAAGACAATTACGTCAGCAAAGACCGTAAATTCATTGAGGCTGAGATTTCAAAGCGCGAGAGGCAAAAGAGTTAAGCGGTGGTCTTAAGGAGCTAATATGAGCGACAAGCTAAAACCAGAAACCCAGGGCTATCACCTTGCCGCTGAGCAATCCTCTTCCAAATATACCGAACGAGTTAGAACATTAATTGAAAGCAAAGATTACGAGAGCGATACTAAAGGTTTTTATAGTAGGGGAACTCACTCTAGCGCGGGTGAGCAAGTGATACTTTACTACAATAGCCACCAAGGCACAGACTTGCCTGGAGAATATTTTCTTCACACTTATCCACCTGGCCCTAAGCACCTAAGAAAAGAAGGTCAGCTCGATAGCTTTAAATGGTCAGATACAGAGGGTCCCGAAGAGCTTTATCCAGACAAGCTTGATAGAATCGATAGCTTACTAGCATTATTTGACCCGATTGTTCCAAAGGGGGCGGATGGCTAAACGGGATTATTACGAAGTTTTAGGGGTTGGGAAAAATGCCAGCGCTGATGAGCTTAAAAAAGCCTACCGGCGGCATGCTGTGCAGCACCATCCGGACCGTGGTGGCGATGAGGCTAAGTTCCGCGAAATCAGCGAAGCCTATGAAGTATTAAAGGATCCCAGCAAGCGCCAGCGCTACGACCAGTTTGGCCACGCCGGCGTTGGTAGCAGCGCCGCCAGTGATGGCGGTCCGTTTGGTGGTTTTGGAGGTACGGCTCAAGACTTCAGCTTTGACTTTGGCGACTTGGGCCTGGGCGACATTTTTGGCAGCTTTTTCGGCGGTGATGTCGGCGGTGGCCGGCGTGGCCAAAAGAGCCGCGGCCAAGATGTAGAAACTAATGTTGAAATCGGTTTTGAGCAAGCGGTGTTTGGCACCGAAATCGACCTCAACCTGACTATGCAAGACACTTGCAGCCATTGTTCTGGCACTACGGTTGAGCCTGGTTATGACTTAAAGACTTGCGATACCTGTAAGGGAGCCGGCCAAGTTACCAATGTGATGCGCACGGTTTTCGGCAACATTCAGCAATCAGCGCCATGCCCTAAGTGCCAGGGCACCGGCCGGATTCCTGAAAAGGTTTGCAGCGTTTGTCACGGCAAAGGTACCGAACGCCGCAACCAGAATGTCAGCCTTAAAATTCCGGCCGGCGTGGACGATGGTGCTACCATCCGCTTGCGCGAACACGGCGAAGCTATCGCCCACGGCCCCAAAGGTGATTTATATGTGAATATCCGGGTCAGGCCCCATAAAAAATTCACCCGCGAGGGTGATTTGATCTTATCAACCGAGCACATCGGCATGGTCGATGCCGCTTTGGGTACCGAAATTGATGTCGATACAGTTGATGGGCCGATCCGCATGAAAGTACCCGCCGGCACCCAAAGCGGCACTGACTTTAAACTGTCTGGCCACGGCGTGCCACACCTCAACAAAAAAAGCCGCGGCTCCCATATTGTAACGATGGCTGTTGATACACCCACTAAACTAAGCAAAGACCAAAAAGACCTGCTTGAATCTCTGCGCAATAACTAAGCCGCAAAATTCTTTTTAAACATCACAATCGCAAAGTCTTTTTGCAAGTATTGCGTGTTTAAAATGACTCTCGAAGACAAGGTTTTGCAGTAATCAAAAATTTCCTGGGCATTGGCATAGGCAATTAAGGAATCATTAGGGATGGCCTTTAGCCCGCCAGCCATATTAAAGGCTAAAACCTGATTAGCTTGCTCGTACAGCGCGCTTATCATCTTCTTACGTGATCCTAACCAGTCTTCGTAGTTGCCGTTCATAACTCCCGATGAAAGCACTATGTCAAATTCGCCAACCCGGCTTTTAAAAGGGTCCGCCACTTTAAAATTGTGACCCTCATAGCGCTTTTTAGCGATTTCTATAAACCCTCGGTTAGTATCCACGCCCAAATATCTAAACTTGGTTGATTTCGCGTAAAGATAAGGCAGCAAATCCCCCATGCCGCAACCGGCATCCAAAACTGATTTACCATCTATCGGTACATCCTTAACCAGCTCTCGGAAACGGATGGCCATTGAGCGATAATCCCACCACAGCAGGGCTTTGGGACTGGCGCCATACTCCTTCAAACTCTTGTTATAATCTTCGGTTAAATCCTCCAAGCTAAAGAAGCTCATAGGTTCATTTTATCGGAATGTCTTTAAATTAATTTTTCTTGTGCTTATAATGGAGTTTAAGACTTAACATTAAAAACATGAAAAGGCAAAACCAACACGGATTTATTCCCATGCTAATCTTGTTTCTCTTAATCATTGCGGCTGTTATTTATCTCGCTTTTACTAAGGTATTAAACAACCAAAAATGAAAATACTAATCATTAACAACCACACTGTGCACATGAAAGACCTTACTAACGCACTGGTTGGACACGATGTAGAAGTCCAGACTTATTTACCCGGAATTGAGTTCAACGACCATGACAAGGACTTGATAATTCTATCGGGTGGTGGCGGCGAAGGGTTAGAAATTAATGACGAATATGAACCGGGCCGTCTTTGGTACGACGACGAAATAGAGTTTATTAAAACCACTAAAAAGCCAGTTTTGGGCATATGCATGGGTTTTGAGGTGATTATAAGGGCCTTTGGTGGCTCAGTTACCGAAATCGGCCGCCTAATTCAGGGATTTAAGGAGATTGAGGTCCACGACTACGCCTTCCCGATAATTGGTGAAAAAAACCTAAAACAATATGAATCACACCGCTGGCGGGTTAAACCCGAAGATTTGCCATCCGGCTTTAAGGCGCTAGCCAAATCTGACACGGGCGTAGAAATAGTCAGATATAAAAATCTGCTAGCCACCCAATTCCACCCCGAAAAAGGCGGCACCTTAAGCCTTAACCAGCTAATCGAAAATCACATTCCAGCAAGAGCTCTTCACCCTGCTTAGCACCTTTCTAATCTCGACAAAATGTATGTTATATGGTAATATAATGTAATGAATTCTGGGAATTCTATTGAAAAACTAGACGAGCAGCCCAGAACAGTTGAGAAACTGGCTTTAGAGCTATCTCAGCTGGACCCAAGGCCTGTAGCTAATTTTACTCCGGATAACCTCGATCAAGTGATGGAGGATTTTTTAAGTGGTAAAATCCATAATCCTGACACTGCTACGTATTCTAAGTTAGAAAGAATTGACTTCGACAACACGGCGAGCAAATACAAAGAATTACTTGAGGAAATTTATCATCATCCAGATATTCCCACTAAACACCATCACGTTTACAAGAAATATATAGAACGCTGCCTTGATATCAATGAACTTATGCGGCAGGCTCAGTTATACAGAACCGCTGTCAACGACATGGATAGACGAACTGCCGAAGACAATTTCTCTGAGCTAAATAAAAAACTTTATAGCGAACCTAATCTAGAAACCGCCCAGTTAATGATTCAGGAAATCTTGGCAGATGTATCTGAGGTTGAAGAAGAGGATATAGTCCAGATTAAAAATGAGTTTACAGAGCTGTTGCCAAGCGACCTATTTTCTTCAGATGATAACGCACAAGCGCTTCTGCCTAGCATTGAAGCCAAACAAACTGTTAATAAGATTGTCCAAGCAGTCTATAGGCCTTTACTCAGGCATACTAATGAGCTTATTAATTTAGTAGCCACTGAAGAGAAGGTGGATGAAAGCGAGCTTAAGCTTGGGCCTCAGGCGATAGCTGTAATTTTTCAAACCATAATCGACAGGGAATTTCCTGATTCAGGCTGGAAAACGAAGATAGATCAGGCTAATGCAATATATGTGGATCCGGCTACAAAAACAGTAATGGTTCCAGAAGGGCGGACTCCAGCTTCACCGGATAAGGTGCGAGGCCTCGTTGTGCATGAACTAGGAGTGCACATGCTGCGTTCAATAATTGGAGAGAAATCTAATTTGTTACCTTTGAGGTTTGGGCTATCCGGCGCCGGAGAAGCCGAAGAGGGAATAGCTAAAGTCATGGAATCGGATGTTACGGATGATGATTCACGAACCGGCTACCAGCACTATTTAACTGCAACGTTATTAGGAAAAGGCCACGACTTTAGATCGGCTTTTGAAATAATGTGGCGCTACAAAGTACTAGATGAGTATTTGAACAAACCCAAGTCCAATATCGACGATAAATTTATCTCACGGCAAAAGAGAAATACATGTAAATTCATGTTCAGATCCATAAGAGGGACTAATCGGTTACCTTGGCACGTTACGCTCAATTATTTTAACGGGAAAAATAAGATTTGGAATTACATAGAAAAGCACACTAATGATCCTGATTTCATAATTATCATGTTCATGGGTAAAATAGACCCGACCGACGAGGACCATTTGCACGGAGCCTTGGATGCTGAAGGAGTAGAGTAATGGAAAAAGTTATTGGCGCGTTTGAGAAAATTAGCTTCCCGGATTTCGGGCTATTCGATGTGGTGGCTAAAATCGATACCGGCGCCACCAGCGGCTCGCTGCACGCTACTAGAATCAAAGAAGTTGAACTGCCGACTGGCGAAAAAGCTTTAAGCTTTGTGCCATACGGTAAAAAGAGGCGAATAATGGTCAACTCCTTCGCTTTAAAAGAGGTAAGAAGCAGCAACGGCGTTAGCTCCTTGCGTTACTTCGTGCCGACCACCATCGAAATAGAAGGCGTGCAATACCCTATCGAAGTTAGTCTGGCCGACAGAACTCTCATGAAAAAGGCCGTGCTGGTCGGTCGGCAATTTTTGCGCAGCCATGGCTTTATAGTTGACCCTAAAAAAGGAACAAGGTATCGTGGCGAGGTAAAGTCATGAAGATAGCTATCTTATCAAAAGGGCCGGGTAATTACTCTACTAAAAGACTAGTAGAAGAAGCTAAAAAACGGGGTCACGAGGTCCAAGTCATTAACTACATCCACTGTGAAGCCCGCATCGAAAAGAGCAAACCGATAGTGCTTTATAAAGGCGAGGTTCTTAGCGGGTTTGATTCTATTATTCCTCGAATCGCCTCTTCTTTTACCAGATACGGTTCTGCCATTGTCCGCCAATTTGAAATGCAGGGGGTGTTTACGCCCACCAGCTCAATTTCGATTGTCCGCTCACGCGACAAGCTACGGTCAATCCAGCTTTTGTCACGAGCTGGCATTGGTATACCAAAAACAATCTTTTCCAGGGGTTTTGCCGATATTGATGATGTAATGGAAGAGCTCGGTGGCCCGCCAATTATTATCAAGCTGGCCCGTGGTACCCATGGCCGGGGTGTGGTTTTAGCCGAAAGCCGTAAGGCCGCCCGCTCGGTGCTGCAGGGCTTTTATTTGATGGACGATGATGGTACCAACATCTTGCTGCAGGAATACATTGAGGAATCAGCTGGTACAGATATCAGGGCCTTTGTAGTCGGCAGCCAAGTGGTGGCAAGCATGAAACGCCAAAGCCTCAATGATGATTTTCGCTCTAACTTACACCAAGGAGGTGAGGGGAAGACTGTAAAGCTGACTGATGAAGAAGAAAAGGTCGCCATTAGAGCTGCCAAGGCTATGGGCTTATCTATCTGTGGTGTGGATATGATGCGAAGCAAACGCGGCCCGCTAGTACTCGAAGTAAACTCCAGCCCAGGCTTTGGTATCGAGCAGGTGACTGGCCGTGATGTAGCCTCCAAAATTATCGAATATGTCGAGCGCAATGCCAAACAGCGGCCGCGCAAAGATAAAGTTGGAGCTTAAAAAATTGAAGAAAATACCTAACTCCGCGCGGTATGGGGCAGTGGCTTTATTGGTGCTGGCTATAGCCGGTTTAGCGATAGCTACTACCCAAGACGCCAAGCCCAAACCAAAGATAACGAATAGTTCAACATTGGCTTGCGGGCCATATAAAAATGATAAAACCATAGTAATTAACGGCTCAGCGATTAAAGCAGAGGTTGTTTCCAATAAAGCTGACCTGCAAAAAGGCTTAGGCGGCCGGCCTTGTATTCTGCCAAACCAAGGCATGCTGTTTGAGTTTGACAAACCCGGAATTATAAGTATCTGGATGAAGGACATGAAGTTCCCAATCGATGTGATTTGGATTAACACTGATCACAAAGTAGCCGCCGCAGAGATCGACTTAAAACCCTCAACTTACCCCGATAAGTTTATTAACCGGGACCATCCCGCCCAATACGTGCTGGAGCTTAAAGCTAACCGCGCCAAAGAGCTTGGCCTAAACATCGGCTCGGCCATAAATTTCTAAACCACTCGTGCTAAAATTGGGGCAATATGGCCGATGTCCTTTTAGTTATTTTAGTCTTACTGCCGGCGGTATTAACCTTCTTCTTAAAAAGTAATGCCGCCCTGGCTTTTTTGGCGCTCTGCGGCGGCTTCGCGGCTATAACTCTATCTGGCAGCGACATCCAGCACCTGATAGGCCAGACCAAAATCACATCTTTGACTTCCAACAATGTTGACTTGGCTTTGCTGGCGATCCCTCTGCTGCTTACCCTAATTCTGACCTATCGCTCGGTAAGCTCCAAAAACAGTCGCTATTTTTCAATAGTGCCGGCGCTGTGCGCCGGTGGTTTACTGGCCGTGGTGGCTGCCCCAATGTTTAGCGACGCGCTCCAGACCAATGTGACCAGTTCTAAGTTTTGGCACGATTTACAGAACGCCCAGTCGTACATAGTCGGCGTAGGCTTATTAAGCAGTTTGTTGCTGATCTGGACTGGCGGTTTTAAACACGGCCACTCCAAAAAGCACAAATAAACTATCGGCTTTGCATGGCATCTAACAGCACAGCTAATATCATCCAGGCGTGGATGTCGAGCTTTGGGGCCGCTTCATCGTTCATGTATAAGGCGTAGTGGTCTCTGAATCGGGTAATTTTGATATATTCGCCCACTACGGTATCGTCGCTTTTAATCACAAAATGGTATTTTATCGGAAAAGGAAAATCGTTGAGATAGGGCAGCAGTTCCCAAAGCCTTCGGAAAATGGCCATGAATTGACTTTTTTCATGCAGAGTAAAAAGCGGGGTTTTCATTTGGGCATCGTATACCTGCCAGGTACTGATTAATAGGGATCTTTTAAAATCTTTTTTTAAGGCGGCGATTGGCTGATTCTTAGAATCAAAAACATCATAAATTGCTCCAAAATCAAGGACAGATCGGGCTTTGGAGGATGCTACTACTTCTTGCTGGGATTCATCTTTATAAAGCGAGAATTGTTCGCGCAAAGCAAACCGTTTTTGCTTTACGAAGCCAGCTGTTTGCTGCTGGCCATCGGGGCCATCCACAAGTACGTGGTATTCATTAACCAGCAGTGTAATTTTTTGATGGAGCTCAAATAGTTTTTTCATGGGACGAAATGCGTGAAGACCATAGTGTTAATATTGTAACTAAATTGCCGGACAAAAAGCACCTCACAAAGTGCCAGTAGGGTGAGCTGGATACCGAACCCACAACTAGTGTCTGCTAAAGCAGTCAGTCGCGGGAATCAAAGCCCACCAGAGCAACCATAAAAAAGTCCAAACCAGGCTGGACTTTTTTTGTGGAGGGCCCAGTGGGATTCGAACCCACGACACGCGGCTTAAAAGGCCGCTGCTCTAACCAACTGAGCTATGGGCCCCCAAATCATTGTGCCGCCTCGACACTGCTTCAGGCTTAGCCCGAACCCTATCGAGGCTCTTGGCGAACTAGCGGATTGCTCGCTTGCGGTGCGTCCTCAATGTAGTTTACTACACCTCCGGGCGCTCCTCAGCGGCGCCCCGCTATTTCGCTTAAGCACAATGATTTGGAGGTCTTAGCAGAATCTGAACAACTTCTTAGATTATCGGTTTTTAAGAATAAAAGTCAACACTTCTAAACTGCAATAAAAAACACCCGATTTGGGTGTTGTGATTGCCCCACCCAGGTTTCCGAAGAAACCGGGTGGGGCAGATGAAGCTCGAAGTGACCTCTCAGCTGTGAAGGCTGATATTGGCCACATCGCCAGGCGTGATGACGAGTTGCTCGCCACCGCTGTTGAAGATGGTGGTCTTGTCGACGCCAGGACCCGTTTTGAGCGTGACGTTGCAGCCCATGTTCAGATGCCCGCTGGAGGTCGCTACCAGATGGGTGATGACGCCGGAGTAGTAGCTATCAATGGTGGTGACGCTGCAGTTGTCGCCGACCTGCTTGCCAGAGTTGACGACCTCCGCGCCGTTGTCGAGCGAGAAGGTGTACGCACTAGGCGAACTGTCGGCTGTAGCCGAACTAGCGGCCTTGGCGCCGCCGGCGAAGGCAGCGATGGCGCAGAGAGCGACCAGCATGACGATGATATTGCGGAGAGACACGGTGTGTCTCCTTTCTCCCCTGATGGGGATAGATGACCTCAAATTTTCAAACTTCATATCCTTAGTAAGGAGTAATCCCACCTCGGATTGTTATATATTAACATAAACACGATAAAAAAGCAACATCTAAAACTAAAACTTAACCTGGAATACTTGATAATAAAAAACACCCGACGTGGGTGTTACTGCCGCGACTCGAAACTCCGAAGAGTTCGAGCCGCGGCCTTGAAGTGAAGATGATTCCCTAGCGGACCTTGATGTTGACAGCCCTGGATGCGACGAGACTGCCGTTGCACATGAGGTCGAACGTCAACTTCGAGTTCTTGTAGAGCGCCGGAGTGCTGAGCTGGCCGCCAGCCGATTGGCCAGAGGCGATAGTGCCCAGCGGGGCGTCGAAATTGAGCTCTTCGATGTGCAGGTAGCACGAGGCGTCCGAGGACGTGTTGTTCGTGACCGCGTAGTTCACTGTTGCGTTCCCGCCCGTCGAAACGAACGAGACTTGCGGCACCACACTCAGGCTGAAGCCTGACGGACTTGCAGATGCGACGGCTGAAGCCGCGAGAGCGAGTGTCAGTGAAGCGACTGCAATGACGATGAACTTGCGAAGCATTTCTGCCTCACTTCCTCCCCGAGGGGGAATCGTAGGTCCCTGGTTGTCAAATCTTGTACTTCTATCCTCAGCAGGAGTATCCCACCTTGGATTGTTATATATTAACATAAACACGATAAAAAAGCAATATCTTTTATGGTTTTACTCCTTAAACTCAAGCAATTAACTTCTTAGCCAAGCTGTGGGATTATTGCTTTGTCCACCGAAATTTTTCATCATGCAATATGTATACGTACTAAGAAGTAAAAAAGATAAGCAGCTGTATGTTGGCTGTACCTACGATGTTAAGAAGCGTCTGTATGAGCATAATGGTAATAGAGTCCCTGCAACATCCTACAGAGGTCCATTTGAGGTAATTTACTATGAAGCATACCGAAATAAGTATGATGCTTTCTTCCGTGAAAAATGGCTAAAGACCGGTTGGGGACGACGGTACCTGAGAAAGGCGCTCCATAGTACGATGAAAAATTTAGGCGGATAAAAATGAGGAAATTCCGCCGCACCAGTTTAATTGCCGCTCTTTGCTTATCGGCTTTAGTCGGGTTAGGGCTATCTAGAAAAATCAGTTTTACACCCAATATTTGGTACTTAGGGCTTTCGCCAGTGTTATTACTCCTTAAGCGTAAAAGCCTTTTGTCCCTGCTGGTGATTGTAGGGTTAGGCCTCGGGCTTGGTCTGTGGCGTGGTAGTTTGTACATGAATCATGTCTATCAGCTTAAGGCCCTAACAGGTCAAAAAGTTACCATTCAGGCTACGGCGACTGCCGATGCGGTTTACTCAACACGTGGGCAGATTGAATTCACGGCCAACAAGTCTCAGCTTTTGCTACCTGACAATAAACCGCTGGCTGGCAGTTTTAAAATCAGCGGCTTTGGCGTGCCGATGATTTATCGGGGCGATAAAGTCCAGGTTTCGGGCAAGCTGTTTCCAATGCGCGGCAGTAATCAAGCCCGGATTGCCTACGCTCAGTTGCAGCGGCTGAGAGGCAACGATGGCTTACTGTTTGGATTGACCCGCCGCTTTAACGCCGGCATGCAAAGCGCCTTACCGGAGCCTATGGCCTCATTCGGGCTAGGGCTCTTAATAGGCCAGCGGACTACCCTGCCGGCCGACATTACTGCGGCTCTGACAGCCGTTGGGCTAGTGCATATCGTGGCTGTTTCGGGCTATAACCTGACAATTATTGTCCGCGGTGTCGGCCGGCTAAAGCTGGGCTCCAAGTACCAAAAGTTGCTTATTTCGCTGGGATTGATAGCAATTTTTGTGCTAGTGACCGGCTTTAGCGCCAGCATAGTCCGGGCGGCCATCGTATCAGTTCTTAGCCTGTGGGCTTGGTATTATGGCCGACATATCAAACCAGTCGCCCTTATTAGTTTTGCCGCAGCCGTCACCGGACTGTGGAATCCGTTTTATATCTGGGGCGACCTGGGCTGGTATTTGTCTTTCCTAGCTTTCTTTGGCGTATTAGTGATTGCCCCGCTAATCGCTGCCCGCTTTAAGCAACAGCCCAAATTATTAACTATGGTACTGCTAGAAACCTTATCGGCCGAGGTTATGACGCTGCCGTTGATCCTGATGACTTTTAGCCAGCTATCTATTGTGGCGCTAATCGCTAATCTGTTAATTGTGCCTTTGGTGCCACTGGCGATGCTGTTAACGGCTGTAGCCGGAGCGGCCGGGGCTTTTATGCCACAAATTGCCGGCTGGTTGGCTTTGCCAGCCCGCTTGCTACTGACATACATGCTTGATCTAGTCCACGCGCTATCTAATATTCCATCAGCGTTAGTCCATAGGGCTATCAGTCTCATATATATGTTGGCTTTCTACACAGTCGTTTTATTGGTGGTGTTAATTATGCATCATAGAAGGTCCAAAGCTAGGCCCAAAGGGCCCATCATGAACACCTTAAACATGGTAAAATAACAGATATGTCTGGACATTCTAAGTGGGCGACAATTAAGCGCCAAAAAGGAGCTAACGATGCCAAACGTGGCGCTTTATTTACCAAGCTGGGAAATCAGCTGGCAATTGCGGCTCGCGGCGGTATTGACCCGGCGCACAATTCGGCGCTGGCGCTGGCTATAGAAAAAGCTAAAGCCGCCAACATGCCAACCGCCAACATTGAGCGGTCTATCCAGCGGGCCGCCGATAAGTCAGCCGCCCAACTAGAACAAGCCATGTACGAGGGCTATGGGCCTGGTGGTGTAGCGGTTTTAGTGGAAGTTGCCACAGATAACAAAAATCGCACCTTGCCGGAAGTCCGCACTGCTTTTAGCAAAAGTGGCGGCAGCATGGCTGAGCCGGGTAGCGTGGCTTTTCAATTTAGCCGCAAGGGAATAATTCGTTTGAAAGGGACTGGTGACGGGGTAGAATTGCAGGCCATCGAAGCCGGCGCCGAAGATGTTTTTGAGGAGCCAGAAACCGGGGAAACCGTCGTGCATACTGCCCCTAATGAATTAGCCAAAGTCCGAGATGCCTTGAAGAAGCAGGGGGCCGAAGTCGTAGATGCCGAACTCAGCCATGAGCCCAACAACACCATGGAAATATCTGATCCCGAAACTGCCCGCAAAATTATTCGGCTAATGGACACTTTGGAAGACCTCGATGATGTCACCGCCACCCACACCAACTTCGAGCTAGCTGATAGCTTAAATCTTTAGAATGCGCTTGTTTTTATCTTCTTACAGGGCGGGGAATTACCCTGAAAAGCTGGTAAAGCTTTTTGGCAAGGGTACCAAGGTGGCGGTTATTACCAATGCCAAAGATTACAAAAGCCCAGCCGAACGCCAGGAAAGTGCAGGGGATTTACTCGATTTTTTAAGTGAGTTGGGGTTAAAGCCGATAGAGCTGGATTTACGGTCGTATTTTGATAACAAAGATAAATTAAACAAAGAGCTATCAAACTATGCGGCTGTGTGGCTGGCCGGCGGCAACGCCTTTCTATTACGCCGGGCGTTAGCTTATAGCGGCGCCGATAAGCTACTCTATGACTTAGTGCGTAAAAATGAGTTAGTGTATGCCGGCGAAAGCGCTGGAGCTATTTTAGCAACGCCTAGCCTTACTGGCGCAAGTGGTGAGGGTGAGGACGATCCTAAACTTGTGCCTGACGGCTATCAACCCGAAATTATTTGGAACGGGCTGGATTTTATTTCTTATCATCTGGTGCCGCACTATCAATCGGAATGGTCGGGTGCCGACGATATGCTCAAAACCCTCATGGCCAAAAATTTGCCATATAAAACTTTGACCGACAATCAAGTATTGTTAATAAACGGTGCCCAAGAGGAACTTTTAGGATGAGGATTATTGGCATTGACCCTGGTACGGGTATTTTGGGGTTTGGGGTAATTGAGTCAGAGAGTGGCAAAAACCAGCTGGTGGATGCTGGTGTGATTCGGACTCCAGTCAAAGAGGACGATGCCGTACGATTGCAGACGATTTATGAAGAAATATCAGATATAATCGCCCAGACAAAACCTCAGGAAATGTCTATCGAAAGGCTATTTTTTGCCCAAAATGTCACTACGGCCATGACCGTGGCACAGGCCAGGGGAGTGGTACTGCTGGCCGGTATGCAGGCTGGACTGAAAATCAGCGAATACACACCGCTGCAAATCAAACAGTCTTTGACCGGCTATGGCCGGGCCGAGAAAAAGCAGATGCAGGAGATGGTTCGAGTCCTGCTGGGGCTACCAGAGGTACCTCAGCCCGATGACTGTGCCGATGCCTTGGCGGCGGCCTTAACCCACGCTGCCACGAGTAAGGTAAAATAAGGCCATGATAGCGACGCTGGAAGGGAAGATAGCCCAAAAAATCGGTGACTTAGTCGTCATTGAATGCGGCGGCGTGGGCTACGGCCTGTTCGTCACATTCGAGGATTTTGGGGCTCTTAACAGCGGCGAAGAAGCCAAATTATTTATTTACGAGCATATCCGCGAAAACACCCACGATTTATTTGGTTTTCGTAATCTTGAAACTAAGTTTTTATTTGAGCAACTACTGAGTGTTAATGGAGTGGGGCCTAAAATGGCCCTGGCGATTTTAAGTGTTGCCAATGCCAGCCAGGTGCGCAAAGCCATTGCCGCCGGCGACACCAAATTTATCTCGCAAGCCACAGGGGTCGGAAAGCGCGTCGCTGAGCGGGTAGTAGTAGACCTCAAAGACAAGGTTGGCTTAACTTCAGACGAAAACGCCACAGACTTCCTAACTGCCACCGCCAACCCCAACGACGAAGCCCTGCAAGGCCTCGTAGCCCTTGGCTACTCCGTCCAAGATGCCGCTGAGGCTTTAAAAGACATAGATGATAAACTGTCTGCAGAAGAACGTATCAAGTTAGCCCTAAAAAACTAAAAATGACCGAAAATTTAGCCAAAACCGAAGCCAGCGTCGAGCTATCAGATGAGAAATCATCTGAGAACCTGGATTATTATCTGAATAAAATAGGTGCGGCTGATGTTATTGACCGGTTTTCGCCATACGATAAGCGTACTATGGCTGTGCCTTTGATATTGCACCTCGAACCTTTGCCCGTTCCCCAGAAACCAAGTACTGAAAGGGATAGGATGGTAGCTTTTTTCGAAGGGCAGAATTGGCTGCCCAAACAGCGCCAAGAAGCCACCATAGCCAGCTTAACCGGCATAGATGAAACACTGAGACGCGCTAAAAAGACTAAAAAAGGCGATCCGCTCAGGGCCCAGAAGTCGTTTTTAGCCAGCATAAGAGGCTACGACCAAGAAGCTATAAAAGACGAGAAAATATTAAGCGCTGTCCGTATTCCCACTGAAGAGATGACGATAATCCCTGATATCGATAGATTGCGGACTGACCGGGCGGCTTTGTACACTTTAGCCGACTATTTAATGGCCAGGGAGTTTCTGGACAAAGCTGAGTGGCCCAGCTCGAATAGCCACGCCTATAGAGACCGGCAAAGTTACTGGCGAGGATTTATGATTTTTGCCGGCCAACACGCGCCAGAGGAAGTTCTTAAGGATGTATTCAACTATTACTTTGATAAGGCTCAGGAAAGACGTAATTTCTGGTCAGAGAAGTTTAAGAACGTTAATGGGAAAATTGGCCACTTGGCAGTTGAGGACGTGGCTATGACAGTGATACCTGAAAGGCCAGTTGAAGAGATAAGCTATAAAAGCGGCAACCGGCCAGATATCGATAGCTTTAATGAAATGCTTTCAGACAAAGCGGTTGATGAACTAGCCACCGCGGCTGCTAAATACACCGATAAGACTGACCAAATCATGAGATATGTCCAAGACCAAGGCATGAGCCAGGCGCAGGCTGAGCTTAGGGTGCTGGGCCGGCGAGCCGAGTGGCATGAAGGGCACATTGTAGGGTTAAAGCCCATTGACGACAAACCAAGTCCAGAAGCTATAGAAAAAGCCAAGAAGCCCGCCAGTAATGCATCACTTAAACCTGGAGTACGTCGTTTGCCTGGTTATGATCAGGAGCGTGATCCTAGTAACCCGCAACCTTTCTAGTAATATATAGTGATGAGTTTTTTGGAGGAGTTGCCGAGGCCGTTTTTTGTGTTGGCGCCGATGGATGATGTGACGGATGTAGTATTTCGTCAGATTGTGGCTGAGTGCGCCAAGCCCGATATTTCATTTACGGAATTTGTAAATGTCGATGGCCTGCAAAGCCCGGGCCGAGAGAAGCTGCTACACAAGTTAAAGCTTTCTGAAAATGAAGGGCCGGTAATTGCCCAGTTGTGGGGACTAAAGCCCGAAAATTTTTATAAAACTGTAAAAGAGCTTGTGGATGGGACGCTTGTTGCGGAAGCGAATGCACTGCAAGGAAAAGACGAGAAGCGGAGCTTTGCAGGGGTGGATTTGAATATGGGCTGCCCAGTAAAAACAGTTATTAAAAACGGCGCCTGCGCGGCACTGATCAATAACAGGGAACTAGCCGGAGAAATTATAGATGCCGCCAAGCAAGCAGCAGGGGAAGACTTCCCTGTCAGTGTTAAGACTCGCGTAGGATTTACAACGATTGATATGAGCTGGATTGAGTTTTTATTATCTAAAAAAATACTTAACATGTTAAGTATTCATGGCCGCACAGCTAAAGAGCTGTCTAGCGTTCCGGCTAACTGGGACTTGGTTGGCCAAGCCCGGCAACTGCGTGATTCCCTGTCGCCCTCGACCTTAATTGTCGGCAATGGGGACGTAATGAGCCGCCAGCAGGGCGAAGAACTAGCCCAAAAGTATAAATTAGACGGCATCATGATTGGCCGCGGCATTTTTCATGACCCATTCGCTTTTGCCGAACATAGCCCCTGGGCGCGGTGGAGTGAGGCTCAAAAGCTAGAGCTTTTTAGAAGGCATATCGAACTTTATCTGGATACCTACAAAAAAAATGAGCGTCGTTTTGAAGCCCTGCGTAAGTTCTGCAAACTCTACATAAGTGGCTTTGACGATGCCTCAGAGCTACGAGCCAGATTTATGGAAACAAAAACCCCACAGCAAGTCCTGCAACTACTGAACTAAAATGGGATCATGGATAGGATAGGACAAGCATTCACTAAGTTTGACAGAGTCAACTTTATTCCAAATGAAGCCAAGCCAATGGCGCAAGTCGATGCGCCAGTGCCGATTGGCTATGGCCAAACCAATAGCCAGCCGACCACCGTTGAGATGATGCTGGAATGGCTGGATGTACAACCCGGAGATAAAGTGCTGGACGTTGGATCGGGTTCTGGCTGGACTACTGCCCTGTTATCTTATTTGGCTGGACCGAAAGGTGAAATTTATGCAGTTGAGCTGGTGCCAGAGCTGGTAGAGTTTGGGCGCGAAAATGCCGAGCGCGCCGGAGTTAAAAACGCCAAGTTTTATCAAGCTGGCGACCAGTTTGGCTTACCCGAGAGGGCACCATTTGACCGGATCTTGGTCAGCGCCTCGGCCGACAAATTGCCTCAAGTGCTTATTGACCAGCTAAAACCTGGCGGCAAACTGGTTGTGCCGGTGCACAACGATATTTTGGAAGTCATCAAAGACACTAATGGCAAAACTCATACAAAAACCCATCCAGGCTTTGTTTTCGTGCCCTTAATTTAGGATTTACATCTGTTATAATTCGACTGGTCAAAGAGAATTATATGCCGAGCCCGACTCGTTCCATCTTTGAAAAAACATAGAACGAGCCGGCGCGAAGCTATATACTGGGCTCTACGGGGGCGTAGCTCAGTGGTTAGAGCAGTCGGCTCATAACCGATTGGTCCCTGGTTCGAACCCAGGCGCCCCCACCATTATTATGTTTGATCAAATAAAAAACGCTCTGAGTAGCAAGCAGGCCCAACAACTAACCGATGTGCGCAATATCGGGCTGTATATTTTTGGAATTGTAGTATTGGCAATCGCTTGGAGCGGGGCTAGGACTGTCCAAAGCAACTATGAACTGCAGAAAAAAATCGCCACCCTAAAGCAGGAAAACACTGTTTTATGGCTGCAAAATCAGAACACTTACCTCCAAACTCAATATTACAAAACCGACCAATACTTAGAACTATCGGCTCGCCAAAACCTGGGTTTAGCGGCGCCTGGCGAACAGGTTCTGTTAGTGCCCAAAGATGTTGCTAGCCGTTACGTGGACCCAAATCTTAACAAGACAAGCAGCGTTTCTGAAACAGCCGTGCCGGATAATCGCGCTGGTTATATTAAAAATCTCGAAGCTTGGCGTGATTTCCTGTTAGGACGTAAGCTCACCAACGACTAAGCGGACTATAAAAACCGTTATTTGACATATTTACAACAAGCTTTTCAGGGGTGAGCTTGACTTATATTTTAGGGACTGTACGATTGTCCTTGTGTCTTTTGTTTGTGAGGATGGAGACACGACCGAAAAATCGAATTTCAAACTGTCAAAATCTAAATAAAAACGGACTTTGTTAAAGAAGCAAAGCCAGTTTTGGTATTGGCATTTTGAATTAATCTAAGGAGGATAAATGAAATTAGCTGCTTTTGCGGCTGGACTAGCTTTAGCTGGAGTATCTTTAGTTATTAGTAGTCCTTCTGCGTATGCGCAATCAAATGATCAAAATCAGCCGGTTAGTGTTGTTGTTAATCAAGGCGATACTTTAACCAGTATTGCTGATGCTCATCAAACGAACTATGTCAGGATTTTTGATGCTAACGATAAAATCCAGGATCCGGACCTGATTTACCCGGGCGATAGTTTACGGATACCTAATCCAGATGAACAACTACCAGATAGGCCGATTCCAGCGGACTACGTGGCAGCAAATCCGCTGCCAAGCTCATCGGCTTCAACGTATAGCTATAGCGCGCCGAAGGCTGCCCCAGCGGTTAGCTACACCAGCGGCACTTCATGGGACAAAATTGCCGCTTGTGAGTCTGGCGGTAACTGGGCAATTAACACCGGTAACGGCTACTATGGCGGTCTGCAGTTTACTCAGCAGACATGGGCTGGCGCCGGAGGCTTAGCCTACGCGCCTCGAGCCGACTTAGCCACACCCGCACAGCAGATTGCTATTGCTTCAAAGCTTGCTTTGAGCAACTGGCCAGTCTGCGGCCGTTAGTCTCTAAATAACACTGAGTTTCGCACCTGTGCTGAGAGGCTTCCGGAAACCGGAAGCCTCTGCGGCGTTGACAAAACACCTTACAACAGATTAGAATATCAAAGCTTCATTTAGATATCGCGGGGTGGAGCAGCGGCAGCTCGCATGGCTCATAACCATGAGGTCGCAGGTTCGAGTCCTGCCCCCGCTACCAAGTTGAATAACAGATTGAGATTAGCAAACAAGCTAATCTCTTTTCTTTTATTACCTCTGTAATCTAGGTTCCAGTCCTTCCTGGTCAGTTTGTTAGAATGTAAGTGTGACGAAGAAAGACAACCCAGCTGGCAGTAATCATAAAGTTCTAAAAAGATTATTGTTAGGATTCTTGTTTCTTGTACTCATATATATTTTCTTGGGTGAATATAAAGTTCTCTATGTAAACATTCATAATACAGACGCAGCAAAGTTAAATTTATATAACCCAAACGGAGATTTACTAATCGCAGCATTTAGCAGTGTTTTTATAGGTTTTGTTTTAGGCTACTGGTTCAAAAGTAAAAGATAGCCCTCTCCACCTACTCAGTTCTGGCAAGATAAGGTTCCAATTCGAATGTACAAGGGCTACCAAGAAAAATGCCTCATCGTAAGATGGGGTATTTTTCTTGGTCATTGAGATGCAGGGCTCGGTTCTGCGACTAGCACAAGCTTCTGGCTTGGGCGTGGTCGCAGGTTCGGTCATCCAAGCCGGGCGCAGATGCTTGCATCGAGCACGGCTGCAGATGTGCGCTGTCCTGCCCCCGCTACCAAGTATAAGCAGTTTAAATAGTTTTGTTTTATCCTCCGACTGGCGGACATCAAACGGTGATGATTTTCGGTCTCGTGAGGGCCATCGTGAGTTAGTCTTCGCCAACATTGGCTAATTTGGTCTTTTTATAATCATTTGGCATATCGGGCTGGTTCGAAGTTACATACTTTATGAATTCAGCCTTAGCCATTGATAAGGCAGAGTTCTTCTTTCTTTCCCGGCCAAGCGTAGAAATCATCTTGCCGGACATGCCTTTGCCGCAAGCAGAGCCCGCGAAATGCCCTGGGTAGACCTCGGTCCATTCAGGTAATCTAAGTAGCTTCTGAATTGAACCATAGAGTTTAGCAGCATTGGCCTCTACCACACCTTCCTCTAATCGGCCAAGGGCCAAATCAACACGTCCTACATCGCCGACAAACAGCGTATCGCCGGTTAGCAAGTACCAATCGTCGACATAAAGTGTTATCCCGTCAGATGTATGCCCAGGGGTAGAAATAACTTGAAAGTGTCTGTTACCAATATAAAATTTATTAGAGTCTACCAGTTTTTGGTCCACGCCATTTACTTCAGAATTTTTATGCATAAATAGCTTAGCGCCAGTGAGTTTGGCTAACTTGCGTGCACCGGACTGATGGTCAGCATGGGTATGGGTATCAATCACAATATCTATTGAGAGCTTGTGCCGCTCGGCTGTTTTCATATAGAGTTCAATGTCGATTTGAGGGTCAATGACGGCAACGGTATTTTCAGTTGTACAGCCAACCATGTACGATAAACAGCTTTGCTCCTCATGAATATATTGCCGAAAAATCACTATGTACTACTCAGCTTTGACTTCAAGCGTTAGTGGTATAGCTTTACTCAGCGAGTCGCCAACTGGAGAAGAACGCTCGCAGCGTTCTCTCAAGTATTTAATTTGTTTAGGGGTGGCTTTCGGGGCTTTGAGATGAATTGTATAAGCTATGCTGTTGTAGCCTGCTCCTGAAGCCCCCTCGATACCATAATACGCCCGTGAGTTAAAGCGGCCTGATGCTTCTATCCATAACTCCTCGATATCTACGCCTAACAGAGCAGCGTGGGTTGCTACCAAGTCAATGTCGCAAGCCGACAGACTGGCTAAAAGCGTTTGCATGGCATTCAAGTTGCCATCGCCACCAATCTCTAAAAAAACGCCACCCAACTCGATTCTGGCTTTACTGCCGCCTAGCCACTTAGCCATAATTTTCGGTTCCCGTTCGGTTACAGCCGGATCCTTTTGGGCCTGTTCTTTTGTCTGTTTAATTTTAGCTACATCTACGCCATTTATTAAATCTGCCACGCTGCTCCTCCTTTGTGCTTCAAAATAAAAACTTCGCACTATCATTATATGCTCTGCTTGGCTCAAGCTAGAGAAAATAGATGCTCCCTTGTAGTAACTAGTTCCACTGCGAGAGCACCAGCTCTACCACGAAAAAAGCCTCAGGAAGCTGGGGCTTTTTTCGTTTGCTGAACTAGCTAGAAGCCGACTGGTTCTTTGACTAGAATTATTGTCACCCGGCCGGCGGGCTCTTGACGATAAATTAACAGTTTGTTTAGGGACGAACCGGTGCCATAGGCAGCCTTGGCGCGCTCATCTTCTAAATGGAAGGTATAATCTTCAATCCGCTGGAGGCCTTCAGCCAAATCCTTAACGATTTTCTGGCTGCCTACCACCCAGATAACATTGCTAGCGCCGTAAGCATAGTTAGGCAATTGGCTACCGGAGGCCGAAGCCACTACTACTTGGCCGTCTTGGGTCACAGCATGCACGCTGCCGACCGCATAATCAGCTCCAGAGCCAATTCGCTTCATTTCTACACTTTTGTCTGGCTGCCCATACAATTCCATAAACTTGTTACGGACGGATACATATTTACCGGACTCGTTAAACTCTTTATCCAATCCGGACTTTTCTAAAGTCCTGGAAGTAGCTGTAAAAACTTCTGATCCCGCCGGAATTAGGTTCTCGACTTCTTCTTTAGCATCTATTAAGTTATCGACGACCTTTACCTTAAAGCCGTGATTTTCTAAAGCTTTAGTAGCCTTTTGAATTTCACTGTAGGAAGTTGCCTGTGAGAACCTAGTGCTGTAAGTGGCGGCCCGGCCAACATTAGTTGTTATTTTGGACATTTTTACCCTCTTTCTTGCTATAATTTGTATAGTATTAACATATCTATACTATACTAGGTAAAGTAACTATGCAAGATATAGTAAAGGAAAATTTAGAGATTGAAAGCCGGCCCGGTTGCATCGCTGCTGCCTTGTATGTATTGGGCAATAAATGGACGGCCCTTATAGTAAATGAACTTTATGATCGCCCGGCCCGTTTTTCGGCCCTAGAGCACGCCCTGGTGGGAATTAGTCCCCGCACCTTGTCCCAACGGCTGGATGAGCTGGAAGAACAGAAATTTATAACTAAAAAAAGCTTTGCCGAAGTACCGCCCCGGGTTGAGTACACTCTGACGCAAAAGGGAAGAGACTTGATACCTATACTTAAGAGTATGGCCGATTGGGGCGACAAACACTCTAAATAAAAAACTCCCTTTTCAGGGAGTTTTCTTTACCGGTTAAAAATTACCAGCGATTTTCGCGGGGGCGGTCCTCTTTAGGACGGGCCTCGGCGACCGAAATAGTGCGGCCACCGACTTCTGAGCCGTTGAGCGCCTTTTCGGCGGCTTTGCCTTCTTCATCGTTCTCGAATTCGACAAAACCGAAACCTTTGCTGCGGCCACTCTCGCGGTCGCGAACGACGTTGGCTGAAGCGACTGTGCCATGGGCGGCAAACAGTTGGTTAAGCTCGTCGTCGGTGGTTGCAAAGGGCAGACCACCTACAAAAACTTTGTACATGTATTAGTTCCTTATTAATTCTTACTAGGTACGACCCTTACTGGACTGGAATATCGAACTGGGCTTTTGGGCCGAACATTCTCACCAAGAACAGATAAGCTCCTAACATCGCCAAGTTAACCACTAATCGGCACGAAAAGCAATTTAAATAGAGGTTGACTTTTTAAAAGAATTGTGTATAATATAATTTAGGTTTTAGCAAAAACAAAAAGGACAAAAATAAATGCCACAGCTTGCATATATTCTATTGCCGACAGTTGATGAGCAGATTCTAGAACTCGATGAGGTTCTAGCCGAAGCTTAAAAAAGCTGGCAATAAAACCAAAAAACGATCCAAGAACGGGTCGTTTTTAATTTCTAACGTGGTAGCAGGGGCGAGATTTGAACTCGCGACCCCAGGCTTATGAGTCCTGTGCTCTAACCAACTGAGCTACCCTGCCTCGTCGGAATCGAGGCGTCGGCTTCCGTAAGCGCGTTATACTTGCTTACTTCCAGCCTCGGCTCGCTTCCTCCTCTCAATTTTGCCAAATACTGCACTGCGGAATTTGGCAAAATTGTAGAAGAACAGAGGTAATTATACCAATTTATGTTTATTTATTCTTCTTTGTTGTCTCTGTCATCATCGTCATCGCTTTTGGCGGGCGGAGTGTAGCCTAGGATGCCGCGGTTGCCTGGGTCATCAGTTTCATCAGCGCCAGAAATACCTTCATCATAATGCTCCATGGAATCTACGTTAGTATCAGCCTGAGGATGCGTATCATCGGTACTGTCGTGTACACCGCTAGGCGCCGAAAAGGGCGTTGAGTAATCCTCTGGCAGTTTTTCCTGCTCTTCTTCATCGTTGACTAATCCCTGTGGTGGCATAATCCCTCCTGGTTACACATCCAGCCTAACATCTTTAGGTGTCCCCTTTAAGTTAAATAAGTCACAGCTTGTAAAAATCATAGGTCCTATTCTTAATATTCAGGGAAAGGAGGCTTTATAGCTGATTTGGCTGGTAAAAATGTGGCTGTGATGGCTACAGACTATTTTGAAGAAGCCGAGCTGACAGAGCCTGTAAAGGCTTTGCGTGAAGCCGGCGCTAAAGTTGAGATCATCGCTCCTAAAGCTGGTGAAATTAAGGGCTTAAAGCATGTCGAACTCGGAAAGAGCGTAAGGGTGGATAAAACTTTAGACGAAGCTAATGCCGATGATTACGACGCCCTGGTATTGCCCGGTGGGGCTATAAATGCCGACCACTTACGGATGGAGGAAAAAGCCCGCCAATTTGTAATTAAGATGATGGATGAGCAAACTAAGCCAACGGCTGTAATTTGCCATGCTCCCTGGATGTTGGTGTCTGCCCACTTGGCGCGTGGTAAAAAACTGACCAGCTTCTTTACGATTCAGGATGATATGCGCAACGCCGGGGCCGATTGGGTAGATGAGCAGGTAGTAATTGACGGCAATCTGATAACCAGCCGTAACCCAGACGACCTGCCGGCATTCAATAAAGCTATTATCTCAGCTATAGGAGGTTAGGTTAATGCCAAAACTGCCCGGCAAAGATACTTCTTTATGGCTGGATACAACACCAAAAACTAATTTTACTGAACTGGCTGACTTAAAACATACGCTGGACGTTGCAGTAGTCGGCGGTGGGATTGCCGGGATTTTAACGGCTTGGTATTTGCAACAAATCGGACTTAAGGTGGCCATTATCGAAAAGGCCCGGATTATCGAGAACACCACCGGTAATACCACCGCTAAGCTCACCTCCCAGCACAATTTAGTCTATGCTTATCTAATACGGCAGCACGGCCGCCCAGCCGCCCGGGCTTTTGGCGAAGCCAATCAGCAAGCCATAGAAGATATATTCAATCTTTCAAAACAGCTGGCAATTGATTGTGATTTTGAGCGGGCTGAAGCTTACGTCTTTACTCAACGGAAGGATAAGCTGGAGGCTATTAAACAAGAAACCGAGGCCGCCAAAAGCCTGGGCTTGCCGGCCAGCTTTGAAACCAAAACTGACTTACCATTTTCAGTCAAGGGTGCTATTAAATTTGCTAATCAGGCCCAATTCCACCCCCGTAAATTCTTATTAGGGGTAATAGCTGAGCTAAGAAAAAATAAAGTACCGATTTTTGAGCAGACTGAAGCCCTAGACATTAAACCGGGCTCCGTTGCCATCTTAAAAACCAATAAGGGCGAACTAAAAGCTAAGTACATTGTGGGGGCTACAAAATACCCATTCTGGCGCCAAGATTTGTTTGAGGATAAGACTTGGGTTAAATTATCTTACGCCCTTGGGGTACTGCTAAAAGGTGATTATCCCCAACAGATGTATATTTCGGCTGAAGAGCCGGTCCGGACCATCCGCTCGCATCCCTATAAAGCTGGCCGGATATTAATTTTTGGCGGCGAAAGCCACTTAATGACCAAGGACTACAACAAAGACGAACACTATCAAAATTTGATTGACGATGTTAAGCGGAAGTTCAAAGTTAAACAGATAGTTTATAGGTGGATTGCTGGCGATATGATGCCTAACGATAAGATGCCATACATCGGCGCCTATCCAGGGGAGAGTAACATTTTTGTAATCACTGGTTTCCATGCGTGGGGTTTGGGCTGGGGAATGGCCGCCGCCCAAATGATCAGAGATGAAATAGCCAAGCAGCCGAACCAATATAAGCAATTCTTTAGCCTGTCTCGCTAAAAAGAGTTAAGGTTTTTGCTAATATAATGCCTATGAAGCTCAATATCGAACCAGGTACGTATGTAGTGGCCGTTAGCGGCGGCGTCGACTCTGTGGTGTTGCTAGATTTACTGTCTAGGAGGCCGGGGCTTAAACTGATTGTGGCTCATTTTAATCACGGAATTAGAAGTGATTCGGCAGAAGATGAGAAATTGGTCAAACGCACGGCCAGAAACTACGGTTTAAAGTTTGAAGCTACCAATGGCCAGCTGGGAGTTGTGAGTGAAGAAATCGCCAGAAAAGCCCGCTATGTTTTCCTGGAGGCTATTAAAGCCAAGTATCAGGCTCAGGCTATTATCACGGCTCATCATCAGGACGACTTGATTGAAACAACCATGATTAATTTACTGCGCGGTACTGGACGCCAGGGCTTATCGTCAATTATTAATAATCAAAAAATTATCCGGCCACTTTTGAATGTGTCAAAGCAGTCGATTCTGGAATATGCGCATCAGCATAATTTAGAGTGGCAGGAAGATTCAACAAACCAAAATCCAGATTACCTAAGGAACTATTTGAGACTAAAGGTATTAATGAAATTAAATAAAAAGCAAAGAGAAATTCTTATCTGTAATATCGAAAAAGTCGCAAAAATTAATAATTCTTTAGATAATGAATTTGCGAAATTATCGCATAATATTGGTCAAACTGAGATTGATCGGCAAGCTTTTTCTAAACTGCCAGCCGAGGTTGGTACCGAATATATGGCTTATCTACTTAGACAGTGCCAGATTAAAGACTACGACTCTACGACAATTAACCGTCTCAGCTTGTCGATCAAGACATCTAAACCTAATACAGCTCAACCGATTAGGCAACTACAGTCGCTTAAACTGACTGCCGCTACTGCCACTATCGCAACTTCTTAGCCTAAGGGGTCGCAAACTAACCGTTGCAACTGATATAATAACTTTGATATGGAGAAAAAGCCTTTCCGCTTGAGTGGCGGCCGGGGAGACGGTCGCGGCAACCGCTTTAAGAATGCGGGGTTTGTTGCCTTGATAATTCTGTTTGGCATGATTGTTTATGCGGCTCTGAACCAACCCAGTCCACTAAAGACCGTGCCCTTCTCTCAGGTAGTGGCTCAGGCTAACAATGGCCAAATTAAGCGGATTGAGGTTAATGGCGACCAAACCTTAGAAATTACACCGGTAGGGCAGAACCATCCGACAGAGAAGTCTTATAAAGAAGCGGGCTCCAGCATTTACGAGCAGGGTCTAAAACAGGGCAAGGTAGAGTTAGTCAATAAGCCGCAATCAGATAACAATGGCATCTGGATTACTCTTTTGGGTAGCGTACTGCCAATTGTGATTATCGCTGGGATATTAATTTTGATGTTCCGTAGCGCCCAGGGCCAGGGTAACCAGGCGTTGAGCTTTGGCAAAAGCCGCGCCCGGTTATACGGTAACGAGAAGGATAAGATTAACTTTAAAGAAGTCGCCGGCAACGAAGAGGCCAAGCAAGACCTCCAAGAAGTGGTGGAGTTTTTGAAATACCCTAAAAAGTTTGAAGGGGTAGGAGCCAAAATTCCTAAAGGAGTGCTGCTGGTAGGGCCACCGGGTACCGGTAAGACACTGTTGGCCCGGGCAGTGGCCGGTGAAGCTAATGCGCCATTTTTCAGCATCAGTGGTTCGGAATTTGTAGAAATGTTTGTCGGTGTCGGGGCCAGTCGAGTGCGCGACCTGTTTAATAAGGCCAAAAAGAACGCACCCTGCATCATTTTTATAGATGAGATTGATGCTGTAGGCCGCCGACGTGGCTCAGGTATGGGCGGTGGCCACGACGAACGTGAGCAAACCCTCAATCAAATCCTAGTAGAGATGGATGGTTTTGAGCAAGGCCAAAACGTCATTGTGTTAGCAGCCACTAACCGCTCAGATGTACTTGACCCAGCCTTGCTGCGACCAGGCCGGTTTGACCGCCGGGTAAATATTGATTTGCCAGACCGCAAAGACCGTGAAGCTATCTTAAAAGTTCATTTCAGTGAAAAGCCGGTCAGCAAGGACGTTGACCTGAATTCACTGGCGGCCAAAAGCGCTGGCTCATCCGGTGCTGATTTAGCCAACATCGCTAATGAGGCTGCTATATTGGCCGCCCGCCATAACCGCAAAGTAATTGAGAACGAAGACGTAGTTTCGGCCTTTGAAAAAGTGGCCATCGGACCAGAGCGCAAAAGTAAGATTATGAGCGAGAAAGAGAAAGAACTAACAGCCTACCATGAAGCTGGTCATGCAGTCGTAGGACATGTTTTGCCAGATAGCGATATGGTCCATAAAGTCACCATCATTCCACGCGGCGGCACTGGTGGCGTAACCTGGTTTATCCCTCCAGAAGATAAAAGCTACCACAGTATTATCGAGTACAAAGATGTCCTGGCTAGGATGCTGGGTGGCCGGGTAGCCGAGGAAGTAGTTTACGGCCATGATAGAGTGACCACTGGCGCCGGCAGCGACCTGCAAAAGGCTGCCGAACTGGCCCGTGATATGGTGGTTAACCAGGGTATGGGCCGCAAGCTGCGCGACCAAGTCTTCCATGTAGAAGAGGGCATGATGCTAGAACGAATGGTCCACGAGCGTCAGTATTCCGACGAAACTGCCAAAATTATCGACGATGAAGTCGAAGCCTTGATTACCGAAGCTGCAAACCGGGCCCGGACAGTTGTCAAAGCCAACTTGCACAAACTAGAAGAACTCAAAAAGGCCCTGTTAGATAAAGAGACCGTCGAAGCCAAAGAAGTCGTCAAACTCCTCGAGGGTTCACACATGCCCAAAGCTGCCGCTTTGTACTAGTGCGAAATGTTAGAATACACTTATGGCGATTGAGCGGATTATAAACAGAAATAAGACACCCCTTCGGGGTTTCTTATCGCGCCGGGTACGGAATCAATCCGCCACTCGGGCTACCTTCCCGAAAGGTGATTGAAGTGGCTATAGAAAGAATTATAAACACATCGGCTAAAGATGAACCCGAAGAGCAAGAGTTAGAACAAACATTGCGGCCACGTGACTTTAAAAGTTACGTGGGCCAAGAGCGTTTAAAGAAAAACCTCAAACTGGCAATCAGTGCTGCCAAAAAACGCGGTGAGCCGATTGACCACGTGCTGCTTTATGGGCCGCCGGGGTTGGGCAAAACAACCATGGCCACGGTGATCGCCAACGAGATGGGCGCCCAAATCAGGGTAACTAGCGGCCCGGCGATCGAGCGGGCTGGCGATTTGGCATCTTTGCTGACTAACTTGCAAGACAGCGATATTTTATTCATTGATGAAATTCACCGCTTGCATCGGGTTGTAGAGGAAGTCTTATATTCGGCGATGGAAGATTTTAAGCTCGATATTATGTTGGGCAAAGGCCCCAGCGCCCGCAGTCTACGGCTAGATTTGCCTAAATTTACTATCATTGGCGCTACCACCCGTACTGGTGCCTTAGCGGCGCCATTGCGTGATCGGTTTGGCATGATCCACCGCCTGGAATTTTATGAACCAGATGAGATCAAGCAGATTATCAAGCGCTCGGCAGCGATTTTGAAGGTGCCAGTTGATGATGAAGCCGCCGGACTGCTCGCCGGTCGGGCCCGCCTGACACCGCGGATTGCCAACCGGCTGCTAAAACGGGTACGCGATTATGCCGATATTAACGGTGATGGAATTATTGATGCCAAAATTGCCACCGAAGCGCTAGGTTTATTAGAAATAGATTCACTCGGCCTAGATCCAGCCGACCGCAGCATTTTGGTGGCGATTATGGAACACCACAACGGCGGCCCGGTAGGTGTAGAGACTCTGGCCGCGCTGACCGCCGAAGAACGCACCACCATTGAAGATTTTTACGAGCCATATCTGATGCAAATTGGCTTATTGGAGCGCACGCCGCGCGGCCGTAAAGTTACCCATCGGGCTTGGGAACATCTCGGAAAGAAACCGGCCAAAACTCAGCCATCTTTACTGTAAATCCTATATAATCTAGCCAATGGCAGAAAAACCTAACCCTCCGGCGACACCTCCGCCGCTAACTGGGCTATCCGCCTTACCCGAAGCCGACATGCTGGAGCCGGGCGAGAGCATTGTAACTGTGATTCATCGTTCATTGATTGGGCTGGTCGGCATATACTTAGTTGCGATTGCGGCCGTAGGGGCTATATTTACATTGCTGATTGCAATTTCTCCGGACACCTTTGATACCGAGAGCGCCACCATATCACCTACTTTGAGTGCCATCATGATATTGGGGGCTATCCTATTAGTGCTGATTTTATTTGCAGCCACCTACATCTACCGCCAAAGCCGATTGATACTGACTGACAGAAGTCTCTTACAAATTATGCAAAAATCGCTTTTTATCAGAAAAGCCTCCAGGTTAAGCTATTCTAATGTTGAGGATGTCAGCGCTGAGCAAAGGGGTATATTGGCCAGCTTGTTTAGCTACGGCACTTTAATGATCCAAACTGCCGGCGAGCGGGATAATTTTGATTTTAGTCTCTGTCCCAACCCTAATGAACTAGCCGACCGAATAATCGAAGAACGCCAAAAATATGCTGAAAGCATTAAAGAAGAGAACGAACGCCATTAAATACTTAACAAGTTAAGTATAGCTAATAGCTACTCTTGGAAAGGGTTGTTGCGGGCGGATTCAAATAGAGCGTGGATATCTGTATTATTTTGCTCAAGCGATTGGATTTGATTAACGGCGTTTTTGTCGACTTTAGGAATAGAGGTGGTAACTGTTACTTCTTGATCGGGTCCGGGCTCTGCCTTGGCCAGATTACTGATTTTGAAAACTATAATTAGGTATACCAGCAGCACGCCAAAGACAGCTGCAAAAATTATATGCTTACTAAATCGGCCAAAGTATTTTTTAATTAACGGCCTAAAGTTTAGTGATTTTAAATCGATATTTTTACTCATGGCTTGATAAATATGTTAATAGTCAGCGTGAAGGTAAGGGACGTTTTGCCGTTAGCCGGCTGGATGGTCACTTGAGTAATTTGGGCGGTGTGGCGATTATTCTCAATCCGGTGCAAGAAACTGAGCATTTTATCGTAAGTTACTTGCTTGCTGGGAGCGGCAGTATTGCTGGATTCGGGCGTGATTATAAGCTCAAGGCTGTATAGGCCAGGAATGCCGGTGACTGGTTTGGCTTGGCTAATAGCTGCTGAAGATGAGCTAGCCGAAGTGGCGTCCTGTTGGGTGGGCGTAGTAGTAGTGCGCAGGCCAAGAGTGCTGGCGGGGAAGGTTATGCTTTGAATCGAAATACCAGATTGGCTAGCCATTTGATTGATTTCCAGGACTGCTTGAGCCTGGTCCTTGTCGTTAGGAATAACGGTTTTGGCAACATCTTTAAAGTATGAATATTTCTCGATATCTTTTTTAGTTTGTTCAAGATTAGATAGCTGGGCATCGGCTGTCTCACTTTGGACTCTTAAATCAACCATTTTCTTACTCTCGCTGCCAAGGGTAGAGAGACCGGCTAACATAACTCCAAAAAAACCAACAATTGATAGGGCTAAGACTCCAAGTAACAGTAATCGCAACCGTTTACTATCAAGCTTAATCATTGGGACCCCTTAGGTACGCTTAAGAAGCGGTTCTTGGCATCAGCTGAAAACAGGGCTTTAAATGTAGCGCCACATTTATAAACAGTTTGATCGAGAGTAGTTGTGCAGTTAATGGCGATAATATCAACTTTGGAAAACAACTTATTTTTAGAGCCACTTAAATTAACGGCAATTTGGGCCGCCGAAGCATAGTCTTTAGCGCTGGCGCTTAAGTCCAGCGTGCCATTGATTTGGGTCAAACTGAGCGTACCCAATACAGTGCCGGGCGGCATATCGTTACCAATCGCCTGGATAAGATCGGAAAAACGGATCTCAGTACCAAGCACTTGGTTAATGACCTTGATATCACCGGTGATTTCTTTAGCGTCTTTTTGCACTTTAGCCAAATTTTGAGCTTTAAGCTGCTGATTAGTGATATCAATATTTTTTTGCAGGGTTTTAGATTGCTGGTTAATGTATAGCCAGCCGCCAGCTAGGATGATCACTAGGCCAACCATCGCTATCGCGACGCCAATCAGCCAGTTGCGGAGGATGGTATTTTGCCGGCCGTAGCGTATAGATTCGGCATAAGTTGTCGGCAGTAAATTGATCATTGCAAGGCCTCGGCCGGGTTTACTAAAGCTTCGCCAGCCGCGATGATATAACCAGCTCGTTCGGCTTCGTTAGGAACCGGCAGTTGACCGAACTTAATCGTCTGCCAAGGATCCAGGTTTTGGGTTGGTAAGCGCAGTTGTTTTGATAAGTATTGATTAAAACCGGGCATAACAGAGCCGCCACCAACAGTGATAATCTGCGAAATTTCACCACCAGATTTAGTGCCGCGCTCGGCATAAAACCGAATCGATTTTTCGATGGCTCCAATTAGAATATCCAGGCTAGGCTTAATGGCATCGATAATTCGCTGTTGGCGTTCGCTATAAGAAATTCCATACTCGTCTTTTAAATCAGCAGCCTGTTGTTCGCTCAAATGCAGTTGCTGTGCAATTAGCTCAGTCATGTTTTGACCGCCGGTACTAACCGTACTGGCTACCAGCAAGGTTTTATCGTATACGGCAATATCAGATGTAACCGAACCAATATCAACAATGATAGCGGTTTCGGACTGAGACACGCCCATCATCTGGACAATCCGCGAGGCGGCATTGATGGTCGGTTCAAAAGCGACTGGCTCCAGCTGCAGAGCTTCGAGCGTTCGATGGTAGCTATCAACGATATTTTTAGAAACCGCTACTAGCAACAGTTCCATACCGGCTGGGTCCCTATGGGTAATTTCGTAATCCAGATATAAGTTGTTAAGTGGAATTGGTATATACTGCTCGGCTTCAAGATGGATAGCATCCATGATAGCCTCGTGGTCCATAAGCGGTATCTTCATTGGCCGGCTAAAGGTCCGCGAAGCCGGTAAGCTGCAAGCCACCCGTCGGCTATTGATAGTGCCAGCCAAACTTTTTTCAAACAACTTGTGCATAGCCTCGGCAATAAGCTCTGGCTTAATAATCACACCATTTTCAATTGCCTGGGCATCAAATTCACTGACGCCATAACCTAAAATATTCAAGGACTTGCCCGGCAGATTATTTACCTGCATGGCTTTTAAGCTAGA
>JAIFWC010000033.1 GCA_019662065.1 Candidatus Saccharimonadota bacterium
AAAAGTATGGCTGGAAAATGGATTGGAAAAAATTTAGACAATTTTTATCCGATAAATATGGGGTCAGTAAGGCCTTTATGTTTATTGGTTACGTGCCGGAATTCGAAGATATTTACGAGAAAATGCACCAGGCCGGCTATGCTGTGGTCCTAAAGCCCACCTTTGATATGAGCCGTCCCCAACCCGAGGAAAAACTCCAAAAGAACGGCGAAGAAAAGAAGGTCAAAGGCAACATTGACGCCGACATGGTGCTGTGGGCCATGAAGGAGATGAAAAACTACGATAAAGCCGTGATTGTATCTGGTGATGGTGACTTTTTTGGCCTTATAGAATATCTGCATCAGCAGCAAAAACTACTCAAAATTTTAACGCCAACGGCCCAGTATTCCAGCTTGTTCCACCAGTTTCAGCAGTATATCGAGAGGTTAGATTCCTTCCGCCGCGAACTAGCCTACCGCGATCGCCGCTTTTTTAGAAAAAATACCCGCTCTAGCGCCCCAAGCGGAGTATAATTAAAGCAAACAAGAATCTCTTAAAACAATTTATCAATTATAAAAAATATAAGGGGGCAATATGTTAGGAGACAAATCTGCAGCTGCTGTTTTGGCAGTTAGTGATATAGAGGCAGCTAAAAAATTTTACGAAGATACGCTCGGCCTATCTATGGTTAACGAAAGCCAAGAAGGGGTTACTTACAAGAGCGGCGATACCATGCTCTTGGTTTATCCTTCGCAGTATGCGGGAACTAATAAGGCCACAGCCTTGGGCTGGATAGCCGGCGACGATTTTGACAAGATCATGGACGGTTTGAAGTCAAAAGGGGTTAGCTTCGAACATTATCCAGATCTGCCAGGAGTGACTTTGGAAGGTGATGTCCATAAGATGGGCGAGTCCAAAGCAATTTGGTTCAAGGATCCCAGCGGCAATATATTGAACGTCGTCGACCGAATGTAAAAAATTGCACTGATAGCAATCACTAAACAAATAGAATAACCAGATGGACCAAGTACCATCTTTGAGGCTGAATACTCGGGGTGAGATACCAGTGATTGGTTTTGGTACCTGGCAGCTTAGCCCTGAAGATGCTTACAGCTCTGTAATTGAAGCGCTTGAAGTTGGCTATCGACTGATTGATACCGCCAAGATTTACGGTAACGAAGAAGCCGTAGGCGAAGCGGTTAGGAACAGCAAAATACCACGCCAGGAGATTTTCTTAACCACTAAGCTGTGGAACAGCGACCACGGCTACGACAGCGCGCTTAAGGCCTTTGACGCCAGTTTAAAGCGTCTAGGCCAAGACTATGTGGATTTGTATTTGATTCATTGGCCGGGCGATGACCGGCAGCGCCGCGCCGATTCCTGGACAGCCCTGCGTGATCTTTATAAAGAGGGAAGGTCTAAGGCAATTGGAGTCTCAAATTATACCGTCCGACACTTGCAAGAGCTGTTAGATAGTACTGATACACCGCCAGCCGTTAACCAGATAGAATTCCACCCGTTTATTTACCACGAGCAGAAGGAATTGCTCGATTTTTGCGAAGCCGAGGGCATTATTTTTGAAGCCTACAGCCCATTGGCCCGTGGCCGGCGCAGTGACCCATTGCTCGAAGAGCGCGGCGCTAAGTATGGCAAGAGCACCAGCCAAGTGATGCTGCGCTGGGCATTGCAGCATGGCACCGTGCCACTACCACGCTCGGCCGATGAGGGGCATATCCGGGAAAACTTCGAAGTATTTGATTTTGAGCTATCGTCGGTGGACATGGAAGCCATCGATAAAATTAACCAAACCGACCGAACCGCTTGGAACCCCACTAACTTACCCTAGTTTTTGCTACAATAAAGGCAAATTATGCCCGAAGACACAAAACCGGAATTCCCAAAAAACTTTCTCTGGGGCGCCAGCGTGAGTGCCCACCAGGTAGAAGGTGGCACCCATAACCAATGGACAGTTTGGGAGCTGGCCCACGCCGCAGAACTGGCTAAAACCGCCGAAAAACGCCTCGGCTGGATACCTAAATGGGAAGAAGTCAAAAAACAGGCCGAGAAGCCCGACAATTACATTAGCGGTAAAGGTATCGACCACTACAACCGCTACGAAGAGGATTTTGACTTTTTAGGCAAGCTCAACCTCAATGCTTTTCGGTTTGGAATTGAATGGTCGCGGATTGAGCCCGAAGAAGGCGTTTGGAACGAAGAAGAATTTGAGCACTACCGTAAATACATCCACGCCCTAAAAGAGCGGGGAATCGAGCCAGTGATGAACATCTGGCACTGGAGCATGCCGACTTGGTTTACAGATAAAGGCGGTTTTGAAAAGCAAGCCAATTTAAAATATTTTGTGCGGTTTGTCGAGAAGGTCGGCAGCCAGTACGGCCACATGTTGCGCTACATCATTACCTTAAACGAACCCAATGTCTATGCTAGCTTTAGCTACCAGCTGGGCCTATGGCCACCGCAAGAGAAGAATGCCATAAAAACTGTTTGGGTCTATTGGAATTTGGTGCGGGCCCACCGCCAGTCTTACAAGGCCTTAAAACACCTTAATCCCAAGCTACACATAGGCGTAGCTAGCCAGCTCGGCAATATCCAGGCCAAGCGGCCGCACAATTTCTTTGACGAGCTATCTACCAAGGTGATGCGTACTGCCTGGAACTGGTGGTTTTTGCGCCGCATCCGCCACCAGCAAGACTTTATTGGCATTAATTACTATTTCACCGATTACTACACTGGCTTGTTTAAGAAGAAAAACCCCACCCAGCCAGTTAGCGACCTGGGTTGGTATATGGAGCCGGAGGGGTTATATCCGCTGATGGTGCGGGCTTGGGCCCGCTATAAAAAACCGATTATTGTTACAGAGAACGGCGTAGCTGATGCTAAGGACGAGTATCGCCGCTGGTGGATAGAAGAGACAATTGTCGCCATGGAGCGGGCCCGTTCTGAAGGGGTAAACGTGGTTGGTTACTTTCACTGGAGCCTGCTGGACAACTTTGAATGGAGTACCGGCTGGTGGCCGCGGTTTGGCCTGGTAGAAGTCGATAGGGCGCACGGTATGAAGCGGGCCATCCGCCCCAGCTCTGAGTGGTTTGCCGAGCGCATTCGAAAACTGTCGGCTCCAGAATAAGCTTGACCTTTTTGCCAATCTGTGCTAGTATATATCTCATGTCAGAACTGTTAACACAAACACCCAATGCTCAAACATCAAAAAAGGTAAAAGCCGCGGCCGCTTTAACCGCCGTTGCCTTGGCCGGCGCTATGGGTCTATCAGCTAAACGGGGCACCAGTGCTGTAAATTCATTCAAAACCAATATTCCGGTGCCCACCGAGGTACAGCCTCATATAGACTACCCAGTTAAAGCCGGTGATACAGAAGGGTCTATAGCAGCTCAGTTTGGCCACGCTAATGACTTGGATTACGAAAATATGATTAACTCCCAATTATCCAAGGATAACCAGTCTATGCGAAACCTCCATCCAGGTGATCAGCTAAATCTGCCTCCCAAGTAATAGTGCAGGGCGTCACACTTAATACGCTACATATCGCGTAGTATAAAAGCTCAACCACTATCTGTGGACAAATGGCCTCCGTATGGGGGTCATTTTAGTTAAAAAACTATTGCCAGTGGGTAACAGTGGGTAGTAGACTGAACTTAGTGGACAAATGTGGGTAGCCAAAAAAATAGCTACTCACCAAAAATAAAAAAACCACTAGCAGGTATCACAACACATGGGAGACTACTTCGAACGTAAGCTTGACGACAAGCGGCGGCTGACACTACCGCCTGAACTTCGAGACGAGTTTGCATCCGGGGCAGTCATTACCCAAGGGTTCAAAAGTTATCTGCACCTGTACCCAAAATCGGTATGGGATGAACAAGTCGAACCGGCGCTGACAGGCAATGTCCTAGACGAGCATACGGCTGATTTGAACGTCCAGTTCCGTATGGGTAAAACCGAAAGCGAAGTCGACTCCAAACAGGGGCGGGTTCAGCTTCAACAGCACTTGCTCGATTACGCCGGCATTGACCGCGACATCGTAGCCGTGCGGGCCGGGCGCTATTGGCGCTTAATGCCCAGGGGTTCTTGAGACACCAAGAGCCCATACCCAGGTGAACCTTAACAATTTGTAGCGAGAAAACTGACAAATAACGAAAGTTCGGATCTTCTGTCATCGGGAAGATAGCTCGAGCATCGAATTTATTTCGTGCCGGGTGCGATAAGAACCCCGAAGGGGTGTCTTATTTTCGAGGTTAGCTATTTGGCAGTCAGCCGGTGGGTTTATAAGGTAACCACCGTTATAAAAACCTTCGCACCTTTTTCATTTGTAACACCTCCCAAAACTCCACCTCACAAAAGTCTCTCACAAAGAACTTTACTTAAGAGCTAAAAGGTAAGAAACTCCGGGCAACCGGGGCAAAAATTCGCGCTTCTTAGCTCTAAATCAATCCTTTCGTCTGAAAGGAAAACAAAAACAAAAACCCCAAAAAAACAAAAAGCTGACTGCTAATTAGGTGACCTTGCAAAGCAAGGTTGGCTAATACGCAAGGCATCATCTTTGCGGCTTAGCTCGACCTTGCAAAAACCAAAACAAACACAAAAACAAAAATGCCAAAATCAAAGGATGAATTCGCACATCAACCAGTGTTAATCCAAGAAGTGATAGACTGTTTGCAGCCGCGGCTGGGACAGAGCTATTTGGATTTAACGGCTGGTTACGGCGGCCATAGCCAGGTAGTGCTTGATACCACAAAAGCTCCGGGCGAGACGGTGCTTGTGGACAGGGATGAACAGGCAATAGCAGCCTTAAAAAAGCGGTTTGCGGGCAGTGCTGTGCAGATTAGGCACAGCGATTATTTAAGCGCCCTGCAAGCCTTGTATGACTCTAACAAGCGTTTTGATATGATTTTGGCCGATTTGGGCGTAAGCTCACCACATTTAGATGACGCCAGGCGAGGATTTTCGTTCAATTTGCCAGGACCGCTGGATATGAGGATGGATCGCACCCAAGAGGTGCAGGCCGCACACTACGTGAATGAAGCAAGTGAGGCCGAACTGACAGAGATTTTGAGAAAGTACGGTGAAGAGCCAAAGGCCGGGGCAATTGCCCGGGCCGTCATATCCAGCCGGCCGGTAGAAGATACCGCCCAGCTCGCTACAATCATTGCTAAGACAATTGGCTGGAGGGCCAGGCGGGCCAAAACCCACCCGGCTACCAAAAGCTTTCAGGCGCTGCGTCTGGCCGTTAATGACGAGCTGGCACAATTGGAACAGGGACTACCGCTAATGGTCGGGTTACTTAAAACCGGCGGTCGACTGGCAATCATCAGCTTCCATAGCCTGGAGGACCGCCTAGTTAAACAGTTCTTAGCCGATAAGGCTGGTAACCGCTACGATACCGAGCTGATCCTACTGACTAAAAAACCAATTACCGCCAGCCGTGAAGAAATCGTTTCTAATCCGCGCGCCCGCAGCGCTAAGCTGAGGGCCGCCGCAAAAAACAAAAACCAATAGAAAGGGTAAGTGTGACATCCTATGCCTATTAAGGTAGTGGATAGATCTCGAGTCCAACGAGTTGCAGTCAGAGTACTGCATTAAACTCGAGGGACAAAGGATATAAAAGGCAGCACCAGCTGATAATAGGCATTCCCTTTAGCTAGCTAGGTGCTGCCACCCAAGACAAAACAAAAACAAATATGACATATTCAAGTTCGATTGCCGCCTCGCGCCGGGGGTATGTACGCCGCAACCAAAACTCGGTGAGTTTTGCGGCCTCGGCCCGCACCCTGGGGCCCATCAGTAACACCATTATTTTAATTGTGCTGGCCTGTTTGGTTGGCTTGTTATACCTAACTCAGGTAACCCGCACCAACGGCTATGGCTACACCATTAATAACTTGCAACAGCAGCAATCTCAACTTAAAGACCAAAAAGCTAATCTGGAAGTCAGTGCTGCCCGTTTGCAATCACTCGACCGGGTAGCTGCCAGTGATGCTGCCAAAAAGCTGGTATCGGTGGCACCTAGTGGCGTAGTGCAGTAGTAAAATATTCAGGATGGATCGCTCTGCGCCGCACCGGGCCAGCCAGCCCGCCAGCTCTAACCGCCGTTTGTATGTTTGGTACGGCGTTCTATTTTTTATTTTAGGCGTAATTATTTTCCGGCTGTTTTATCTACAAATTATTCGGCACGATTACTACCAACAGGCGGCACTTAACGACCAGCAAAAGCAATATACGATTGCCGCCGAGCGGGGGATTATTCAAGCTCACCAGGGCAATTCAATTGTGCCGCTGGTGCTGAATGAGAAGCTCTATACCCTGTATGCCGATCCAACCTTAGTTAAGCATCCGGCTGACGATGCCTTGAAGATTACCAAAATTACCAAAGGTGATGCTAATAGGTACGCCGATTTGATGAAAGCTA
>JAIFWC010000034.1 GCA_019662065.1 Candidatus Saccharimonadota bacterium
TAAGGCGCAAGCAATCCGCGTTAACCACACGTGGATTGACTCCCGTCAGGGTGAGGATACTGCTCTCTGAAAGGAGCAGCCGAATGATAAGCATGGCCGCGGAGCTCACCGAACTCCGCAACAAGCCCCTCGCTTGGGCTGGCAACCTGATCATGGAGTTCGCAATGGTCGGTGCGGCTGCACTGGCTCTGGCGTTTCCTCTGCATCTGGTGCTCAACCCTGTGTCTTCGGTTCTGGGCTACCCGCACGGCATCGGCGGCTTCTGGTCCAGCACGCTCGTCGTGCTCGGCATTGTGACCGTCGTTTCTGCGCTTGTGTACGTCCGGGAGCTCTTCGACGGCGACGTCAGCGAGGACGACACAACTGCTCTGATTCGGCGTATGGTCCTTCTCGGCATTGCCGCCTGGGTCGCGACCTGGATCCTCACCGGCAGCGCCACCTAGCCGGGACGCCAAGCAACACCCGGGGCTGTCAGCTCATGCTGACAGCCCCCTTTAATTTTTATCCTTAGTTTTTCCTGGTGCCTTTTCTTTCTCAACTTTTAGGCTAGCCTCAAATTTCTTTTGCGCGTCAACCAAATCCCAGCCCGCTGAATGGGCTAGCTCGCCCTCGGCATAGTGCTTTATCATCGCCCAATGCTCCGGATTAAATAGCCGCAGCTTCTGCGAATATGTTTCATTCTCAGTATTAGGTTTTGGTCCAAACTTAGAAAACTCAATGTAATCCCTACCCTCGCTGGTCCGGCCATGCCGCGCATAAAATTTATTGGCCGACTTTTTGAAGATTGGGATTTCTAAATAAACTTCCTCGCCCCATGGCAAAACTTTTACTGCTTGTATGTGTGTAATTTGACCCATAGTAACTCCTCTCCGCAACCTGAGTTGATTGCGAAATATTAAATTTATTGAAAACAAAAAACCAATCCGCTAGTTGGATTGGCCTAAAATTCTTGCTGCTTCATTCGTCCTCCTTGCCGCGGCTCTCACGAGGTGACAGTCATGCCGCGAATTAATTCTGAGTAGATGATATGCCTGCTTAAAATTAAATGCAAGGCCGCAAAATTCTTAAGCTTATTTACCAAGTGTAATAATTGTGAATTCCACTTTATTAATGATTTGAGCTGATTAAAATTCCCAGTATGAAAATGCAAAAGTCAAAAAAATAACTAGAGCAAGTCCTATATTAGCAAGTAAGAATGCAGCAGAAATGAGTCTCAAATATCTTATACTTTTGATAGTTTGCCTAATCCCAAAATATGTCCCTGCAATTGGTATAATTATTGGCCCTAGAATAAGTAAGTTTTGATCGCTTGATGTATACTCATTCACCGATAAAGATACAAGCAGCCCCAGTAGAAAAAGAATTGATGGGTAAAGGTTTATATATTTATTTTTTTTGAGCATCTATACGAGAAATAATAAAACAAATTTCGATCATTGTCTTGAATATTTCAAGATAGTATAATTTGACCAATAGTCAAATAAATTAAATGCGTAAGCAGTTTTTAGCTTGGGTGGTGTTAATTACACTCCTGTTTGGCGTGTTGGCATTTAAAATTTCTGGAGCAGGTGCTAATGACACCTTACCGTGGATTAGTTCTACCCTTTCAATTCAAAAACAAGCCGAAGCTGGCGCTATACCGTCGTCTTTAAATGGAAATATAGATTGCATTTATGAATCAACCTTTAATTGCGCAGTGCCAACAGCTTATGGCGCAGCTACCCAAAACTCTACTGCAAGGCTCAATGGCACGGCCGATTACAAGCCGGTTTATAGTTATGTAGAAAATCGCCAGCGTTTCATCCCAGTTCCTAATTCCAACACAGTCATTACTTACACTACAGAGCCAGCCTATGGATTTTACTTATACTTTAACTATAACTTTTCTAGCTCAATTAAATTAATTTCTGATTTTTTTGGCCAGCATTACAGCATTATAAGGTCACCCGATGCAGCCTTGGCCGATAAAACTAACCACAGGTTGGCAGCAGACTATGCTTCGATAAGCTTTTCAGAGAACGGCCAGTGGATGGTGGTATCTGATCCGAATGTGGCTATGCTTAGAGTCAATTTGCAGACCTTTGAGGTTTTACCTTTTGCTCCGGGCTTTAACTATACAATTGGCATTGATCCATCAGTAAAGACTGCTATTAGCAACGATGGCCGCTACGCTGTGGTTGCTTCGGCGGGATTTAGTAGTTGGAGCATTTATGACTTAACCTCATGTGCCGCTACCCCAACTACAATTAACGGGCCAATAGCTTGTCAATCACGTGATTTGAATGCTTATGCCAAAACACAAATTACAGGACTTAGCTTTATAAACAGCCAGCGATTTATTAATGACAATTCGCTCGCCGCCTACATTACTTATAAAGTTAACGGCGCCAATAAAACTGCACGCTATATCATTAGCACCGATACAGCCATTAACCAGACTGAATATTTAACGCTGGGTGATTCTTATATTTCTGGCGAGGGGGCTTTTGATTACAAGGGCGGCACTGATACAAGTCTAAATAAGTGCCATGTATCGTATTTAGCTTACTCTTACTTGATTGGCCGCGACTTAAACTACGATTCTTACCATTCTGTTGCCTGCTCGGGTGCAGTAACTGGTGATATCGACGACATTACGATTCCACTTAGCCATTGGAACGATGCACAAGCTAAAGGTAAAAATGATTCGGGTTTTGACGATGAAATTTACGTAAATTTTTTACCGGGTTACCGGGCGCAGATAAATTTTGTGAAGCGATATCAGCCAAAAATTATTACGCTCTCTGCAGGCGGTAACGATATGGGCTTTTCAGGCATTCTGTTGAAGTGCGTAGAGCCTAAACTGAATAATACCTGCTATGACACTTATGAAGAACGACTTGAGATAGTCAACCAAATTAAAAATACTGTGTTCCCGAATTTGGTACGTACATATAATCACATCATGTCGGCTAGTCCGCCAGACACCCGTATCTACGCAATTGGCTACCCCCAAATCGCCAAGCCCGGCCGCGACTGCGCCATAAATGTACGCTTGAACTCTGATGAAGTACTGTTTTCACAGCAGCTAGTTAGTTACTTAAATTCGGTAGTTAAGACTGCGGCAGCTAAAACCGGAGTTTATTATGTTGATACCCAAGATGCGTTGGATGGCCATCGGCTGTGCGAGGCCGGACCAGGCTCTGTGGCCATGAATGGGCTGACTGCAGGCAATGACAGGCCAACCAAATTAGGTGGACCGATTGCTGATGAGAGTTATCACCCAAATGCACTGGGTTATGAGCTACTTGAAAATAAGATTTTATCGGCCACCCATAACTTAACAGCACCGCTGCCTGCACCGAACTTGAATGTAGCTCTACCCTCTACGGACGATTCTGGCATTTTAGGCGCACCTCGTAGTGGTAAAGCGCTTAAGACTACAGAATTTGATCCTGGAATCTCGGCTGAATTTGCATATCAGCAAGTACCCATAGATATTTCGATTAATGGAGCCGCTCACTCGCTAACACCTGGTTCGACCATACAAGCCGAAGTTCATTCCGATCCCGTCAGCTTGGGTAGTTTTAAAGTAGATACCGATGGCAATTTGTCAGTCCATGTTATTGTGCCAACCAGCGTTCCAGCCGGGTACCATTCTCTGCATTTTTATGGAACTGATTTAGTCGGCCAGCAAATTGATATTTATAAAGATATATATGTGGCAGCTACAGCTGATGATTTGGACGGCAACGGTGTGATGGATTCGGTTCAGAAATGCATTGGGGTTCCAGAGTCTGGCCAAGATTTTGACCGAGATGGAGTTGATGATGCCTGCGACGGTAATATTACTGAGCCGCCAGCCGCAGTAAATCAGCCATTTGTACAAACCGATTCAGTGATTTCGGATAATATCTCATTTACTAGTGACGATGTAGTCACTAACACAAGTTTGTCCGTTGCCGGCGATCCACCGAGATCAACAGTCGCTGATACAAACTTAATCTCTCCCCAAAATTTTAAAGTCCGCCCAGCAGTGTTAGCTGCAAGCACCACTGATCAAAACTTTCCGCATTCAGGCGATTCAAAAAAATCAAATATGTACTTTGTCGCTGCCGGCTTGTTTGCTTCTATACTTTCGATGCTAGCTTATGTTCTAAGAAGTCTGCTTGTTTAGCCAGAGTTCATGACGCCGTAAACTAGCAACGTGGCACCAGCCACTAAAATTGCTACTATTACGCCAAAAGTTATTTGTGCGATTTTGCTGGCTGGTTTTATGGCGTCTGGCTTAATCACCCACTTACCCTCGCCATTTAAAAAGTAAATAACGTCGAGCACGGCAGCCGGAAGGATCAAGAATATCGAGCCGACTTGTATAAAGAAAAATGATAAAACCGCTATTAGATTAAAAACAATTAAAGCACCTTTGACAATTGAGGTGCGCACCACGAATCGGTAATAAGAAGTGGCCATAACTAAAGAATAAGTATAAGCTATTTTGATTTTATGCCGATGCCATAAAAAGCTGACCTCTGTTAAAATACAAACATGGCTTTAAGTATCGCTATAGTCGGCTTGCCGAATGTTGGCAAAAGCACTTTATTCAACGCGCTGACGGATGCCAATGCGCTGGCGGCCAACTACCCGTTTGCGACGATTGAGCCCAATACCGGCATCGTACCGATTACGGATGAGCGGCTGGTCAAGCTGGCTGAGCTTTATAAGACTGACAAAATCGTACCGGCGACTGTGACATTCGTAGACATTGCCGGACTGGTGGCCGGCGCCAGCCATGGCGAAGGCCTGGGCAACCAGTTCCTATCACACATCCGTAACACTAACGCCATCTGCCAGGTAGTGCGGGCGTTTGATGAATCGGACGTGCAGCGGGCCGGGTCATCAGACCCTAAACACGATATCGATATTATCAACACTGAGCTTGTCCTGGCCGACCTGCAGACCGTGGATAACCGTCTGCCGCGCTTGGAAAAAGAAGTCAAGGCCGACCCCAAGCTGCGTCCGCTGCTGGAGCTTACCCAGAAGCTAAAGTCTGGACTTGAAGCCGGCAAACTTGCCGGTTCGTTCCTGACGGCGGAAGAATTAGACGAGATTCGTGACTTGCAGCTGCTGAGCGCCAAACCCTTTTTATTCGTCTTCAACTTGAGTGAAAAGCAGCTTAATGATGAAAACTTAAGAGGCGATTTAAGCTCTATTGTGGCGCCGGCGCCCGTGGTTTTTGTCAGCGCCAAACTGGAAAGCGAGCTGCGCGGGCTGGACAAGGCCGACCGGGCTGAGCTTATGCGAAGCTACGGCCAGACCGAACCCGGCCTCGTCCAACTGATCCACGCCGCCTACGCCGCGCTCGGTTTGCAGAGTTTTTTGACCGCCGGCGAAAAGGAAGTGCGGGCCTGGACTATACCAAAAAAAGCCACCGCCCCGCAGGCCGCCGGTGTTATCCATACTGATTTCGAGCGCGGCTTCATCGCCGCCCAAGTTGTCGACTACGGCGATTTAATCGCTGTCGGATCAGAGGCCGCCGCCCGGGCCGCTGGCAAAATCCGCACTGAAGGTAAAAACTATATTATGCGGCCCGGCGATGTAGTCGAGTTCAAATTCAATGTTTAGCCTGCGGCCATTATGGCATTGATTTGGGTGGCCAAGTCGGCGATTTGGGCGTAGCTGCCGCCTTTTGACATAATGACTAAGCTATAGCTGACATCACCACAATCAACAATCGCGGCATCGTGGCGATAACCATTCAAATCGCCGACTTTGTCGTACACGGTGCAGCCCGGGCTGCCGGCCTGAATGCCTTTGCGGTAGATTTGGCGCTGCATCGAAGAGAGCACGAACTGACCGGCTGGGATCCCAGACTGTGATTGATACCATTGGTTTAACAGCCGGCTGACATCGCCAGCCGTAGTGTGCACCTTATCTTCTCTTGTCGCTAAATTTGTGCCGCTTAGGCCCATCGCGCTGAGCTGTTTTTGGACTTTGTTCCAATTTAGCCAGCTGCCAACAGCCGCACCACAGTTGTTATCGGACAGGCGGATCATTTTATCGACACAATCAGACAAAACCATTTTGCCGCTGCCAGTGGGAATTAACTGGCCCCAAGTATCAAGCGGCGCTTTATCAAATAGGCTTGGCAGAAGTAGTAATTTATAAATACTGGCTGGATAAAAAGCCTTTGTCGCCTGGTAATTTGCCAAAGCCTGGCCGTTGTTTAGATGCTGCACCACTACACTCCAGTCAGTACGGCCCTGGCCTGCCGGCTGGTTTTGGTCAGCCGGTGCTAATACTTATGTATACCGGCATCACGTAC
>JAIFWC010000003.1 GCA_019662065.1 Candidatus Saccharimonadota bacterium
GCGCTGATGGTCCGTGAATACTTGGAGCACCACGAAAAAACTTCTACCGCAACCGTCGCAACCCTTTACGGTGAGGGATAAGCCCGTTAAAATTAGACCAGAATAAGGAGTAAAAATGGCTTACCAAGATGTAACTACCGGTAAAAATTCGCCCGAGCAAGTAAATATTATTATTGAAATTCAGCGCGGCGGTGGCCGCAACAAATACGAGTTCGATAAGGACACTGGCCGCTTAACCCTAGACCGGGTTAACGGTACTACGGCGGTCTATCCGGCAGACTATGGTTATGTTCCGGGGACACTCTGCGAAGACGGCGACCCGCTTGACGCTTTACTACTTATTGATGAGCCGGTAGTCCATGGGGCGGTAGTGCCAGCCCGACCAATCGGCGTTTTATACATGGTTGATGATGGCGAAGGCGACGAGAAACTGGTTTGTGTACCAGCCGACGACATTAGCAAAAACCACCTGCAGGAGCTAAGTGATTTGTCTGACCAGGCGGTTACCTTCAAAAAACAAGTAGAACAATTCTACACCCATTACAAAGACTGGAAGAACAACTGGCAAGGCGTGAAGGTCGAGTTCAAAGGCTGGGGCAGCGCCGCCGAAGCCAAAAAAGTCATCACCGACTCGGTTGCCCGCGCCCAAAACTCTTAGTTGCGCTTATAGGGTTTTAACCCTTACAATATAAGCATTAAAAGGCTTATGCTAAAGAAGGTGGAAAAATGAAAACCAGAGTTGCTATAAATGGCTTCGGGCGGATTGGCCGCAATGCTTTTAAAATTGCCTTTGAGCGTTCTGACCTAGAGATCGTAGCCGTTAATGACCTGACTGACACCAAAACCTTAGCCCATTTGCTAAAGCACGACAGTAGCTACGGCACATATCAGCAAAAGGTCAGCTTTGACGAGCAAAATATTATTGTAAACGGCCAGCCAATTAAAGTTTTGGCCGAAAAAGACCCCGCCGCCTTACCATGGAAGGATCTCGGCGTAGACGTGGTTATTGAATCAACCGGGCTGTTTGTGGATCCGGCCAAAGCCCGCGCCCATGTAGATGCCGGCGCCAAGAAGGTAATTATTAGCGCGCCAGCCAAAGGCGACGGTGCCGAAACCATCGTGCTTGGTGTTAACGAGGACAAGCTCAAAGGCAGTAGCGAAGTCATTAGCAATGCCTCTTGCACTACCAACTGTATTACGCCGGTGGCTGCGATTATCGAATCGAACTTTGGCATCGAAAAAGCCATGATGACTACCGTTCACAGCTACACCGCCAGCCAACGCTTGCAGGATGCCCCAGCCAAAGATTTACGAGAAGCCCGGGCAGCGGCCGAAAACATTGTGCCGACTACAACCGGTGCCAGCATCGCCGCCGCTAAGGCGCTGCCAGCCTTGGAAGGCATTTTCGGGGGCTTATCAGTGCGCGTGCCCACTCCAGTCGTGTCTCTATCAGACTTCGCGATCGTCACCAAAAAAGCTGTAACTGTTGAAGAGGTGAACGAGGTCTTTAAAAAAGCCGCTAAAGACCCCTATTTTCAGGGTATTTTAGATGTGACCGAAGAAGAGCTGGTCAGCTCTGATTTTATCGGCAACAGCCATTCAGCTATCGTCGATCTAGCCCTAACCAATGTTGTTGGTGGCAATTTACTCAAAGTCGTGGCCTGGTATGACAACGAGTGGGGTTATTCCAACCGCTTGGTTGAGCTTACCGCTGACACTGGAAAAATTTTAAACGGTGGTGACGTTATTAAAGAATCTTCGTCGGCAGCCAACCAGTCGAAATCTGAAGAAATGTTACCAGCGCCTTCGCCCGATGATTTTTTGCCGGCTCCCGACCCATTAGGGCAAGAACCAACCCAACCGGTGCACAATGCTGCCGAAGAACATACGCCCGTAGAGGGCGCGCCGGGCTTGGAAACTCCAGCCGACACCGCTCCCGAGCAAGGGCCGCCAGCGGTTTTTCCAGAAGCCCAAGCCGGCCCCGATAAGCCGCACGAATTTTAAAGGGCCCCCATAGCTGATGAAAATTGCCCTAGCTACCGACCACACCGGCTTTGAACAACTGAAGGATTTGCAGGCTTACTTGGAGTCGCTTAACTATACTTGCGAAAGTTTTGGCCCCACAACCCTTAATATCAGCGATGATTATCCGGATTTTATTTTTAAAGCAGCTGAAGCTGTAGCTAATGGTTCTTGCGAGCGTGGCATAATCCTCGGTGGCAGTGGCCAAGGCGAAGCCATGGCTGCTAACCGCTTAAAAGGTGTGAGATGTGCCGTGTTTTACGGCCCGGCAGTGGTTGGCCGCATCATTGACGCTAATGGCCGGGTATCTAGTAGCCCATATGAAATTGTCCGCTTGAGCCGCGAGCACAACAACTCTAATATGCTAAGCTTGGCTGCCCGGTTTGTATCGTTAATGGATATGAAGCAGGTCGTCAAGCTGTGGCTGGATACACCGTTTACCGAGCAGCCGCGGCACGTCCGGCGTATCGACAAGCTAGATAGGCTGGTTAACTAGTGTGCCAGTAGTTTGCCCGGCAATTTTAGCAGCCGACACCAAAGCCTATCACCAGCAAATGGCAAAGGTAGCTGATTTTGCCGAGCGGATCCAGATTGATTTAACCGATGGCCAGTTTGCCAGCCGCTTAACGCTAAAACCGCAAGACGCCTGGTGGCCGGTTGGCGTCATGGCTGATTTTCATTTGATGTATAAAAACCCGACACGGGCGATTGAGACTATCTTAGAGCACCAACCCCACATGATAATTGTCCATAGCGAGGCCGACGGCCATTTTGAGTCGGTTGCCTCCCTGTGCCACCATCGTGGTGTTAAAGTTGGCGTGGCCGTGCTGCAGCAGACCCCGATTGCGACTATCATGCCGGCGCTACATCATATCGACCACGTTTTGGTATTCAGTGGCAGCCTGGGTAGTTTTGGCGGCCACGCCAACCTGGATATGTTGAAGAAAGTCGAAGTACTTAGGCACCAGCGGCCAGATATAGAAATTGGCTGGGACGGTGGTGTTAACGACCAGAACATCGCCCGCTTGGCCAGCGGCGGCGTGGACGTCTTTAATGTTGGCGGCTATCTTCAAAGCGCGCCTGATGCCGAACAGGCTTATAAGCGGTTGCAGCGGATTGCTGACGAAACCGGCACTACATAAGCATTTTCAAGGTATAATTTAGGCTTAAGATGGCTAAAACTCAAAAAAATTATTCTGCGGCAGATATCGAGAAAAAAGCCAACCAAATCCGTATCGACATTATCAAAATGTTGGAGCACGCTGGCAGCGGCCATTCGGCCGGTCCACTGGGGCTAGCCGATATCTTTGCATCCCTTTATTTCAAAATCCTAAAACACAACCCCGATAATCCAGACTGGGAAGAACGCGACATTTTAGTGTTGAGCAATGGGCATTGTGTACCGGTGCGTTATGCCACCATGGCTAATGCCGGCTATTTTTCGCGCAAAGAATTGATGACACTGCGCCAAATGGGCTCGCGCCTGCAAGGACACCCCGAGCGTCAGCGGCTCCCCGGTCTAGAAACCACCAGCGGACCATTAGGCTGTGGCCTCAGCCAAGCCGCCGGTATGGCTTTGGCTCTGCGGATGGATAAGGCCCAACACCGCTGGGTGTATGTGGTAATGAGCGACGGCGAGCAGGACGAAGGCAATATTTGGGAAGCGGCCATGCTGGCCAGCAAATATCACCTTAATAATATTATCGCTATTACCGACCGTAATAATATCCAAATCGACGGACCGACCGAGACGGTAATGCCATTGGAAAACTTGCGCGAAAAGTGGGAAAGTTTTGGCTGGCACGTGCTGGAAATTGATGGTAATGATGTCGAAGCCATTATTGACGCTTGCCAGATGGCTAAAGCGATTGTTGAAAAACCCGTGATGATTATCGCCCACACAGTGCCCGGCAAGGGCGTCGATTTTATGGAATATGACTTTCATTGGCACGGCAGCCCGCCCAACCACGAACAGGCTATTAAAGCCCTGAAGGAGCTACGCACTCTAGGCGGTAAAATCCGGAGTGAGCACGAATGAACGATCTGCATTTAGCTAAACGGGCTTTGACTACCGAGCCAATCCGCAAAGGGTTTGGCCGCGGGTTGGTAGAAGCCGGTAAGCTCCATGAAAATGTGGTGGCGGCCTGCGCCGATTTGACCGAATCGACCAATATGCACTTTTTTGCCGAGGCTTTTCCGGAGCGGTTTATTGAAATCGGCGTCGCCGAACAAAACTTGGTAACCGTCGGCTCTGGCCTGGCAGCCATGGGCAAGATTCCGTTTGTATCTAGTTACGCGACCTTTAGTCCCGGCCGCAACTGGGAACAAATCCGCACCACTATTGCCCTAAACAACCAGCCGGTTAAAATTATTGGCTCGCACGCTGGCTTATATACCGGCGCCGATGGCGCTACCCACCAGATGCTCGAAGATTTATCAATTATGCGGGCCATGCCCAATATGGTGGTACTAGCTCCCGGTGATAGTATCGAAGCCGCCAAAGCCACGCTGGCAATGGCTAAGGACGGCCGGCCAACTTACATGCGGGTTACTCGCGAAGCAACTCCTGTTATGTCTACCGAACAGACGCCATTCCAAATTGGCCGGGCATATGTTTACCGAAAAGGCACTGATGTCAGTTTAATTACCACCGGTACTATGACTTATCAGGCCATGGTAGCAGCTGCCAGCTTGCATAAAGATGGCGTTAACGTCGAAGTCGTCCATGTACCGACCATAAAGCCAATTGACCACCAGGTGATTTTGGATAGTGCTGAGCGCACTAGGCATGTAGTGACCGTTGAAGAGGGCCAAATTAATGGTGGCTTGGGCGGGGCTGTGGCAGAGCTGCTGGGCGAGAATTTACCTACACCAATGATACGAATTGGTATGAACGATCGGTTTGGCGAATCCGGCCGGCCAGATGAGCTACTAAAACATTTTGGTTTAACAGCAGCCCACATCGCCATGACTGCCCACCGGCTGCTGATGGACCACACAGGACATAAGCACTAATGACTGCTAGCTATTCTAAAATCAAAAATGATTGCACCGCTGCCCGCGAAGCCTTTGCCCGGGCCCGAAAGGGACACTATGCGCTGGGTGCTTTTAATTTGGACAACCAGGAGACCCTTAAAGCTGTAGTATTTGCCGCAAAAGCCAAAAAAGCTCCAGTGCTGGTAGAGGTAAGCAAAGGCGAAGTCGATGCTCTGGGCTTAGATAATGTCCGTGATATGGTCGATAACTACAAGGCCGATTACGGGGTTGAGATGTATATCAACCTGGATCACAGCCCAACGGTCGAGGACGCGATTGCCGGCATTACGGCTGGCTTTGAGTGTATCCATATCGATATTTCGCAGGCCGACCACAATGCCACGGATAAAGAAATTATCGCCAAGACTAAAGAAGTTGTGCGGGCCGCCAAGCTTACCGGAGCCTTGGTAGAAGCCGAGCCCCACTATTTTGGCGGCTCATCTAACTTGCACACCGAAAAGATCGATTACACCGAGATTAAAAAATATTTTACCGAGCCCGTAGAGGCCCAAAATTTTGTTGAGCAAACCGGGATTGACACCTACGCCGCCGCTATCGGCAACTTGCATGGCCACTATCCGGCGCCCAAAGTCCTGCACTTGGATTTACTCAAAGAAATCCGGTCCGCCCTGGATTGTAATATATCTTTACACGGTGGTAGTGGTACACCCGGCCACTACTTCTTGGAAGCCGTCAAGATTGGCGTTACCAAGGTCAACATCAATAGTGATATGCGGATTGCCTACCGCGATACTCTCGAGAAAGTCTTGGCTGAGAATAAAACTGAATACGCTGTAGTCAAGCTGATGGATGAAGTGATTGAGGCTGTCCAGAAGGTAGTTGAGTCCAAGATTGACACCTTCAATAGTGCTGGCAAAGCCAGAGTTTAACCGCTAAAATAAACATAAGGCGTATGACAAGAATAAAAACAGAAAATCGGGTTTAAGTATGGCCCAGGCTCAAATCGATGTCTTGTCGGTGGGCGATGTCGTAACTGACGCCTTTATAAAGCTGCTAGACGATGAAGCCAAAGTCGAAAAAACCAAGGACGGACCGCGACTTAGTATGGCGTTTGCCACTAAGGTCCCTTTTGACCACACCGAGGTTTTAGAAGGTGTCGGCAACGCCGCTAATGCTTCGGTGGCTTTTGCCCGTTTAGGCCTAAAGAGCGCATTGGCGGCCAATGTCGGTTCTGACCAATATGGCCGGGACATTATCGCGGCGCTTGAGAAAAATGACGTCGATACCCGCTTTGTGCACATCAATCCCGGCCACAAAAGCAATTACCATTACGTGCTTTGGTACAAAGAGGAGCGCACCATTTTGATCAAACATGAGGAATATGACTATCACTGGCCGCGCTTTCGGGTAATAGATATCCCCAAATGGGTTTATTTCAGCAGTATAAGCGAGCACGCCATAGAATACCACGACCAAATTCTGGCCTGGCTAGAAGCCCATCCAAACGTTAAGCTGGCTTTTCAGCCAGGTACTTTTCAGATCGAGGCCGGTACCAAGCGCCTGACCAAAATCTATGAACGCTCAGAAATATTGGCAGTTAATCGTGAGGAAGCCACTACTATTTCCGGCGGCGACCACCACGATGTTAATGATTTATTTGATAAGTTGCATAAATTAGGCCCCAAAACCATCCTTATCAGTGATGGGCATGCTGGCGCCTACGCCAGCGATGGAGACCAGCGTTGGAAAATGCCAATTTATCCGGACCCCAAACCGCCGTTTGAGCGCACCGGCGCCGGCGATGCCTTTACCTCAACCTTTGTAGCCGCTTTAGCTAAAGGCGCCGATGTCCAGAGCGCACTGCTGTGGGCGCCCATCAATTCAATGAGCGTCGTCCAGCAAGTCGGTGCCCAAGCTGGATTGCTAAGTGAAAAACAAATCGAAAAACACCTGCGCGATGCACCCAATTGGTATCACCCGGAGCGGCTGCGATGAGTAAAGCTTTAGCCTCAATCTTGGACCAGCCCGAGCAAAGCCTTAAGAAGATAATTGCCAAACTTGAAGATAAAAACGGTTATCCGAGTCACGATGTTCGACATTTAGCCGATAACATCCAAAAAACCAGGGCCAAAATTACTGAGCTTAATTTAGACCCGGATGACACTACCGGCGCTGAACTCTATCACGCACTGTTAGTTAAGTTCCAAAAAGACAGCAATTTATTTGATGCCCAAAACCGTATAGCTTCGCAAGATTTTAGCTCTAAGTCCAATGTGGCTATTGATTTAGTGTCTAAGAATCTCGACCTACCACAACGCTGGGTGCTGAAAACCGCAGTTGCTAAAAACATATTACGCCAGCATCCACCCAAAAAACTGCTGAAACAGCTAAAGTATCGTTCCCTTGAGTCAATGCTCAAGCGCGAAAGCCCAGCCCAGTTATTCTTAACGGCCCAATTCTTAGAGTCCCAGAATTGGCAAAAGGAACTTGGTAAACAGGTTTCCAAGTTGGATTCCAGCGCCTTTGAGCTGCGGCCAGTTTGTATTAAATACCTAGCCCAAAGCCAGTGGGGCTTAAATAGCGATTCAATTTTAGCTTACGACAATAGCATTGGTTCGCTTGGTTTAATCGAACCGGACACCTCTTCAGAAATACCGTTGCTTAGCATAGCAATTTTGCTAGCTGACGGATTAAGTAATTTTGGTGAGTTAGATTTATCGGCAGAAGTTGCCAAATTTAGCCCTGTACTAGCTTGGTGGAGCGAAATGGATGGGCTGATCGCCAACCTGGACTCTGAGCATGTCTCTCTAAACCTTAGCGACATTAGCCGCAGCGCCACAGAGACTATTAGCTACGATAATCGATTGCTCGATGGTGCGCGGCGCTCGTTCTGGCAAAAATTGCTGCAAAGATATGATAACCAGCTCGAAATCGAGGAAGATTTGCTGGCAGGTCTCAAAAATAAAGCCATCAACTTCAATGTACCAAATAATCAGCCAGCCTTTGAGTACGAATACGTAGAGGATATTTAAGGTGGGCAAATATCAAATTTGTGTGTCTGGTGCGGCTAAAGGTCTGAGCGCCGAGCAGGGCAAAATGCTGGCTTTTGAGGCCGGGGCAGCGATTGCCCGGGCCGGCCACAGCTTGATGACTGGCGCCACTACCGGTTTGCCAAACTTTGCAGCCGAAGGCTACAAAAAAGCTGGTGGCAAAATGAGCCTGGGCATCAGCCCGGCCGCCACTAAAGTAGAACACGTTTTAAAGTATCGCTTGCCAACTGAGGCTTACGACTCTATTTTGTACACCGGCCTGCACTATTCTGGCCGCGACGCGCTTTTAATTAACTCAGCTGACGCTGTAGTTAGCATTGGTGGCCGGCTTGGTACACTGCACGAATTTACGGTGGCCATGGAAACCCACACCCCACTAGGCCTATTGGAAGGCGCCGGCGGCATTGGCGACCAAATCGAGGGATTATTAAAACTACTGCCCAACGCCGACCCCGATCTAGTTTTAAATGATATCGATCCGGATAAGCTTGTGGCCAAACTAACACACTTGCTCGATAAACTACACCAACCCTACCGCCAACTCTACAAATAGTAGGCCGGTTGCTACAATTTATAGGTGAGTAAGTTCAAACTGGTGAGTGATTATCAGCCGATGGGTGACCAACCATCGGCGATTGCCCAATTGACTGCGGGCATAGAAAAAGGTGACAAAGGCCAGACCCTGCTGGGTGTAACCGGTAGCGGCAAGACCTTTACTATGGCTAATTTAATTCAAAATACTCAAAAGCCAACACTGGTTTTGAGCCACAATAAAACTCTGGCCGCCCAGCTTTATAACGAATTTAGGATGTTTTTCCCGGAAAACGGCGTCCATTATTTTGTCAGCTACTTTGATTATTACCAGCCAGAAGCCTATGTGCCGCGCAGCGACACCTATATAGAAAAAGATAGTGATATCAATGAAGAGATTGACCGGCTGCGCCATGCCGCTACCGCCGGTTTGCTGTCCAGGCGCGATGTGGTGATTGTCGCCAGCGTATCGTGTATCTACGGCATTGGATCAGTCGATGATTATGATGGCATGGCCATCAGGTTAGCCGCCGGCGAGCGTCGGGTTCGCGATAAGCTATTACGCCAACTAACCGATATCCAATACCGGCGCAACGATATCGATTTTCACCGGAGCACCTTCCGGGTCAGGGGAGATGTGGTTGATATTTTTCCGGCTGGTGATGAGGCGGCCTACCGGGTTGAGTTTTTCGGTGATGAGCTGGAGCGCATGACCCAGATCAACCCGCTGACTGGTGAGATTGAAAAAATACTTAACAAATTAACTATCTTTCCAGGCAGCCACTATGTAACCCCTAACGAAAAGCTTGTGCGGGCGCTTGATAAAATTCGCCAAGAAACTGAAGAAAGGACGGCATGGTTTAAAAAGCACAATAAGTTAATTGAGGCGCAACGCTTAGAGCAGCGGGTGAAGTTTGACCTGGAAATGCTCGAGCAGACCGGTTTTGTCAAAGGCATTGAAAACTACAGCCGTTATTTAACTAACCGCGAAGCCGGTGAACAACCGGCCACGCTGCTCGACTATTTCCCGGATGATTATTTGCTGATTGTTGACGAGTCGCACATGAGCATACCTCAGGTGAGGGGCATGTACCATGGTGACAGAGCCCGCAAAGAAGTTTTGATTGAACATGGCTTCCGTTTGCCAAGCGCCTTAGATAACCGGCCGCTGACGTTCAGTGAATTTGAGCGTCACATGAACCAAACAATTTATGTCAGCGCTACGCCGGCTGAGTATGAGCTGTCGCGCAGCCCTGAACCTGCCCAGCAAGTAATCCGCCCAACCGGACTGCTCGATCCAGAAATCGAAGTTCGGACAATTGAGGGCCAAGTCGATGATTTAATTGCTGAAATCCGGGCGACAGTTGAAAAAAAACAGCGGATAATTGTCACCACCCTTACTAAACGCATGAGCGAAGACTTAGCTGAGTATTTGCAAGAGCTAAATATGAAGGTCGCTTATATACACAGCGAAATTGATACACTGGAGCGGACGGATATTCTGCGAGATTTACGGCTAGGGGTTTATGACGTATTGGTGGGTATCAACCTGCTGCGCGAAGGCCTGGATTTACCAGAAGTCAGCCTAGTGGCGATTTTAGATGCCGACAAAGAAGGCTTTTTGCGCAGCGAACAGGCCCTAATCCAAACCGTCGGCCGGGCAGCCCGCCACCAGGAGGGCCGGGTGATTATGTATGCCGATAGGGTTACCGGCAGTATGCAGCGGACAATTGATGAGACTAACCGGCGCCGGCTGATTCAAGAAGAATACAACATCAAGCACAACATCACCCCAACCAGCATCAGCCGCCAAATCGGCGACATGTTGCCACGCGAAGCCAAAGAAGAAGCCCCAAAATTAGACCTTAAAAAAATCCCTAAGGACGAATACAAGCACCTCATCCGCGATTTAACATCGCAAATGGATTTAGCGGCCGCTAATTTACAGTTCGAAAAAGCCGCTGAACTGCGCGATTTAATCACCGAAATCAAAGCCAAGTTATAGAGTAATTTTTGTTATAATTCGAGCGTTTAGCGAGAAATATATGATGAGCCCAAGAAAGGCGATCCTCAAAAGGATTATGCCTTTCATGGCGCGAAGCTTTATAATTGAGCTTAAGATATGAGCAAACTTTCGCGTGATGACGTGTTGAAATTGGCGGCCTTGAGCAAGCTTCGCTTAAGCGATGATGAGGTTGAAAAACTGCGCGGTGAGCTGTCCGAGATTTTAAGCTACGTAGAAACTCTTAACCAAGTTGACACCACCGGCTTAGAGCCAACCTACCAGGTAAGTGGCTTAAAGAATGTCTATCGGCCGGATGAAACCAAAGACTACGGTTACAAGGTTGAAGATTTGCTAAAAAACGCACCGGCCACTCAAGACAGCCAGTTTAAGGTGAAAAGGGTGTTAGAGTGAGTCGCTGGCCAGCCATCGATGAACTGGCCGCTGATGTAAAAAGCGGCAAAATAAAAGCGGTTGAGCTAGTCAAACAGTCCTTAAAAGCAATAAGCGATAACCAGGAATTTGACGCTATAATTTCAACCCTAGAAGGCCGGGCTTTAGACAGGGCAGCCCAGATTGATAAGCAGCCAGCTGGCCGCCTAGCTGGTGTGCCGTTTATTGCTAAGGATAATTTTTTGACGCTGGGCGGTAAAACAACCGCCGCCAGCAACATCTTGCGGCCTTTCGAAGCGCCGTACCAAGCCACCGCTATCGAAAAATTAGAAGCCGAAGGCGCCATTTGCGTCGCCAAGGCTAATTTGGATGCCTTTGCCCATGGTTCTAGCACCGAAAATTCGGATTGGTTCGTTACTAAAAACCCCCATGATAAAACTCGGGTGCCAGGTGGTAGCTCCGGCGGTTCGGCCGCGGCCGTGATCTTAGATATGGCGCCGTTTGCGCTGGGTACTGACACTGGTGGTTCAATTCGCTTGCCAGCCAGTTTTGTCGGGGCGGTTGGTGTTAAGCCAACCTACGGCCGGGTCAGCCGCAGTGGAGTGGTAGCCATGGCCAGTAGTACTGATGTAATTGGTCCCCTAACCAAGACAGCAACTGATGCCGCGCTAGTGCTGGATGTAATGAGTGGGCGGGATGAGCTAGACAGTACGACTATCGAAAAAGCTGAAGCTTCATATACGGACTTAGACTTTGATTGGAGCGGAAAAAAAATCGGCGTCATTAAAGAATATATGCAGGAGGGCTTGGATGCTGGAGTAAAGGCAGTAATCGAAGGATCGATTGAAAAATTAAAAAGTGCTGGCGCAGCAGTTGAAGAGGTCAGCTTGCCAAGCTTACCATTGGCTCTAGCGGTCTATTATATTGTTTGCCCGGCCGAGGTCAGCAGCAATTTAAGCCGCTACGACGGCCAACGCTACGGCTATTCCGCTAAAGATGCCAAAAATCTCGATGAAAGTTATGAGCTGAGCCGCGAAGAAGGTTTTGGCGCCGAGGCTAAACGACGGATTATGATTGGAACTTATGTTCTCTCCAGCGGTTATTACGATGCTTATTACAAAAAAGCCCAGACCGTACGTACCAAGATCATTAATGAATTTAGCGAAGCGTTTTCTAAGTTTGATTTTTTGGTCGGGCCAATTAGTCCAACCCCTGCCTTTAAAATTGGTGAAAAAACTGCCGACCCCCTAAAGATGTACTTAAATGACATTATGACCGTGGCCGCCAACATGTCTGGCAACCCGGCGATTAGTGTACCAGCCGGGCTAGCTGGCAATTTACCAGTGGGCTTGCAGATAATTGCGCCGATGGCCAGCGACCACCAGATGTTGGCAGCGGCTAAGGCCTTTGAGGATCTGGGCTGATGTGGGTATTTTTTGTAGCTATTATCGTTTTTGGCGTCGTGATGCTGGCGATAGTTTCGCGCCTGGCCCGCCGCCGCCAACCTAAGCTCAACCACGAATATTTTGAATACCAGTGGGCGGAGCTGCTAGCCAGGGTCAAATCCCCCGAAGGCATGGTGCTGGCGATTGTCGATGGTGACAAATTGCTCGACCAAGCCCTTAAAAAACACCGATTTAAGGGTAAAACTATGGGCGAACGACTGGTTTCGGCCCAGCGCAGACTTTCCGACAACGACGCTGTTTGGTACGCCCATAAATTACGTAACCGTCTGGTACATGAGCCAAATGTCCGCCTCAAGAAAAGGGAGGCCCAAGCTGCCTTAACCGGTTTTCGCCAGGGGCTGAAAGACCTAGGAGCCTTATAATAATGAACAAAGAACAAATAACAAAGAACAAGCTAAGCTCATTGCTTATTGTTTCATGGAGGAATATATGAGCTCTAGTGAATACATTCCGACGATTGGTATTGAATGCCATGTGCAACTAAAAACCAAGACCAAACTATTTTCGGCCGTCGGTAATGATGCCCGCCAGGCCCAACCCAACAGCCTTATCAGCCACATCGATGTCGGTTTACCGGGAGCTTTGCCAGTATTAAATGAAAAGGCTCTAGAACTAGCCACTAGGGCGGCTTTTGCACTCAACACCAAACCCCAAAAATTCTCTAAGTTTGACCGTAAACACTACTTCTATCCCGATTTACCTAAAGGTTACCAAATCACCCAGTACGAAGACCCGATTATTATTGGGGGCTACGTAGAAATTGAAGCCGGTGGTGAAACCAAACAAATCCAGGTCACCCGCGTGCACCTAGAAGAAGATGCTGGTAAAAACATCCATCCGGCGGACGCTGATTATTCTCTAGTTGATTTAAACCGGGCTGGTACGCCGCTTTTGGAAATTGTCAGCGAACCTGACATCAGCTCCGCGGCCGAAGCCAAAGCCTACGCCCGTGAGCTATACCTTTTAATGAAATACTCTGAAGTCAGCGATGTTGATTTATACCATGGCAATATGCGGTTTGATGTCAACATCAGCGTTAGTAAAGAAGTCGGCAAACTTGGCAAACGTTCAGAAATCAAAAACCTCAATAGTTTTCGCAGTGTCGAAAACGCTGTGAATTATGAAATTGACCGCCAGACTGAATGGCTGGAAAAAGGCCAAATGGTAGACCAAGAAACCCGTGGCTGGGACGAAGCCAAGCAAAAGACCACCAGCCAGCGGGGCAAGGAAGAAGCCCATGATTATCGTTATATGCCCGAACCAGATATTCCGCCACTTGAGCTCAGCGAGGAGTTTATAAGTAAAGTGAAATCCGAAATGCCGAGCTTGCCACCTGAAGTTAGAAAAATGCTTAACAAGTTAAGTATTTCATCAAACGTGGTTGAAGATATCCTGGGTATGCCACCAGAGATCGTCAATAAAATTATCGGCGTTATCAAAACAGTTGGTGATGAAAATGCCCGGCGGTTGGCTTTTTGGGCCCTGGAAACCGGCGAGTTGGACGTAACTCGAGACGTTAAATTATCAAAAATGATAGACCGCGGTGAGCTTAACGTTTCGGCGGCCAAAATTATCAGACAACAAATGGCTACCAGCGATGAAACACCACAGCAGATTGCCAAGCGGCTTAATCTAGCCCAAGTCTCAGACGAGGCCGCAATCGAAAAAATCGTTGATGAAGTACTAATTCAAAACCAAAAGGCTGCCGAGGATACTAAGAATGGTGAGCTCAAAGCCATTGGCTTTTTGGTCGGCCAGGTTATGGCTAAGAGTAAAGGCCAAGCCAATCCAGAAATAGCCCAACGCCTCATCAAACAGCGCTTAGGCCTGTAAAATAAGTAACATATTTGCCGGACAGACTAGTTTAGACTTATACTACGGATTATGAATACAGCTTCAGAAGTTTTAGTGATTATTGTCAGCTCAATCTTAGCAGTTTTTCTAATCGTTTTAATCGTAGCCCTGGTATTTGTCGTAAAAATTCTTAAACAACTGCGCCGAATTACCGAGCGAGCCGAAGATGTAGCCGGATCAGTCCAAGCCGCCGCTAACAGTTTTGAGCGAGCCGCTTCGCCATTGGCGATTTTAAAGTTATTGGGCAGTATAGTCGAGCAAACCAATAGGATCCGTAAACGAAAGGGATAAGCTATGACATTTAGACGCAAAGAACACACTGTTAGAAAAGTAGCCGTTGGCTCGGCAATAGCTGGTGCCGTGGGTTACTTGGCTGGTATCCTAACTGCTCCCAAAAGCGGTAAAGATACGCGCCATGACATCGCCCAGAAAGCTGATGACGTCAAGGCTACTGCCGAAGATGAGCTTCAAGACCTAAATGATGAACTTAAAGGCTTGATCAAATCAGCTAAGGTCAAAACAGTTGCTTTAAGCTCTACGGCCCGCGCGGAGTTTAACGAAGCCTTAATCAGGGCCAAAGACGCCCAGAATAAAACTACTCAAGTACTCAAAGCCGTCAAAAACGGTGAGGCAACTGACCCTGATTTAAACAAGGCTGTCAAACAGGGTAAGCTGGCCGTAAAGAATTTAGGGAAATTCTTTAAAAGCTAAACCGGGTAAGTAATTTTTTACTACAGAGCGCTCGGTCTGGCTGAGATATAATAATACTAATGGAAAAGGGTAAAACCGGTCGGGCCGGGGCCTTAAAAGCCTCAAATTTTGTGCACTTGCACAACCACACCCAGTACAGCTTGCTGGATGGCCTGACTAAAGTGCCCCCCTTGTTTGAGCGGATCAACCAACTCGGCATGGACTCTGTAGCCATTACCGACCACGGTACTATGAGCGGCGCCGTAGAGTTTTATCGGGCCGGTTTAGCCAGCGGCATTAAACCAATTATCGGCCTAGAAGCGTACGTGGCCTCCCGGACCTACGCTGATAAAGACCCGGCCTATGACCGCCAATATTTCCACTTAACGTTGCTGGCCATGAACAATCAGGGTTACCAAAACCTGATGAAACTATCGAGCATCGCCAACTTAGAAGGTTTTTATTATCGGCCCAGAATTGACCATGGTTTGCTCGAAAAATATAGCGATGGCTTAATTGTATTGAGCGGCTGTATTGGCGGCGAAGTTAGTGACGCCCTGCGCCAAGACCAATACGAGTTGGCCAAAAAGACTGCCAAGTGGTACAAGCAAATCTTTGGGGATCGTTATTATATCGAGCTCCAGGATCATGGCCACCCGCAGCACCCTACTGCTTGGGCCGAACAAAACAAGGTTAACCAACAGCTACTAAAGTTAGCCAAGGACCTCAAATTACCGGCGGTGGTAACCTGTGACGCCCATTATCTGTTGCACGAAGACCAAGAAGCCCATGAAATACTGCTATGCGTCCAGACCGGTTCGTTTTTATCGGATGAGCAGCGTTTTAGTTTGAAGGAATTTGAGCTGCATGTGGCCGATCCCAAAGATATTATTAAGCGCTGGGGCAGCGAGCATCCTGAGCTAATTAAAAATACCGCCAAAATTGCCGAGCGCTGTGATGTAACTTTAGAACTCGGTAAAATCCTGATACCTAAATTCCCTACTCCCAAAGGCCAGAACGAAAAGACTTACTTGGAGGAGCAGGTTTGGCAGGGTTTAGCCTGGCGCTACGGCCACAAAACCAGAGACAAGTCCTTAAAGTTAACGCCAACCGAGGCCAAAAAAACTTTGAGCAAGGACGTGGTAGAGCGGGCCGAGTTTGAGTTGGATATTGTTAGCAAAATGGGCTTTAATGGCTATTTTTTAATCGTGGCCGATTTTATAAACTGGGGAAAAGATCGCGGCATTGTGTTTGGGCCGGGACGGGGTAGCGCTGCTAGCTCAATCTTAGCCTACGCGCTGCGGATCACTGAAATTGAGCCGCTTAAATATGATTTACTTTTTGAGCGGTTCTTAAACCCTGACCGCATCAGCATGCCCGATATGGACATCGATATTCAAGACAGCCGGCGCGATGAGGTTATCCATTACTGTATTGAAAAATACGGCTCTGATCGAGTAGCAAACATCGTGACCTTTGGCCGGATGGCTGCCCGTAACTCGGTACGCGATGTGGCGCGGGTATTGCAGGTACCCTATGCTGAGGCTGACCGTTTAGCCAAAATGATTCCACAGCCAATCCAGGGCCGTCATACGCCGCTAGAAAAGTCGCTGCGCGAGATCCCGGATTTAAAAACCGAGAATCAAACCAATGAACAATCGCGCCGGGTTTTTGAGCTGGCTACCAAGCTTGAAGGCACGATCCGTAGCCATGGCGTGCACGCCGCCGGGGTAGTTATTGCTCCAGACGAAATCGTTCAGTTCGCCCCCCTAGAAGTCGCCCAAAAAGGAGCGATTGCCACCCAGTATTCTATGGGTCCGGTCGAAGATTTAGGCCTTCTCAAAATGGACTTCTTGGGCTTGTCTAACTTAACTACTATTAAAAATACTCTCCGAATTATTAAGCGCGTAGAGGGTAAGGATATTGATATCAGCAAGATTCCGCTCGATGATAAAAAAACCTTTGAGCTTTTGCAGCGGGCCGATACTACTGGCGTCTTTCAGCTGGAATCGGCCGGCATGCGCCGTTATTTAAAGCAGCTCAAACCAACGGTCTTTGAAGACATCATCGCCATGGTGGCGCTATACCGACCAGGTCCAATGCAGTGGATAGACGATTTTATTGCCCGCAAACACGGCCTGCGAAAAATTGAATACATGCACCCAATTATGAAAAATGCCCTAGAAAACACCTATGGCATCATTGTTTACCAAGAACAGGTCATGCAGATCAGTAAAGACATGTGCGGTTTCACAGGTGGCCAAGCCGATACGCTGCGTAAAGGTATTGGCAAAAAAATCCCAGAAGTTTTGGCCAAGCTCAAAAATGAGTTCATTGAAGGCGCTGTTAAAACTGTTGGTGCCGACCAGAAAATGATGGAAAAATTATGGCAACAACTCGAAGAGTTTGCAGCCTACTGCTTCAACAAGGTGCACTCGGCCTGTTATGGCCTGATAGCTTACCAAACGGCTTACCTTAAGGCTAATTATCCAGTGGCTTACATGGCGGCGTTGCTAACCAGCGATTACGATAATACTGACCGCCTGGCGATTGAAATTACTGAGTCTAATAAAATGGGGATTGCGGTTTTGCCGCCAGATATTAATCAGTCTTTCCATGAGTTTGCAATTGTGCCCGGCAAGGCCGAAATCCGCTTTGGGTTAGACGCCATTAAAAACGTTGGGCATGGGGCTGTTGATGAAATTTTGCGGGCCCGCGATGAAGTCGGCGGCCAGTTTGAAAGCCTAGGCGATTACTGCAAACTGGTAAATTGCCGGATCGTTAATCGTAAAGCTCTGGAGAGTCTAATTAAGTCCGGAGCCTTTGATCAATTTGGTGAGCGGGGGTTGTTAGTCAACAACATCGATAATATCTTAGCGGCTGCCCAACGGATTCAAAAAAATATCAATGATGGCCAGGTAGATTTGTTTGGTGATGACGCCCAAGAGTCAGCCGTGCCGCAAATTAATTTAGAACCCGGCGAGCCAATTAGTTTGCCCCAGCAGCTTAACTGGGAGAGGGAACTACTCGGTATTTATCTAAGTAATCATCCGCTAGAAGATTATAAAGACATATTAGAAGCCAGAGCGGTGGCCATATCTTCATTGGGGAGGAATCTGGATGGCCGGGTTTTAAAGATTGGCGGCGCGATTAATCAAGTCCGCGAAATTACCACTAAAAAAGGCTCCAAAATGGCTTTTGTAAAAGTCGCTGATTTGTCTGGCGAGACCGAACTGATTGTATTCCCAAAAACTTACGCCCAAAATGCTGATATTTGGCAGCAGGACAAAATTATCATCGCTAAAGGCCGGGTTGATTTTAGCCGCAATGAAGAGCTTAAGATATTAGTTGAGGAAGTAGCGCTGGTAGACCAAGAACAGGTTGCAACCTTTGATAAATCTAAAGAACCTAAGCCTGTCGAGACATATACTTTGAAGCAAAGGCTATACATACGGATGGAAGATAGCCATAACCAGCCAAAGCTTCTGACTCTGAAAGAAAAACTCGATGGATTTGCTGGTGATACTGAAGTCGTGTTAGTCACCGGGGAACCATCGGCTAAACAGGTTATTAAGTTACCGCAAACGATTGCGCTCAGCGAAGAAAGTCTGCGGGAGCTAGCCTCGATCTTCGGTTCGACTAATGTTGTTGTTAAATAAAGAGAGCAAGAAACAAAGAACAGTGAGCAGCTTATTATTTGTCCATTGTTTATTGTATTAGGCCGGCGGTTTGGCTGAGGATAAATAACATGCCAGAAATCAGCAGAATGCCAACGTCAGTTAAAGGGTGGCCGATAGCGTAGTGCTCGCCTTTGAGCAAGAACTTATGGAGTGCCCGGATATGCCGATTAGCCCACATCAGAATAATCACTAAAGACAGCACCACGCTGAGCTTAGTAGCCAAAGAGCCGTAACTCGAGCCTGGTGTAGCCAATTGCAAGTGAGATGCTTTAACCGCCGGTGTGATTTTGGCCTTAGGCGTGAGTGTAGTGGCCGGCTGCTTAGTTAGCTCGGCGGCGGATGACTCAGGCGTCGGGTTAGCGGCTGGAACTGGTGTTTCTTCGGCCGCAGCCACTGGCGCTTTAGCTACTGGTGTAGCCGGAGTTGAGGTTTTAATGCTGGCTGGCGCGGCTGGAGGTGGGCTAGTATTAGAGGCGCTCAGTACCTGAGGCTTACCATAAAAGGCCACCACAATTGTCATTGGGCCGCCCCCGGCCGCCGTATAGTTAGGGTTATTAGCAAAGCCAAAGCCGACTTCCGAGAACGCCGAATCTAGTAAATTTTCACGATGTGGCGGGCTGGCCATCCAACCATTAATTGTCGATTGCTCATCCGAAAAACCAGTAGCCAGATTCTCGCCTAATTTTTGATAGGAATAGCTCTGGGCGCTAACAAAGACCCACGGCGGGTTTCCTTCTGGCGTGTAATGGCTCCAATAGTTACGGGCGGCCATATCGTCGGCCTTGGCTTGGGCAGCAGCGTCTAGCTTATTATTTAGGCTCAAGCCGGCCACACCATTAGCTGTCCGCTGGGCGTTAGTATTCGCCAGCAAACCACCAATACTCATACTGGTGGAATAACTCAAAACCCGGCCAAGTGGGTGGTGGACGGCGGCTTTGAGCGCCCCGCCACTGCTACTAAGCGTCAGCAAAAAACCAATCGCCAGCACCAGGGGAATATACGGCCAATAAACTCGCTCAAAAACCTTAGAGTTAATTCCTTTGGGCTTAGTTTTATGGGTATCAGAACCGCGATTTTTTATTTTGGCCATTTAAACAATATTTTAACCTTAAGCAACAACTTTCGCAACGCCGGCTGTCAACTGTACCTAAGATGATAAAGGGCCATGGCGGCGGCCACTGAAACGTTGAATGATTCTTTAGCGCCGAGCATCGGGATTTGTAAATGAACATTGGCTTGGCTAAGTAGATCTTGTTCAATACCACCAATCTCGCTGCCGACCAGCAGGGCAGTCTTGTTTGGTGGAGAATATTCGTTAAGTAAAATAGCCCGAGGAGTTTGTTCTAAGGCGGCAACTTGGTAGCCCTGGGATTTTAGTCGGTCCAAATAATTATCAATTTCAGCGACGTGCTCCCAAGCCACAGATGTCTCGGCGCCCAGGGCGGTTTTTTGAATTTGGCGGTGGTTTTTGACAGCCAGGTGGGGCAGCCGGCTGTCGGCTTCGAGCTTAGGATACGGGCTATGCCCACTAATCACCACTCTTTCAATACCTAAGCCATCGGCTGTTCGTAGCAGACTGCCGACATTGTGGGCCGAGCGGACATTATGGATAATCAGGATAATCTGGCGCATGTCTTAAATTTTAATCCAATTTTGGAAATTTTGGCGCTTAGAAATTCGTAAGCATAAGCTTATAATATTGATATGCAGAACGCCCGGCTCCAGGAGGAACAGGTTACTGCCCGTCGCGCCGGTGTGCTGGGTATGGGCTTTGTAGACACCTCACAGATTCAAAAACAGCTCTTTAAGGATGTCTTGAGCACCCCAGAGCTAAAACAACTAAGAGTTGTGCCTCTAACCGCCGACGACCATAACATCCACTTTGGTATTACTACCACCACCGCCCAGCAAACCCTTAACAAGCTACGGTCGCGCTTTACCGACCAGCGGCTAACTTTTTCAATTATCTCTGAGACCGGCTTTAAGGAATATATGCTGTTGTATGACCCGCCCAAGACAGTTGAATATGAAGACATTAGTATCACCGAGCCGGCAGCTAAGGCTGAGACCGGCAGTATTATCGACCATGTTAGCCAAACGCTTGAGCAAGTCCGGCCCGATGACATGTTGGCTTATTTAGTGCAGCAAGCTTATGAGCTTAAGGCTAGCGATATCCATCTAGAGAACCAAAAAGATAATGTCAGGGTACGCTACCGGGTTGATGGCGTATTACATCCGGTGGCATATATCAGCCACCAAAAATATCGGCTTCTAAGCTCCAGCCTAGCCAGCGCGGCTAATGTTTCGACCCAAGAAGAGCAACCGCAAACTGGCCATATCAGCCGATCTTATAAGATGGCCACCGGCGAAGAAGTAGTAATTAACCTGAGGGTCGAAACTGTGCCGACCGTTTATGGTATGGACGCCGTGATGCGTTTGTTTAATATGCGGCTGGAGCTTCTAAGGCTGGAAAACTTAGGCTTGAGTCGCCAAGAATCAGCTGTAGTTAATGAAGTAATTCAGCATCCTACCGGCATGGTGTTGATTGTTGGGCCAACCGGGTCGGGTAAAACCACCACTCTTTATTCATTGATTAACACACTTAATACTCCAGAACGTAAAATCATCACCCTAGAAGACCCGGTGGAATATAACATGCCCGGTGTAGTACAGATTCCAGTAACTGGCGAGCTGGAAGGACATGATTTTGCCGAACGGCTACGTGCCGTTTTGCGTCTGGACCCAGATGTAGTGATGGTGGGCGAAATCCGCGACCAAGATACCGCTAGAACTGCATTGCAGGGCGCCTTGACTGGCCACTTGGTAATGAGTACTTTTCACGCCGGCAGCGCCGCGGCTGCCTTGACGCGTATGTTGGATATGGTTGGTATCAATCCACTGTTTGCCAACGCTATGCATTTGGTGATGGCCCAGCGGTTGGTACGGCGGCTTGATGATAAAACCAAACAAGCCTATCAGCCAGATGAAAATCTTAAGTCGCAACTTAAAGCTGTAATCGATAGCCTACCGCCGCACGTCCAAAAGCCAAACCTTGATGGATTAACCCTTTATAAGTCAGGTAAATCGAGTGAGAATCCCTTTGGTTTTTCTGGCCAGCTGGCGCTGCGTGAGCAGCTCCAAATGACCCACGGCGTGCAACAACTGCTGCGTCAACCGCCCAACCAAATCACTACTGAAATGCTCCAGGCCCAAGCCGTCCAGGATGGCATGCGGACCATGCTGCACGACGGCGCACTGAAAGCAATTGCCGGTCTAACTACGATTGAAGAAGTTTACCGTGTTGTTGGCTAAGGCTTGTTTAAGAGGTTAATTTAGTGTAAAATTTACGGGTTATGGCGAGTGTTATAGAGCAAATTGAGGCTAAGTATAAGAAAAAGGCTGTAGTCGACGTTAAAAGCGGCGACACTGTCCGGGTGCACCAAAAAATCCGCGAAGCCGGCAAAGAACGCATCCAGATTTTTGAAGGCCTAGTTATTAAAACCAGCCGCAAAAACAGCCTAACAAGTAATTTTATTGTCCGTCGAGTAGCCAGCGGCGTAGGTGTAGAAAAGACCTTTTTAATCCATTCGCCCAATATTCTTAAAGTTGAAGTTGTCCGCCGCAGTAAAGTCCGCCGCAATTACCTGACTTATATGCGCGAGCTAACCGGTAAGAGCGCTCGCTTAAGTGGTGTAGAATTTGATCGCGACGCGGTTAACACCATCCAGGACGAAGCCGCCGAGGCCGAGGAAGCTAAAATCCACGAAGCCCAAGTTGAATCATATGATCCGGAGGCCGCCAAAGCCGAAAAAGCTGCCGAAGAGGCCGAAGCCGCGGCTGCTACTACCGAAGAACCTAAAACCGAAGCCGAAAAGCTAGAAGCCAAACCAGTCGAAAAAGCCGAAGCCAAAAACCCGGCTAAACCCCAAAACAAGGAGTAATTAAATCTAAATTTATTCCCCATGTTATCTTAATAACATGGGGAATATAGTGGGTGTCGATGAAGTGGGCAGGGGGTGTTTGGCAGGGCCGTTACTGGTGGTAGCTGCTAGAGCCTTCAGTGATTTGCCAGAGGGTCTGCGAGATTCGAAACTATTGACTAGGCAACAGAGGGAAAAAATACTTAACTTGTTAAGTATTTGTTGTAATTTTGGTGAGGGCTGGGTCAAGGCGATCGAAATTGACAACTATGGCTTAGCCCAGGCATTGAGACTGGGGGTAGCTCGGGCACTGAAGAACCTTGAAACCCAATCGCATGAGGAAATCATAATGGATGGTTCGGTCAATTATATTCCAAAGAAATTCAAGCATTCAAAAAGTTTGATCGACGGTGACAACTTGTTGCCTATCATCTCAGCGGCCAGTATTCACGCCAAAGTTACCCGCGACCGTTTTATGTTCGAACTGGCTAAAAAACACCCGGCGTATAAATTTGATAGCCACGTCGGCTATGGCACCAAAGCCCATATGCTTGCACTAAAAAGCCGCGGCGCGCTTAAATATGTGCACCGCTACTCCTACATGCCAGTAGCTGAATTGACTGGAGTTCTACCATCAAAACAACCGAGCAGGGTTTAGTCGCCGAACGAGCCGTTGCTGAACTCTTGAACAACGACGGTTATAAAATAATTAGACGCAACTGGAAAACCAAAGTTTGCGAAATCGACGTGGTGGCTCAAAAAGACGGAATTGTTTACTTTATTGAGGTCAAATACCGCTCCTCGGCCGCCCAAGGCAACGGCTTTGAATATGTGGCTTACCAAAAATTAAGACGCATGACCTTTGCGGCTGAGATTTGGCGGCAGACCAACAGCTGGGATGGCGACTATCGGCTAATGGCGGCCGCGGTTTCCGGACTCGATTGTCAAAATATAGAGCTGGTCGAACTTTAAGCCTAGGTTATAATAATTGACAATGAGTTATCGACCCTCCGAGGAGATTCTGGAGAAGTATGCCAAAGTGCTGGTTAACTTTGCACTGGGCGGCGGCACCGGCATCAAACCCGGTGATGTGGTCTTTTTACAGTCACCATTATCAGCTCTGCCTTTTTATCGGGCCCTGCGTAAGGTAATTCTTGATAGCGGCGGTCTAACAATTGGTGGCTTGGCCGACGATATGAACGGCTTTTCTAAATATTTTTATGCCAATGCCAATGAACATCAGCTGACAGCCTTTTTGGATAAATATTATAAGGGCTTAGTGGCGCAAGTAGATCACCGAATTGCGGTGATTGCCGATCATGACGTGCATGAGATGGATAAAGTTGATCCTAAGAAAATGATGTTAGCTCAAAAAAGCGCCAAGCCGTTAATGCAGTGGTTTGATAAAAAAGAAAATGACGGTCGCTATACCTGGACCCTAGCGCTTTTTGGTACGCCGTCGATGGCCAAAGAAGCCGGCCTAAGCTTAGAAATGTATTGGAGCGAGATCATTAAAGCTTGTTACTTGGACTATGCTGACCCGATTGCCCGCTGGAAAAAAACCAGCGCCGAAGTGGTGCGAGTCGCTAAACAGCTGACTGACTTACAGATCAAAGACCTTCAGGTTAAGGGTAAGGATGTCGATTTGCTAATTGTGATGGGCGGGCACCGGCGTTGGTTAGGCGGCGGCGGACGCAATATTCCAAGTTTTGAAGTGTTTACTTCGCCCGATTGGCGGGGTACCGAAGGTTGGATTCGATTTAATCAGCCGCTTTATTACTATGGACCAAAAGTTGAGGGTATAGAGTTACATTTTAAGGCCGGACGAGTTGTTAAAGCCACCGCCCAAAAGAACCAAAAACTACTAAGCGAAATGCTGGCCACCGATAAAGGTGCTTCCCAGGTCGGTGAGTTTTCACTGACCGATAAGCGATTGTCACGAATTGATAAATTTATGGCCGAGACACTGTTTGATGAAAACATCGGCGGCCCTTATGGCAATACCCACCTAGCAGTTGGACGATCCTATAACGACACCTACGATGACAGCACTGTCGGTGTGCCAAAAAGCACTTTTAGGAAGCTCGGATATAACGAATCGGTAATCCACACTGATATGATTTCGACAACTGACAGGACGGTCACGGCCACCTTAAAATCTGGTAAAAGCCAGGTTATATATAAGAACGGCCAATTTACGATTTAATCTCAAACTTGGCGGCCGCCCAGGACTCCGGTTCATCAATTGAAGGTAATAGGTCGCGGTTTGGACTGCTTTTTCGCAGCTGGCTCGCAGCACTTTCGGGTAGTTGGTATTCAAGATTAATTTGATAAGTTCCCGGGTAGAGTATTTGCTTAGTGTGAAGACGTACTTGCTCAAAGCTTGGTAAGTGATTAATTCGGTCGACTTCGACAGTGGTATGTTTACGGCCCTTTGGTGTTATTTCAGCTTTCAATATCCTTAATTTCCGTTGATGTAACGTAATCCGGTGACTGGGCCGTCCGACTTTGTTCCCTAAAATCTCCAACCGGCCGGCATTATTTGCGAACTTTAGGGTTAGTTCGTAGCGCTCGGGCCTAAATTCCGAGAACAGGCTTTTTGTCCTTTTCATTATCTGTATTGTAGCAAGTTGCAATTTTGACAATCCTTAGTTATAATGCTTGGTGTCAGTCCGGCCAAGCAGGTCGGATTTTTTCATACCAGAACCTTCACAAGGTCTGGCTCAAATAAGAAAGGAGTAAAACATGGAGATGGATTTTAAACAATTAGCCCAAGCAATCAAAGTAATTGCTGAGGAAAAAAACTTACCAGAGGAGCAAGTTCAGGACGTAGTCCAGCAGGCCTTGGCAGCCGCCTGGCGCCGCGATTATGGTGACCGCGAGCAGGAAGTCCGTGTCACAATGAACTTAAATACGGGTGATGTAACAGCCTTTGTCACAAAAGAAATTGTTGAGGAGGTGGAAAATCCACAAACGCAGATAAGCCTGAGCGAAGCCCAAGTCATGCGCAAAAACGCTAAAGTTGGCGAGACTGTTGAGATTGTACAGCCAGTTGAAGATTTTGGCCGGGTAGCAGCCCAAACTGCTAAGCAAGTTATTCTACAGCGCCTGCGTGAGGCCGAGCGCGAAATTGTACTGGCCGAATACGAGGATAAAATCGGTGGCATAGTTAATGGTGTAGTTACTCGCGTAGAAGGCCGGATGGTCCGCGTAGAACTGGGCCGCGCCCAGGGTATTTTGCCGGTTAGTGAACAAATCCAGGGTGAACGCTATTATCCTGGCCAACGCCTCAAGTTATATCTTAAGGATGTTGAAAAAGGCTTCCGCGGTCCGCAGTTGATTGTCAGCCGTGGTTCCAAAGAATTTATCGAACTATTGTTCCAGGCCGAAGTACCCGAAATGGAAAACAAAGCAGTTGAAATTAAAGCTATTGCCCGCGAAGCCGGAGTCCGCTCCAAGATTGCTGTGGCCAGCAATGTTCAGGGAGTTGATCCGGTTGGCACCTTTGTTGGCGGACACGGTACCCGCATCAACGCTGTACGTGATGAAATCGGTAACCAAGAGATGATTGACATTGTAGTCTGGGACGATGACTCGGCCACCTTTGTGGCTAATGCCATGAAACCGGCTAACGTTACTAAGGTTAACCTCAAAGCCGATAAGGCTACGGTGATTGTGCCCGAAGACCAGCTCAGTATAGCGATTGGTAAGTCTGGCCAAAATGTGCGCTTAGCCGGCAAACTAACAGGCTATGAGCTTGATGTTGAAGCTGATAAAGCCGGCGCTGTAGTTGCTCAAGAGCCAGCGGCCGAAGAGCCAGTGGGCGTCGAGTCTAAGCCGGTTGTCCAAAAACTGAAAAAGAAGAGTGAGCTGGAGAGCAGCCTGCTCGAGGCCATCGAAGAACACAGCACCGAACCCGAAAAATAGATCTCTAAGTTGCTCTCTAAGTTTTAGCACTCGCACTTGACGAGTGCTAATTTCTGTTATAATAGAATTAGCGTTTTACTGACAACCAAATAAATTACAGCCAACGCTAAGGAAAGGTGGAATATAATAAACCTATGATACCCAACAGTCCTGACTTCCAAGAGTTTTTGAGTCATCTGACTAACAATGCTCTGCATAGTCTGCGACATGCTGACGCCATTGCCCGAGCCTCTGGTAGTGCCTATATCGGCACCGAGCACTTATTACTGGGCGTACTGGCTCAAGAGGGCTCGATGGCCGCCAAAATTTTAGAAGGCGCAGGCGTAACCTTAGATAGAGCCCGCCTGGCATTGAATCTGACTCCCAAGACTCTAGTTATAAATATGGGCGGCAAAGGCTTATCCGAAACTGCCAAACTAACTCTTAAGATGGCTTGGGAAATTGCTCAGGAATTCAACCAGGATTACTGCGGCACAGAGCACATTTTATACAGCATTTTGAGCCAGAAAAATGCCCGGGCCACCCAGCTACTACGGGATATGAGCGTTGATGTCGACCGTTTGAGTGGTGAAGTTGAGCAGTTTTTGCAAAAGCAACAATATGAGAGTGACGAACCATCTGGTAGTGGCCGACGGCGCGGTAAGTCCGGTAAAAAGTCGGCCCTGGAATTCTTTGGTACCGACTTAACCAAGCTGGCCCGCGATAAAAAACTTGATCCAGTTGTAGGCCGCGAGCCGCAGATCAAACGGGTCATTACAATCCTTAATCGCCGTACCAAGAATAATCCGGTGCTAATTGGCGAGCCGGGGGTAGGTAAAACCGCCATTGTTGAGGGTCTGGCCCAAAGGATTGTTAACGAAGAGGTGCCTGATAGCCTGCTGGAAAAGAAAATTATTACCCTAGACCTGGCTGGCATGATAGCCGGCACTAAGTACCGCGGTGAGTTCGAGGAACGGCTTAAAAAAATTATTGCCGAGTTGGAGCAGGATAAAAATGCCATCGTCTTTATTGACGAGCTGCATTTAATTGTGGGTGCTGGGGCTGCCGAAGGCTCCATGGATGCCGGCAATATGCTTAAGCCGAGCTTGGCGCGCGGCAAAATCCAGATGATTGGTGCTACCACCACCGATGAATACACTCGCTACATAGAGAAAGACGCGGCCCTAGAACGCCGCTTCCAGCCGGTCAAAGTGCCAGAGACTACTCCGGCCGAGACCTTTGCTATCTTAAAAGGCCTGCGTAGCCATTATGAGGAATTCCATGGAGTTACGGTTAGTGATGAGGTGCTAGAAGATACTGTCCAGTTCGCCCGCCGTTATATCAACGACCGCTACATGCCAGATAAGGCGATTGATTTATTGGACGAGACTGCAGCTTATTTGCGCGTTAATAAAGGCAAGACTCCACCTGAGCTTCGGCAACTACAAAAAGAACTCAAGCTAGTTAACACCCGCATAGACGAAGCTGTCGATACCGAAGATTACGAAAAAGCCGCCCAACAAAAACAGAAGGCTAGCCAGCTGAGCGAGGAAATCAAAGAATTAGAAACTACTACCAGAGCCGGTAAGCCAATTACATTGAGTTCTGATGATGTGGCCGAAACCGTGGCCCGGATTACAGGCGTACCAGTGACTAAAGTTATCCGCTCCGAAGCTAAATACCTGGTTAATTTAGAGAAGAACTTAGGCCGCTACATTATCGGCCAGGATGAAGCGGTTGGCACCGTAGCTAAAGCTGTCCGGCGCAGCCGCTCCGGAATTTCTAGCGAAAAACGCCCAATCGGCTCATTTATTTTTCTGGGTCCGACTGGAGTCGGCAAGACCGAGCTGGCCCGAGTGCTGGCCCGCGAGTTCTTTGGTTCCGAAGAAACATTAGTCAAAATCGACATGTCAGAATTCGGTGAACACCACACCGTGGCCCGCTTAATTGGCGCACCGGCTGGTTATGTCGGCTATGATGACCCGGGCCAGTTAACAGACCGAATTCGCCGCCAACCATACAGCGTAGTGCTATTTGACGAAATCGAAAAAGCCCATCCTGATGTGTTTAATATGCTTCTGCAGATTCTGGAAGATGGCGTATTATCCGATGCCAAAGGCCGCAAAATCGACTTTACCAATGCCATCATTATCATGACTAGCAATATTGGTGCTGAAAAACTTCAAAAGGAAGCCAGCTTTGGCTTTTCGGCCATGAAATCGGCTGACTTTGATAATTTAGATGAGTTACACGAGACCAACAAAACCAAGGTACTAGATGAGCTCAAGAAAATGATGCGTCCCGAACTGCTCAACCGCATCGATAAGACTATTGTCTTTAGAGCCCTAACGCGTAAAGACGCCTTAAGAATCCTGGATATTCAACTGGACGATTTGAGAACCCGGTTGCTTAAAAAAGGTATCGGCCTGCAAGTTAGCCCTAAGGCCAAGCATTATTTAATCGAGCAAGGTTATGACGCCCTAAACGGTGCTCGCCCGATGCGACGCCTGCTGCAAGAGACTCTTGAGGACGCTATCGCTGGCGGCTTGCTGGAAGAGAACTACCACACTGGCGATGTAGTGACGGTTAATACTAAAAAGAGCAAAGCCAAAGAGACCGAGCTAACCTACGCCGCCGCCCTGGAATAAGCCTGATATACTTAAATAACAGATGAAAAGCTTTAAACAGATAACTCTGTTAGTGCTAACTCTGGCCTTGATGGCTGCGCCATTCTTGCTCTACTTCAAAGTCCAAGCTTTGGTTGATTGGTGGCAATTGCGGGGCTACACACCGCCGGCAAGTATAGTAACATTGGCTAATCAAGATGCCATGACTAGCTCGGCTCATCACATTTTTTATGTTAACCATCCAGATTTAGAGACCGATGCTAATCAATTTAGAACCGATTGCCATGAAACCGAAAAAACTATCGTTTTAGGTTGCTACCATGGCAACCAGGATGGAATTTTTATCTACAATGTCCAGGATGCACGCTTAAGTGGCGTGCAGCAAGTAACTGCGGCCCACGAGATGCTACACGCCGCCTATGACCGCCTGAGTACTAAAGACCGCAAATACGTGGATGGCTTGCTACAAAATTACTTTGATACCCAACTACACGACCAACGAATTATCGATACCATGAACTCTTATCGTGAATCGGAACCTAACGATGTTGTCAACGAAATGCACTCGGTATTTGGTACCGAGATCGCTAATTTGCCAGCACCGCTTGAACAATACTACAAGCGCTACTTTGATAACCGCCAAGCCGTGACAGCATTTGCGGCTAATTATCAAAGCGAATTCACTAGCCGTAGTGACCAGATAAAAGTCGATGATGCCCAGCTGGCTCAGCAAAAAGCCCAAATTAATGCCGAGGAGCTGTCTCTGCAGTCGCAGCTCAATCAAATTAATTCAGATCGGGACCGTTTGGATTCGCTGCGTTCTAGCGGCCAAATCGCGGAGTATAACGCTGGCGTGGCTGGTTTTAACAGCGAAATCGCTGCTTATAATAATGGCGTCGAAAAGCTACGTAGTGATATTGCTGCCTACAACCAGCTGGTGAGCGAACGAAATTCAATTGCTAACGAACTAAGCAGCTTAACCAAGGCCCTTGATACCCGCCTAACACCCCAAACCGTCCAATAATTTGCTAGACTAGTTTTAGTATGGCGAAATCATTGGGAGTTAAGTTTGTTTGCTCGAATTGCGGCGCAACCTATACCAAATGGCAAGGTCGCTGTAGCATTTGCGAACAATGGAACACTTTGGCTGAACAAGTAGAAATTAGTATGGCTACTGCCGGCAGCAGCGGAAAAAAACTGGCCGCCAAATCAGTGGCTAGCGCCTTAAGTATTAAAACGCCGCGGATTAAAACCGGTCTGGGCGAAGTTGATGAAGTGCTTGGCGGCGGCCTGGTAGCTGGCAGCGTCAATTTGCTGGCTGGTCAGCCAGGTATTGGTAAAAGCACGCTGCTGCTGCAAATTGCTAACGATGCTTCCAAAACTAATCGGGTCTTATATGTCAGCGGCGAAGAATCCGAACACCAAATTGCCATGCGCGCCGAGAGGCTAAAAGCCCAAAATAAAGCTCTGCAGCTGGCGGTTTCGACAATTGCTAATGACATCGCTTCGACAATTTCTGACGGCAGCTACGACCTGGTGGTGGTTGATTCAATCCAGACAGTTACGGTTAATGAAGTCTCCTCGGCGGCCGGTAATGTCAGCCAAATTACCAACAGCGCCCAGTTGCTTAGCGCCGCGGCTAAAGCCAGCAACACGGCCCTGATTTTAGTCGGACACGTTACTAAAGAAGGCTCGATTGCCGGACCTAAACTGCTGGAGCATATGGTAGATGTAGTGCTGCAACTAGAAGGCGACCGTTATGGTGGATTTAAGATTTTACGAGGCGTTAAAAACCGCTTTGGTTCCACCAACGAGGCCGGTATTTTTGAAATGACTGAGCGCGGCATGCGGCCGGTAGATAACCCGTCAGCCGCCTTGCTGGCCGAGCGGCAGGTCAGTGACGGCTCCATTGTGCATGCCACCATGGAGGGCACCAGGCCAATTTTGGTAGAAGTCCAAGCCCTGGTTAATCCAACTAGCTACGGCTACCCTAAACGAACGGCGAGTGGTATCGATTTAAACCGGGTTAACTTACTAGTTGCCATGCTTGAGCGACGGACCAAGCTAAAGCTGTCCGATAAGGATATTTATCCCTCCT
>JAIFWC010000035.1 GCA_019662065.1 Candidatus Saccharimonadota bacterium
CAGCATCAGCAGCGTATGGTCATGCGCTGCTTCGATCTTTTTGCTGCTATTAATAAACAATCCCATAAGCCCTTTTATTATACGCCAGAAACCCCTTGTGTTATAAGATGACGCCCTGGGATTTAAGCGGCCAGTGTGTACGTCGCTTTGGCTACCCGTTTAAACTGAGGCTTACTCTGTAAATTGAGTAAGATAGTAGTTTCTTTAACATGTCGGCTTTTGAGTACCCGGCGGACGATTTCGTCGCGGTGCAACGGGCCGCCTTCTTTACGCAGCACTTCGGCAATTACATCTGATACAGTGCCTTTTTTAAAGCCCCATTCTTTGAGGGCATAAATACCGCGGCCAATCAGCACAAACCGTGGATCCTTAATCAGCTCGTTATGGATTGCTTGGGTGGTAACATCCTTGCGTTTTAAATTACTGCCCTTAATGGCTTCGGCAATCTCGTTAAAATGCATCGGCTTTTTATTGTCATGCAAAATCACATAGATCTTGTCGCGGATATTCTTTGGGTTAACCATCGGCCATTTAACTAGGCCCCAGCGGCCATTTAGGCTAGCTATATTTTTAGAAATACCGGCCAAGGCCTGGGTATGCTTAACATCACTGTTGCCTACTTTATCGGCTACACTTTTAATGTCGGTTGGCTCGCCAATTTCGTTGATGGCGTCAATAATTTTACTGACCCGCTCGCGGATGGTTTTCTCGGTGTGCTCACTAGCTAGGCCAACCGAGTGGAAAAAGTGGTCATTATCATCAATTACAGCTAGGCCGGGGCTTAAGTTAGACAAAAAGGCGACTTGGGCCTGGTCGGTTTTGGAGTTAGTCGGGCTTAAGCGCTGAGCCAGATCGCTAATCCGGGCGACTTTGCCCATCTGGGCCAGGTGGGCGCTTAAGGCTGCCTCAATAACCTTAATATTTGGTAAATCTTGCTCGGCCGCAGCCTTAAGACGAGTTACTACGGCTTTTTCTAGCTGGCGGACGCGTTCGCGGGTAATACCCAGTAATTCGCCGATTTGCTCCAGGGTTTCGCGGCGGTCAAACAGCCCAAAACGGCGGGCAATAATTTCCCGCTCGCGCTCACGTTCAATAGTTCCCAAGATGTCTTGGACGACTTTTTGAATATCGAGTTTAGTGGTGGCTGTTTCGTCTTCCATTTAGGATTATCTTCCCTGTTAAGTCAGGTTAAACCGCTGACGGTTTACCTAATTATAAAACTTTAGTTTTCAAAAGTCAAACACCTTGTTGATATATTTATTGTATCACGTATTAGACGATACGCACAATTCCGTTTATGTTTGTTTTACTACACTGTGTTAACAGTAGTGAGCATGTGGATAATTACCAGATATTAGGCTTTTTGAGGAGCTGATTTACGGAATCGGCGGGGCCGCTTAGGGGCTTCATCGAGTAGTTTTTGAGCGGCTTTTTGATCGAGCGATCGAGGTTTAACTTCCTTTGGTATCTTGGCATTGGACTTGCCATCAGTAACGTAGGGCCCGTATGGACCGTTTAACACCTTTAGCTTGCCAAAGTCGGCGATCAGTTTTTTGCGCTCTTTTTCTTGTTTCTCAGCAATTAACTGGCGAGCCTCTTTTTCACTAATATGCATTGGGTCTTGGCCTTTAATGCTAACGAATAACTTACCAACCTGCACATAGGGGCCAAAGCGGCCAATGTTGGCGGTAATCTCCTCGCCATCAGCCGTTTTACCCACAACTCTGGGTAATTTGAACATCGGCAGAGCCTGCTCTAGGGTGATTTCTTCCAAAGTCGTACCTTCTGGCAACGGCGCAAAGACTGGTTTAGGGGCGTCCTTGGCGACGTCTTCGCCAGCCTCGCCCAGCTGTAACACTGGCCCATAACGGCCATATCTTACCACTACAATCTTGCCGGATTTAGGGTCCTTACCTAATTGGCGAGCCTGAGCGGCTTCGGCCCGGTCGGCCTTTTCGGATTGCTTAACTAAGGGGTGAAAGTGTTTATAAAACCGCTCCAAAACTTCTTGCCAGCCAACCTGGCCTTCTTCGATGTCATCAAATTCCTTCTCGGCATTGGCTGTAAAATCGTAATCCATAATTGAACTAAAGTGCTTTGACAGAAAATCAGTTACAACATCTGCCAGATAGGTTGGCAGCAGTTTATTACGGTCGGCGCCGATAGTTATATCCTGGATGTTTTCTGATAGCTTGCCGGCCTTTAAGGTTATTTCTTTGGCCTGGGCCGTCTGGCCCTCAACGTCGCCCTTTTCGATATAACCGCGGTCCTGGATGGTGCCGATAGTTGGGGCATAGGTGCTGGGGCGGCCAATACCGAGCTCCTCGAGTTTGCGCACCAGGCTGGCTTCGGAGTAGCGGGCTGCAGCCCGGTCGTAAGTTTGCAAAGCATTGGCCGATTTAAGCTTTAGTTCCTGGCCTTGCTCAATTGGTGGCAGGATCCGGTCCTCTTTGCCGCCGCCGTAGACCTTTAAGAAGCCATCAAATACTAGCACTTCGCCACTGGCGGCAAGCATTTCTTTGCGGTTACTGATCGTGATATCGACCTCAGTTTTTTCGACCTGGGCAGCCGTCATCTGTGAAGCTAGGGCCCGGCGCCAAATTAACTCATAAAGCTTTTTCTGGCTAGCATCGGCACCGGCCGATTGCTTAGAAAAGCTAGTTGGCCGGATGGCTTCGTGAGCCTCTTGGGCCGAAGCGTCCTTGGTCTTATATTGCCGGGAGTCAGCATATTTGTCACCGTACTCCTTTGTTATAAATTTCTGGGCGGCGGCAATCGCTATCGGTGACAAGCTGGTACTATCGGTTCGCATATATGTAATGTGGCCATTCTCATACAGCCTTTGGGCCAGAGTCATGGTTTGGCGCACCGAAAAACCCAACCGGCGGGCGGCTTCTTGCTGCAAAGTACTGGTAATAAATGGCGGCCCCGGGCTGCGGTTACCCGGTTTTTGCTCAATTCGCCCGACATTAAACTTAGCTGATTTAAGATCCTCTAAGAATTTCTTGGCGGTTTTGTCATCTTTAAATTTGCTGGGTAGCTCAGCCAACAGTTCTTTGGTTTTGGCATCAAAAATAGCTGTAATTTTATACTCAGATTGAGTAACATGTTCTTTTATTTCGCGCTCGCGCTCAACGATTAAACGCACAGCTACGCTTTGAACCCGTCCAGCTGATAAGCCGGCCCGGACTTTCTTCCAAAGCACCGGGCTTAGCTCGTAACCGACTAAACGGTCTAGAATCCGGCGGGCCTGCTGGGCGTCAACCAGTTTAATATCAATAGAACGGGGATTTTTAATCGCGGCTTCGATTGCCGGCTTGGTAATCTCGTGAAATACGATTCGTTTGGTTTTTTTAGGGTCTAAACCCAGGATATGATTAATATGCGAAGCAATCGCTTCGCCTTCGCGGTCCTCATCAGAAGTCAGCCAAACAGTTTTGTTCTTGGCAGCTCGCTTTAGCTCATTCGCCACCTTCTCTTTATCGGGGCTGATCTCGTAGGTCGGCACAAATTTTTTGGGGATATCTACACCTAACCCCTTTTTGGGCAAGTCGCGGATATGGCCGTAGCTGCTTTTAATTTCGTAATCACTGCCCAAAAAGCCACCAATGGTTTTGGCCTTGGCCGGACTCTCCACAATCACTAAGTTCTTTGCCATAAGCTCTTTAGATATTACCCTTTGTCTTAATATATACAAGCATTCAACCGCTTAGCCTACAGCAGACCGGCTAGGTTTTACAAGTTTTTAAGACAAAACCCAGTTGCCTCCACCAGCTGGCCGGATATAGCCAGATAGCTCTAGCATGGTTAGGGCGCTGGCCAGTGCCGGACCGTCCAGCCTAGAGGCCGCAGCGATGTCTTCTTGGGCGCTAACCCCCTCTTTGATGAACTCAAAAACCAGCTGTTCATGTTTGCTGCCGCTAAAGGCTCGCTTAGTTTTATTGTCTTTAGGATTAATTTTGAGTGCAAAAAATACATCTTCTATCGAAGTCACCGGCAAGGCACCACTTTTAATTAAATTATTACAACCTTCGCTGGTCGGGCTATTAATGTTGCCGGGTATAGCCATGACCGTTTTGCCCTGTTCTAAGGCAAACCGGGCGGTATGCAAGCTGCCACTGTTAACCGCTGCTTCAGTAATTAGTAAAACATCGGCTAAAGCGCTGACTATACGATTTCGGGCAATGAAGTTAGCCTTAAAGCCAGGGCTAGCCTGTTTATATTCGGTAATTAGGCTACCATGCAGCAGGATTTGGCGGCCAATATTGGCGTGGGCTGCCGGATAAATTTGGTCTAGCCCGGTCGGCAAAACTGCTACTGTTATACCATTGGCTGCCAGTGCCGCTTGGTGGGCCACGACATCTATGCCATAGGCTAGGCCGCTGATTATGACCACACCAGTCTCGGCTAACTCTTTAGCCAGTTTGGTGGTTACGCCTCGGCCGTAAGCGGTGGCTTTACGACTACCGACAATAGCTACCTTAGGTTTAGTTAGCCACTCCTTGGGATCGGCGCCAGTCCAGTAAATTTGCTGAGGCGGCGTATTAATAACTGATAGGCATTCTGGGAAATTGGGTTCATTAAGCTTAAGTATATTGACGTCCATATAATAATATATTCTAGTATTGACTTTAAGACAGTTTTTTGCTAAAATTGCAATCTGTAAGTCCAGTAATGAGACTTACGTACCTTATACCCCCATTTCTAACATTTTTGTTAGATTGTTTAAGAGCTCTAGCCGGTTTTAAAGTTGTACCCTCCACTTACCGGTTAACTACTCTCACCACTTTTGGTTTTTAGCCCACTAGCTCTAGTTTATTACTAGGGTGTAGCTGGCGACAACTGCTCATGCTAATAAAAGTCAAAAGTGGTGAGAGACAGCTCTTAAACAAACTAATCCCTTTAACTTTTACCCTGTCGTTTTTAGCGGCAGGACCCAAATCAATGTGGGTCGCGTGTCCTTAATTGGATTGCCTTATCTTTTAGAGAAGGCTGGCTCGGTAGTCTTGCGATTAGCGAACACCGCACGCTTCGCTTACGGTGGGTTGAAGGGTGTAATAGCCACCGGCGGTGCCCACCCCCTCCGGTGGCTTTTAGATTGAATTGACAACTATAATTAAAAGGTATATAATATAGCCAAATGAGTGCACCAGAAAGTTTTCAAAATCAAGGTCTAGCTAGCCTTTATCGAAGTCTGTATGAAGATGACGATTTACCTCGTGGCGTCAAAGCCTACGGTGAAACAAAAATAGTTGACGGTATCCGTATGAGTGGCATAGTGGAAGGCCTGCGGTTGGCTCAAGGAATTTATGCACGGGTGGGTGATAAGATAGAAAAAATAGGGGTAGACCCCGAGCCCCTAGAAGATGAATACCTTACTTTAGAGGACATTCCGGGTATCCTGACTGAGCTCTCCGCTGAAGATAAACTCAGTAATTAGGGCATTGGCTTCGCGGATAATTAAGGGTAGACTATCCTGCTCTTTTTTAGTGAATTTACCCAGCACAAAATCGGCGGCATCAGCCTTATTGGCGATTTCTAAGCCAACCCCAATCCGCAACCGACCAAAGTCATCACCGATGTGCTGGATTAGTGATTTTACACCGTTATGACCGGCGTCAGAACCACCGAGACGGGCGCGCAGCTGACCGAATGGGATGGCCAGTTCGTCGTAAACCGCTAGGCTGTTTGGGTTGTAAACCCGGTAAAACCGCTGCACCGCTTGGGCGGCCTCACCGCTGTTATTCATGAATGTCGTGGGCTTGCATAAAACCACTCGGTTCCCGCCCAAGTTCTGAACGGCTAGTTCGCATTTTAAATCCTTTTTGGCCAGCCAACCTGGGAAACCATTCTTTTTGGCAAAAACGTCCAGCACTTCAAAACCAATGTTATGTCGGCTGCCGGTATATTGCCCGCCCGGATTGCCTAGGCCAATGATTAAAACGGTTTTATGGGCACCCAGTGTGTATAGCGGTGCACCGGATTGGACCTGTGGTTTTTTCTGGCCCTCCCCCC
>JAIFWC010000036.1 GCA_019662065.1 Candidatus Saccharimonadota bacterium
GAACTTGACCTGGAATAGTATTAGAAGTTACCACAAAACCAAAAACACGTCTTTCTTTGAACAGTTTTGCCAGCTCAGGCACGATATTCTTTTCTTCTTCGCTTAAATATGGTGGCAGTTTTACTCCTACCTTACTATCATGTGTACTCGTCCAGGGAGCCAGTTCGGAAACGAGCTGCCTCATCCCCTCTAGATCATAACCTAATATCGGTTTACGACCCCCACCTTCAGTCACCACATTGGGGCAGCTAGTGTTTACCTCGATTAAATCGGCGTCCGCTAACTGCATCTCGTAAACCAACTTTATGGTTTGTTCGAAGGTATTACCAGTTTCAGCAGTGGCCTGGGTAGGTGAAACACTCACAATCAAAGGTTTTCCCGCTTCATGGGCTCGCTTCAAAAGTTCTGGTACCAAAAGCTTGGCTTCTCTAAGTCCAATGTTAGGCAGGCCCATAGAGTTATATGTCGTTCCTGTCTCCTTGTCATGATAATAAACCGGGCCTCCGTATTTAACCTCGTTTCCGGCTTGTTCCGGCACAGTGAAGGAGCCGACCGTTATGGCCCCTATCGCTGTATCGGCCAATTTTTCGACTTCCCGAACTATAAGCTCTTTGCTGGTGCCGTTTATAGAACCGGCGGCATTGACCAGCGGAGTTTCCACCGGATTATTTACAAGCCTGTATTCCCCTTTTACCATAAATACAATTATCTCCTAATCTGCTTCTGTCGCAAGCACAAGCGAAATACTTAAGAATCTAGCTCTTCCATAAAGGAATCATAAATAGTCTGAGTTATCTGACCCTTTTTCTGGTCCAGGGCGTACTTGGCGATACCGCTCAGAGTCATTGCTGAGACTAAGTCAATATTATGAGTTTTTAACTCCTCCGCGCCACCTTGTTCCCTATCGACCAGCACTATTACACCTGTTGTTTTCAATCCTGCCTGTTCTAAGATATTGGCTTCTGCCAGCTTGGCTTTGGCGCTGGTGATAACATCATCAAGCAACACCACTTCATCGCCCGCTGCGAAGCGGCCTTCGATAGCACGTGGCTGGCCATGTGACTTCAACTTTACCCGTCGCTGGAGCAACGGCAGTTGGCCACCGATTTCGTAGGCTACAGCGCCAGCGTAATACAAACCAGCTTCTGGTATGCCTGCCAAATAGCGTCTTTCTCCACTAGGCTTGATTGCTATATCAGGATCATGACGAATTGTGTCAGCATAAGCTCGTACACCATCATCAAATATTCCTGGCAGCGAGATCATCTCTCGAAGATTGACATAAGCAACCGATTTACGGCCATCTTTCAACACGAACGGGCCGCCGAATTTGACGATTTCTTGTTTAAGCATCCGCGAAGCAAGCTGCTCCATGCTTGAATGAAGTTCACTCATATTACAATTCTATTCCCCCGCCAAAATTCAGCAAGCACAAGAAAAATGGGTCCGGGCCAGGCATCGGCACCGGATTAGTAATTAGAGCCAGAACCTCGAACAGATTAGATGATGTAATAAAGCCGCAGCCTTGGGTGACCGCAGTTGTTTGACGAACAAAGTTGCCAGACGGCAAGTTTGTGAGGAGTTCTGCGGGCAAGCGGCGTTTTTGCTATCAGATAGTCATGAGAGGTTACGGCTCGCAAGCTTTTTGCCTACTTTTTGGCGCTACAAAAAGTAGGTTGCTGCCGGCCAACGCCGGCACCAAAAAGCGCCCGGAACGGGCGCTATAATTTGGTTTTAACTGCGAGCTAACTACATCCAGTTGTACTGCCGCAGGCAGTGCAGACATAACATGTCCCCGCCCTCTGCGTCACGTTCCCGCAGTTGTAGCATAGCGGCGCGCTCTCGTCTTGGCGGGCCTGCCTGCCAGCAGGCCGGCCGGAGTCTGCATTTTTAGCTGGCTGGTCGCCAACCGGTTGCGAAGCCGGCTCGCTGGTGCTAGCCATCGCCGAGACCTGGGTGGCGGCTGAAGTGCTGCCTTCGGCTTGCAGCGGCGCTTCGACGGCGATTTCTTGCTCGGCTTGAGTAAACTCTTCAGCCACATCATCCAGTAAGCTGGCTTGGTTGGTGGGAATGTCGTCGATGTTAGCTAAGCCGACTTCTAGCTGGTCGTCAAAGCTCAGGTAAGTTTTACCCAGGCGCTTGAAGATGTAGTCGATGATAGAGCTAGCTGTGCGGATATCCGGGTCATCGGTGATGCCGGCCGGCGCGAAGCTGGTATTGGTAAAGTTGCGGACGTAGTTTTTGAGCGGTACACCAAACTGTAGGCCGTAGCTGACCGATACGGCAAAGCTGTCCATGACGCCGCGCAGAGTGCTACCCATTTTGGCGATGCTCACAAACAGCTCGCCGGGTGTGCCGTCTTCGTACTCCCCTACCGTAAAGTAGGCGCGGGTGCCGGCGACGGTAAATTTAAAGGTCTTGGAATTGCGGATCTTGGGCAGTTCGCGGCGGGTTGGCCCCCGGACCACGACGGTTTCGTGAGCGGCTTCGGCGACCGCCTCGGCCACGGCTTGTTCGACATTAACGGCAGTGTGGGCGGCAACTGATGGCTCTTCTTTGTCGGTTTCTTTCTTGGCCATGGATAGCGGCTGGGCGACTTTGCAGTTGTCGCGGTAGATGGCCACTGCTTTTAAGCCCATTTTCCAGGCGTCCAGGTGCAATTGTTCGACTTCTTCGACAGTCACTTCCTCGGGCATGTTGACGGTTTTGGAAATAGCGCCCGACAGGAACGGCTGGACGGCGCTCATCATTTTGACGTGCCCCAAGTAGTGGATGGCGTTATCGCCCATTGAGCAAGCAAAGACATTTAAGTGCTCATCTTTAAGGTGCGGCGCGCCAATAATCGTCTTCTCGACGTCGATATAATTAACAATGTCCTCGACTTGGGCCCGGTTGTAGCCGAGCGCTTTAAGGGCCCGCGGCACAGTTTGGTTGACGATAAACATGGTGCCGCCGCCGACCAATTTTTTAACTTTAGTTAGGCCTAGGTCTGGCTCGATGCCGGTGGTATCGCAGTCCATCATCAGGCCGATGGTGCCGGTTGGCGCCAGCAAGGTGGCCTGCGAATTGCGCACACCATAACGCTCACCGAGTTCGACTGCTTCGTCCCAGGACGCCGCGGCGGCACTGAGTAACTCCTCAGCCACCATGCTCGGATCAATCTTAGACACTTCTTCGCGGTGCATGCGCAGCACTTTGTTCATGCCCTCTTGGTCTTTGTGGTAGCCGGCAAATGGTCCCACCACTTTGGCGATTTTAGCGCTGGTGGCGTAAGCGTGGCCGGTCATCAAAGCGGTAATGGCGGCGGCTTGGGCCCGACCCTCGTCAGAGTCATACGGCAAGCCTTGAGCCATTAATAGTGCGCCTAAGTTGGCGTAACCAAGACCCAGCTCGCGGTAAGCCCGGGCGGTTTTGGTGATGTTCTTGGTGGGGTACTCCGAGTAACCGACCAGAATTTCCTGGGCGGTAAACATAATTTCGACGGTGTGCTTAAAGGCCTCAATATCAAAACTGAAGTCGTCGTTTAGGTAATGCAGCAGGTTAATCGAGCTTAGGTTACAGGCCGAGTTGTCCAGGTGCATGTATTCGCTGCAGGGGTTAGAGCCGCTGATACGGCCGGCGTTAGGTGTGGTGTGCCATTTATTAACGGTGGTATCAAACTGCATGCCGGGGTCGGCGCACTCCCAGGCGGCCTCGGCGATTTGGCGAAAAATATCGCGCGCCGGTTTGGTCTCAATGGCTTTGCCGGTAGTCACGGCTACCAGGTCATAGTCTTCGCCGGCTTCTACGGCCCGCATGAAATCATCAGTCACGCGCACTGAGTTGTTGGCGTTTTGGTACTGTACCGAGTAGCTGTCTTTGCCGTCCAAGGTCATATCAAAGCCGGCTTGTTCCAGTACCCGGGCTTTGCGCTCCTCGATGGCTTTGCACCAGATGAAATCCTCTACATCGGGGTGCTCGGCATTCATAATTACCATCTTGGCGGCCCGGCGGGTTTTACCACCGGATTTAATGGCGCCGGCTGAGGCATCAGCGCCGCGCATAAAGCTCAACGGGCCGCTGGCGGTGCCGGCGGACTTGCCCAGGCGTTCCTTGGACGAGCGTAAGCTACTGACGTTGATACCAGAACCCGATCCGCCTTTGAAGATCATGCCTTCTTCGGCGTACCAATTCAAAATCGCTGGCATGGTGTCCTCGACCGCTAAAATAAAGCAAGCGCTGGCCTGCTGGGCGCGGTCGGACGCGCCAATGTTAAACCAGACTGGTGAGTTAAAGGCCGCCCGCTGGGTGGCCAGGATATATTTGAGCTCCTCGCGAAAATCCTCGGCTTCGGCCTGGCTGACAAAGTAACCTTCTTGCACGCCAGTGCGAGTAATGGTGTCGGCCACGCGGTTAATTAACCGCTTGAGAGAGTCTTCGCGCTCAGGGGTGCCGGGAGTACCGCTAAAGTATTTTTGGGCGACGATATTAATGGCGTTTATGCTCCAGGATTCCGGAAATTCGACTGCCTTTTGCTCGAACACGGCCTTGCCGGTCATTGGGTTAACAATCGCCGAATCGCGCTTAACCCACTTTAGGACGTCATAAGCCTTGGTTTTAGGCTTGGTAAAGATCCGCTTAACATTTTGTTTAGTTGCTTGCGCCATAGTTTTTCTACCCTCTCTTCTCTCACTTTATATTTTTTTAATTTTTATATTGAGCCGAGCGGAAGATTTGCTGGTTTTTAGCAAAACCCACGCTGTTTGCTCCCTAAGACACTCTAATAATAGTCCATTTAGAGCTTCTGAGGCAACAAACTTTGTCTCAATCCGGGCGGTTTTTATTTAGTAACTGTTTTCTTGGGAGTCTTGGGTTCTTTACTCTCGCGGATCTTGTTGAGCTCGCGCTCAAAGGATGAGATGTCGCGGAACTTACGGTAAACGCTGGCAAAGCGCACATAGGCGACTTCGTTGAGCTTGGGCAGGCCGGCCATCACCAGCTCGCCGATGTCCACAGAGCTGACTTCGGGCTCGCCACGGCCATAGAGCTCGCGCTCGATTTGGGCTACAAAAGCTTCTAGCTGAAGATTTGTGACACTGGTTTTCTCGGTGGCGTGCTGTAAGCCTTTAAGCAGTTTTTCGCGGCTAAATAGCTGCCGGGTGCCGTCACGTTTAATCACCGCTAGGCTGGGCCGCTCCAGGCGTTCGTAGGTCGTGAACCGGTAACCGCAGTTAAGGCACTCGCGGCGGCGGCGAATGGCGTCGTTATCAGCTACATCGCGCGATTCGACCACTTTATTGTCTAGATTGCCACAACGTTGGCACTTCACTTTATTTAACCCCTTTCAAACAGTTCATCAAGGTGCTGGCGCCTACTACATGTAGTGTGCGTGATGATTATAGTAACCCCACACATAGTGCTTGTGCAAGTAAATTTTCGCTGTGATTTTAACAAGATTTTTTACCCTTTAATCTTTGGATTTGCGGCCTTTTTTAGGCTCGGATTCCTCTTTAGTCTCGGTTGCCTCGGGCTCGTCGGATGGTTCGGGCTTCTCGCCGTGCAGCGGATTGTTATTATCTGCCTCATCGGTAGCTGTCGAATCGTCGTTGGATTTAGTACCAGTATCAACTGGCTGGTCGTCATCAACTTTACCAAATTCTTCCAGGTCTGGTTGCTTGCCACTACGCTTGGTCAGCCGGCGCAAGAACGATGGCTTATCCAATTCAGCTTCTCTATCTTCAGGGGCGACATTCTCTTCATCTGGCAGGGCCCAGATATTGGGTGTTTCGTCAGAGTGGAAATCCTCGGCCGGTGTGGCTTCTTTGAGTTCCATGTCGAGGTCTTTCAAAGCAGCCTCGTCGATCTTACCGGTGTCCAGGGCTTCTTCGCGGGCTACGGCACGTTTAAGCAGCTCGGCGGCTTTTACATCGCGGGTAGCGTAATAACTCTCATCAAAGTCCC
>JAIFWC010000037.1 GCA_019662065.1 Candidatus Saccharimonadota bacterium
TTTATCTTTTGGCTAGAGCTAGCCGCGTTTTGGATGCGCAGCTGGGTACTAATGACCGAGCCAGGATTAGCCGAAAGATTAATTGGCAATGGCGAGGTGGTCAGGTTGATGCCGGAGGTGGTGGCGGCGTGGGCGGGCTTTTGGAAAAATAAGGCTGCAAAAATAACAGCTAATACTATCAATAGCGCAGTTTTGGCAACCCTCATGCTATGTCTATTTTACAAGGATAAAGAGCTATGGACAAAGGACAATGAGCAGGGATCGGCTAAAATAAAAAACACTTGACTAGTCAAGTGTTTTTTATAAGTGGAGGAGCGTTTAGAAATTGCCGGCGCCGATGAAGGTAATTGTGTCGGTATAATCGTTAGCGGCTGGGGTAGCACCTGTGATGGATGCGCGCTCTAGCACATTAATGATGTCGCCGGTGGTTGTGCCGTTAGCTGAAGCGACTGGCCTATAATTCTGCGAATCCAGTACACCCAATTTGGTGCTTGTACCGTCGTAGGCGGCATCGAGTGCAACCGTACCGCCACCCGAGGCGTCCGTGTTGATGGTTACGGCTAGGCCGTAATCTTCGACGCTGCTGCCGAGGGTGTGTGAAGCTGAACCCAGTGATGAGCCAGATGTGATGAAGTAGTTACCTGCGGCCACCGATTTTAGCGAGCCTTTAGTTCCACCGTTTAAGCTCTTGGCCCATACAACCCAGCCGGAGTTAGCATTGGTGGTTAAGGTAATAGTCTTACCGCTAGTCGATGAACCAGCAGTAACCAGATTGCCAAAGGCGTCAGCAGTAGTGTTGTTGAACTGGAAGTTAAAGCTTGGCGGGACGGTGGCTGTTACCACGATTTGGTCTTCGGCGATAGTCCTGAGGGCGACAGTAGTTGAATCGCTACCAACTGTTAAGACTGGGTGGTATTCGCCAGCAGTAGCGTTGGTAACAGCTGAGCTAGACGTAAGGTCGACGCAGTAAGTAGTAGTAGCTGATAAGGCTGTAATGCTAGAAATTGTTACAACCGCACCAGAACCAGAAGCGCTCAGGCTACCGGGCAGTGCCGTGTCGCCAGTTTCGCTGGCGCAAGTCGCGGTATTGGTAGTCTGGGTAGCGTTAACCGAACCGCTTGAGCCGGTCCAGGTAGTCGCATCAGCACCGTTAAAGTCTAGCGTTAATGATGTTGCGCCAGCGCTAACGGTCCTAAACTGCAGCCTAAATGAGGTGGTCTGCGCAGCCTTTAGGCGGTTAAGACGAACGTAAGTATTAGTTAAAGTTGCCGCGTCGGTTTGGCGTGGTAACAAGAACAATAATGAAGGCAGCATCAGCACCAAAGCTGCAGCCATTAAAACAGGTTTTTTTATTTTTGTGTGGAAACGCATTATTTTTTCCTTTGTTTATATAGGTGTTCTTAGGTGTAGCATATCAGTTATGCTTTTAGGCTGTCAACTTTAAAATGACCGCTTATCCACAACCCTAAAAACTGGCCGAAGCCAGCATAGTCAGGATTTCTTTATAGTCGTTGGCGGCTGGATCAGAACCAATAACTTTGGCTTTGAGCAGGACCGAAGCTGTACCGCTATTGACTTGGGCGCTGGTAGTAATCATTTTGCGGATGGTGCTATCGGTTAGGCCGACATTATTGCTAGAGCCATTGTAGGGGCTAAGCGCCGATAAAGGCCCACCGGAAGTTTGGCCAGTGGAGGTGACGCGGGCGCCAAAGCCGCGGCTTAGGCTGCTTAAATCGCCGCTAACAGCTGTAATTGTGTTGCTGGTTGTTGCGCTATATAATCCGCTATTTTGGCCGCTAAGATAAATGTCGCCGCCGCTGTTGGCATTGGTATCAAAAGTCAGGCTGATGCTAGAAGTGGCGTCGGTAACGGTGTTTGGTAGCAAATTGCCCATACTGACTGTGGTAGGCGATATAGTGAAAGAAATTGATGGGTTAACCGTGCTAGCCGAAGCCGACGGGCCGTAGCCGGATTCAGTAAATTGGCCTTGGGTGGCTTTGGCCCGCAAGTAATAGGTTGTGCTGGGTGTTAAGCCGATAATGTTAGTGCCGCTGGCGCCGCCAAACGCGCTATAAGTCTGGTAATCGGCCACTACCAGGGTTGGGCCAATCGTCAAATCGCTCTTAACGTAGTTGACGCCGCTGGAGAAGTTGCTGGTGGTGCTGATTTGCAGAGCATATAGGGCATCGGAGGGGTTGCTTTGTTCATCGATAATAAAGTGGAGTTTATTATAGTAGCGTCCGCTGCCATTATCAAAAGTCGCGATTTTAGGTACATTGGCCTGCTGGGTTTCGATAAAGCCAGGCTTTAAGCTGTAAGTTGAAGTGGTACTAGTTTGGCCGCTGAGTTCGCCCGAAATGCCCTCTAATGAATAGGTAGGAGTTGTGGAATTAGCCGTGCCGCCGCTGCCAAAGCCGTAACTATTTAGCTGGTAGTTAGTGGTTGACGGCAATGCCCCAAACACAATCGTCAAAATCAGCAGGCTCTTCCACAACATTAACTGTCTCTCCATTGTACGCTAGTCAGTATATCTTTGAGTTCGCCATCGATATTTTGGGATTTATCGGGGGTGGTTATCTTTACAATCATTAAAAAGCTATCATGCAGCCACATGCCAGTAGTTTCTGGCGAACTCTTAGTGCTGCGGGCTATATCGATGGCTTCGCCGTGGTAAAACTTGTTGCTGAGCTTAAACTGGGTTTGGTGCTTTAGATAATAGTCGTAGGTGCTATCTAGGGTAATGCCGCCGTAAGGGGCCGATTTAATTAGGACCTCGATGGTGCTGTTGCCAGGCTGACCGCCTAATTTATAAGATAAGACCTTTTGGTCAAGCACGCCGCCCGGCGGGATATCGGTTGCCTGCTGTGAGTACCTTTGTGAATAATTAAGGCTGTAAAAGTTTGTCGAAAGAGTGGTGTATTCGGGCAATTTTTGGGTTGGCCCGGTTGGCGTATTAGCAATAGCCACTTGGCCCACGCTGGGTGAGCTTAAGTTGCGCCAAATCAAACTCACTATGGCTAGCAGTATTAATATACTAGCTAGCGACAAATACAGCTTTTTGGACTTTTTGGGTTTTGCGTGGTTATAGACCCCTGTGGTTGCTCGAGAACGGCCAACCTCAACAGATTTTAAGCTAACGTTAACAACTGGGACCCTCAGTTTCACTCTTAAATAATACTTTAAACTTAAGCGTCTATCTAGACTTATACTTATATATATGGAAAAACCACTGGCGGAGCGGATGCGCCCGCAAAAGTTGAGTGAGGTGGTTGGCCAAGCCCATATTTTGGGCGAAGGCCAAATGATTAACCAGCTGGTAGGGGCCGGCAAACCATTTAGCCTAATTTTTTGGGGCCCGCCGGGCAGCGGCAAAACTACCTTGGCGCGAATTATTGCCACCGAGCTGGATGCTGACTTTGTAGAATTGTCAGCAGTCAATACCGGTAAAGCCGATGTAGGCAAAGTTGTGGAGCGGGCACTCGAAAACGAACAAGGCACTACTACCTCGCCGCCCCGAAAAACTGTTTTATTCGTTGATGAAATCCACCGCTTTAACAAGGCCCAGCAAGATGCCTTTTTGCCGCACGTTGAGTCCGGATTGATTACCCTGATTGGGGCTACGACCGAAAACCCGAGCTTTGAAGTTATAACACCACTGCTGAGCCGTAGCCGGGTGATTGTACTGGAGCCATTATCTAAAGCCGACATCGCTGAAATTATTAAACGGGCGGCCAAGCTAGAAAGATTAACCGCCAAAAAACTACCTGAATCCAGTATTGAGCTGCTGGCTGAACTGTCTGGTGGCGACGCCAGGATTGCCTTATCTAATCTTGAGCTGGCCCAGCAGCTGGCTGGCCAAGGCATAATTACACCTAAAGTTATCGAATCAGCCATCCAAAAACGGGTGCCTGGCTATGACAAAGCCGGTGAAAAACACTACAACATCATCAGTGCCTTTATTAAGAGCCTACGCGGCAGCCAGCCCACAGCTGCGTTGTACTACATGGCCCGGATGCTGCAAGCCGGCGAAGACCCCAAGTTTATTGCCCGGCGGATGGTGGTTTTTGCCAGCGAAGACATCGGCTTGGCGGCACCGGCGGCTTTGAACTTAGCGGTCTCGACCTTTTTGGCGGTGGAGCGTATCGGCCTGCCCGAATGCCAATACAACCTGTTCCACTGCGCCAGTGTACTAGCCAAAGCGCCTAAATCGCGTGAAGTCGCTGATGCCATGGGCCAAGCCTTGGCGACTGCCCGGGATTACCCAGACCTGCCGGTGCCGCTGGGCTTGCGCAACGCGCCGACCAAGCTGATGAAAGACTTAGGTTACGGCAAGGGCTATAAGTGGCAAGCCGGCTTTAAACACTCGGACGGCTTTTTGCCGGAAGAGCTAAAGGACATCGACTTTTTCTAAGGGTAAACTCAGCCTAGGCTTGCTAAACTTAAGGAACGTGAAAAAGAGTATCGTAGCAATTTTAGCGGTAGCCATAATTGGCGCTCTTGGCGTTTATTCAAATAGCCATAAGATTAAGGCTAATACTTCTGTCCAAAGCACTAATACTTCTACATCAGCCAAAATGGTAGCGACTAACCCTTCATCGACCTCCCAAGACACCACCAGCAACTCGAGTGATAGCACTTCCGGCTCCAGATCGTCCGGCACTTACAAGGACGGTACATACACCGGCAATAATGAGCAGACAGCTTATGGGCCGGTCCAAATCCAAGTAGTGGTTAGCGGCGGCCGCATCGTTGATGTTAAATTCGTGACTATGCCAGACGAGCTGGGCCATACTCAAGAGGTTAGCAATGAGTCAGCCCCCTTGCTCAAGCAATCGACTTTAGCTAAACAAAGCGCTAATATCGATTTTGTATCTGGCGCCACCCAGACCAGTGAAGGCTATAAGTTATCCTTGCAGTCAGCCCTCGACCAAGCAGCCTAGGGCACCACACCGCGCTAGCCTGGCAACCAGCCAAGCTGGCTGCACCGCTAGCGCTTCTGGCGCATCACTGCGTTGCCAACTGCGGTACTCCTTCAACGTATTGCATATACGCCTCAGTCCGTTCCTCGTCAGCGCCTTGTGCTGCATCAAGATGTGCTGCCCTAGTATTTAGAGTTAAACTAAAGATATGAGAATAGTTCGGCAGATTATGGGGTTGCCCATATCTATTGATATTCCAGATGCTAAAACAGCGGCTGATTTTGAGCCGGCCTTTAAGCGATTTGAGCAGATTGACCATCGATTCAGCACTTATAAACCAGACAGCGAAGTCTCTAGATATATAAAGGGCGAAATCACCGAGAATGACTTAAGTGGCGAGCTGAAATATGTGATTGAGCGATGTCATGAAGCTGAGCAAAAAACCGACGGCTATTTTTCGGCCTGGGCCGGCGGTAAGTTTGACCCGAGCGGTTATGTAAAAGGCTGGGCCATAGCCGAGGCTGCGAAGGAATTAGAAAGGCAGGGTATTAAAACTTACTGTATTGGTGCCGGCGGAGACATTCTGGCCCGCTCTAACACCGATAAAGTCTGGAACATTGGTATACAGAGTCCAGCAGATAAAGCAGAAATACTTAACAAGTTAAGTATTTCAAATGGAGCCATAGCTACCAGCGGCAACTACGAGCGCGGCGCCCATATCATCAATCCTAAAACCAATAAACCACCGGATGGACTGGTAAGCGTAACGGTAGTTGGACCGGACATCATCTGGGCCGACGTGCTAGCCACTGCCATTTTCGCCAGGGGAAGCCAAGCGGCGGATTTCATGGCGAAACAGCCCGGTTACGAATTGTTTGTTGTTAAAAAGTTAAACTAGCTGTATCAAAGCCGGTTTTTGACTGCCATGCAGACAAGCTGCTGTCGCTGGTGCCGTCCCAGTTTGTAGCGAAAGTATTACTACTGACATGAAA
>JAIFWC010000038.1 GCA_019662065.1 Candidatus Saccharimonadota bacterium
GGTAGTTACATCTTGGTAAGCCATTTTTACTCCTTATTCTGGTCTAATTTTAACGGGCTTATCCCTCACCGTAAAGGGTTGCGACGGTTGCGGTAGAAGTTTTTTCGTGGTGCTCCAAGTATTCACGGACCATCAGCGCTGCTGTGGCGCCTTCGCCAGTGGCGCTGGCAATCTGCAAGGTTGCGCCCGATCTTACGTCGCCGGCTACGAATACGCCCGGCACATTAGTCATTAGCCGCATATCGGACTTTATGAAGTTGCGCTCATCTAACTCTACGCCGCTGCCTTCTAGAAATTTAGTGTTGGGATCCAAACCCACAAATACGAATACTCCGTCAGTTTCAAACTCGGTTTTTTGGCCGGTTTTTGTATCAGTACCGATAACTTTAGTAACCTTGTTATCCTGGCCGACAATTTCATCAGTAGTTATGCCTAAGTGGACAGTGACCTTGTCATTCTTTTTAAGCTCTTTAACCAGCACGTCGCTGGCTTTGAGCTGGCTCCGCACCAGCATATCAATATGGCTGGCAAATCTAGTCAAGAATAATCCTTCTTGGACGGCAGAGTTGCCACCGCCGACCACTACCAGTCGTTTGTCTCTATAAAATGCCCCGTCGCAGGTAGCGCAATAATGAACGCCACGGGCGTAATAATCCATCTCGCCTGGCACACCAATCTTGCGGTATTCACTGCCAGTGGCTATTAAAACAGCCTTGGCGGTAATTTCCCCGCTAGTGGTGTCTAACTTGATTAAATTGCCTTCTTTACGGACTTTATTAACTTCGCCTAACTCAATTTTGGCGCCAAACCGCTCGGCCTGGGCCCGCATGGCATCAGCTAGCTCCAATCCGGCAACGCCATTGGCAAAGCCAGGATAATTATCGACCCAGTCGGTAACAGCGGCCAGGCCGCCAATAGCGCCTTTTTCAAATAGCAAGGTATCGATATCTTCGCGCGAAGTATAAAGCGCCGCTGATAGCGCCGCTGGCCCGGCCCCAACAATCACTAGGTCGTAGTCTTTTTTATCTAGATCCATTTAAGCAACCGCTGGAGCAAGCTGGCCGATGTTGTAACCGACTACTACGTTTTTGGTATCGTCCTCTTTAGTGATAACGGTAATTGGCACAGTTAGAGCGCCATTGCTTAACTCATAGGCTTCTTGGTTGCGTTCTGGGTGCTCGTCTAGGTTGACCACATCATACTTTAGGCCTTTCATATCCAAAAACCGCTTAACCATCCCGCAGTAAGAGCAGGTGTTAGTCGTGAAAATAGTAATGTCTTTGGCCATAATTATCCCCATTTAGTGTTAATTTTGATGTTCTTTAATTAGTTTAAATGGTGTAGCGGCTTAAGTCAATACCCCACCCCTAGATGTAGTGTTTTTAGCAGTATTTGGTAGCTAAAACCTACGGGGCGATGTAGGTTATGGTGTTGGATGGAGCGGATTCGTTGTTGGAGGGATCGACAGCCGTGACATAGTAGTTGTAAGTGGCGCCTGAAGTTACTGCATCCTCGTACTCGGCAAAGTACTGCTCAAAGTTCCAAGGTACAAAAGCTGTATCGTGTGGACCCTTGCGGTAAATTTTATAACCACAAACTCCACCACATTGATTCGATGAATCGTCGGTTGAGGCTGTCCATTTCATATAGACAGAGTTATACGGGCTGTTGGAGAGGCTGGCTATCGCTAAGTTAGACGGTGCTGATGGAGGCGTAGTGTCTGTACCGGAAGTAATATTAGTTGATGCGTAACAGGGGTTACCAAACCAAGTATTAGTCGATTCTTTCATCATCCGCCAGTTCAAACTACCTTGAGCAGCCGTTAAAGTAGCCGAGACCGAGACAACAGCGCCGGGAGCAACGTTCCCTGGCAGTGATAGCCGCAGCGGCAAAATACTTCCTCTGGCATCGCTCGAAAACCATCCAATTGTATCGCCGTAACCATTATCGTAATAAGCTAGGCGGCCAAGATCATAGCTGTCAGGCGTCCAGGTTGTAGTACCGGTGTTCTTCATTGTTATGGTAACCAGGAATGTAGAGCCGCTGGCTGCAGTCTTGGGTGCGTTTATTAATACGCAACTGGCGTTATCACCAGTAGTTCCGCTTGATGGTTTTCCGCCACCACCGCCTCTAACGGCGGCTGCGGCTAAATTAACGGTTGTCGCGGCTGTAGTTGATTTGCCCAAGTTAACACTAACTGTCGCGCCACTTGGCGTAACAGACGTAACGGTAAATGAGAAGCCTAGATCAGGCTCCTTAAACGTTTTGCCCGGTCCGACTACGGCGCCAGGTGTGTAAGTGACAGGGTCTATTAACAAGGGGCTGTTGCCGTAGTTTGATGAAACAAATACTCCATTAAGGTCACTGGCTTTATATTTGCTGTCAAACTGACCAACAGGCTGCCGGAATTCCAAGTAACGGTACTGTGGAGATTTATTGGTACCCATCTGCACCCGGATCATTTGAATGCCGGCTGATGGTGACTCCAGCGGCGCTATCGTATACGTCCCTGAGGTTGTTACGGTTGACGCACTATTCAACCATCCCAATGCGTTTTTGTCGTAGGCCTCATAGTGGCCCGGCGCATTAGTGGCCCCCATGACATCGTAGGGATTAGCATACTCCACCAAAGGCAGTCCCTGCTGGCACGATCCATAAGTGTTTGAGTTATAGTTCGTAACCGATGAAAACAGGTCATAGTTGTCCTGGCACATTATAGCGTTGGAGTGGTAAAGGCCCAGATTGTGGCCCAGTTCGTGAGAAATAAGTGAAGTAGATAAGTCGCTTGCGTAAAGGTTTTTGCCCGGCAGCTCAGCAAAACCGGCGATATCATGGTTACAGCCGCCACCAACTACATACCAGAGAACGTGGTCATAGGCATTGATATCAACTCCTTGGGCGGCAAGTTGTGACGAAGCACTTGTGCTCGGATCGCTGCAGTCGTGGGTATAGTAACCAAAAACATCACCATCGGACCGCTGAATGCCAGTCAGGCTAACTTTGCCAAAGGAGTTTTCTTGAATAAAGGCGTTGGTTGAATTTGGGTCGGTGAATACCATTTGGCGAGCCTGGTCGACAGTGTATGGCTGTCTTGTATCGGTAGTGTAGTTTTCCAAAACCACAGCAACCTTGAGGCTGCCATTCACCGCCGCCGCGGCGACGCTCGAAAGCGTAGTGGTGCTGCCGCCAGTCCCATCGTAGGCTGCCAGCTGAATAGTAGACGGGTCCTGGGCGCTAGGCTTGCCGGTAATCCTAACCTTGGATCCGCCTAGCAGACGCGGGCCATTATTAACTACGTGTTTTTTGGAGTCGTCGGGATACTTAAGTTTATAGCTTCTACCGTCGGCGGTTTTCAAAGTATATTCATTGATCTCCACGACTGTTTTTGGGTCTGGTAGCTTGGTTTTTGGATCGACCTTAAACTGCTCACCAGTCTTTACTTGAAGTGTTCCTTCCAGAGTAACCTGGTTAGCTTGGCCAGGCGGACTGGTAGCGGCAAAGCTTCTAAAAACCAAAAAGCTGCCGATGGCTGCGAAAACCAGGACATAGACAATAAGCTGTTTGCGGGATAAGTCCCTAGGGTGCCTAATCCAGTGAGCTTTTTTAGAAGTCAGCTGCTCAACCGGCTCACCAGTAGGCTGACTGTCATTGCTTTGATTAAGTTGTTCGTCCATAGCTTGGGTTGGATGCTTAGCCTTATGTTTTTTTGCACGCATCATTGTTAGGCGTTATTGGCATCGTTTTGTTTTAAACATTAACATGGAAATTGAGGGTAGCTAATACTACAACTTTGGACCCACTAAAGTACTGCAGCGAAACCGTACAGTCCGCTGCACCACCGGTCCAGCTTTGTGAAGACAAAGTCATGTTTTTAGTCCATGGCCAGGGATAAGAGTCATAGAAACCAGCTGTCGCTCCGTAAACAACTGTGCCATTTTGAGAGCACTTAAGGTCAACGTGAGGTTCAGTAGTAGCTGTCTGGCTTATATTAAACGTGACGGTATCGCCCCGGTTTGGCAGACCGTCACTATTCTGATCAGTGACCATAACTAAGCTAATTGAGCCACCACTGCCTGGTTTAGGCTTGCCGCCGCCGCCATGCGGTGCGGCCAGGGACTGCCAGATAGCTACAGCGCCTACAGTGGCGAAGACTAGAGTAAATAGTAATATTTGGGCACCGGAAAAAGATTTCTTTTGTTTTAGATAATTTTGTTTCTTTTTGGCCATTATAAAGGCTTCCTTTTATGTGTTAATGCTTAAGTATGAATATAGGCTTATTACCACAGAAGTCAATGAAGCTAAGCGAGCAATTGTGGATAATCTTATTTGACAGCCAGGAGCGTAATATCAAAAACCAGGTCAGAGTTGGCCGGAATGCCAGCCACGCTCTGAGAACCATATGCATATTGGGCTGGGATCAGCAGGCGGCGCTGGCCACCAACTTTCATGCCCGGAATGCCAGCCGTCCAGCCCTGGATGACCCCACCATTAAGCGAAGCAGTAAATGGCTGGCCGGTATCCTCTGAACTCTGGAATATGGTGCCGTTAGAAGCTAGCGCGCCCGTATAAATCGCCGTCACCGAAGAAGCAGCCGTAGCGGTGGCGCCGGTGCCGGCCTTTATATCCTGGCATTGCAAATAATCAACGTGCTTAACCGGCGTAAAGCCAGCCAGCTTGGCGCCTTGCAGCTTACCGTTTTTCTTAGCCTGTTTAGCTGTTACTGGTTTGATCGGACACTTTATATAGTTGCTGGCTTGGCCGCCGCTGCCGCCGTTGTGGGTATTAGTCCAAAACGCATAGACCCCCACGCCCAGCGCAGTGACTATGAATAAGATGGCCATAAACAGCCAGATAAATCTATGTAAGCGTTCCTTGCTCATTTATATCCTTTCAGCTTTAAGTTCTTGTTTAGCTTTGGCAGCAATTTTATCTAGAAGGCGGTTGGTTTCCTCGGTGGTGAGCGTCCGCTCCGGGTGCCACAGGCTTAGGCGCCAGGTGGTTTGCTTATGGTCTTTATAGTCCTTTGCCTGGTATATATCCAAAGCCTCGACTGAATAATTATACCCGTGCTCGGCCTTGGCCGCCTTAAAATTATCCACTAGAAAATCAGTCAGCTGCTGATAACTCAAGTCCGCAGTAGCTTTAAGGCAAAGGTCTTGGTAGGTTTCCGGAAAGCGCGGTAAAGGAGAATAGGTCTTAACCGCCGGCGTCGATTTTTGCAGGGCTTCGATATCAACCTCAAAACCGGCGGTGTGCTCGGGCAGTTTTAAGTCATGGCGGACTTTAGCCTGGAACTCACCCATGATGCCGAGGTACTGGCCGCTAGTTGTACTAACCATCGCCGCCCGTTCTGGTTCATAGGCCCTGGCTAGCGGCGCATCGGGCAACTCATCGATCGGCGTAAATTTAAGTTCAATGCCTAGCTCTTTAGCTAACTGAATTAAATATTGTTTAGCTTGGTAAAAAGCCGCTCCGGCTGGATTGGTTTTGGAGTTAGCCGTATAAATTAGGCTAAGCAGCTCAAACTCCTGCGGCAATCCATCTTTATCTTTGTGGTCTTTATCATGGCCTTTACCGATTTCAAACAGCACGAACTTTCCATAGCCGAGTTTGATGTTAGCGTGGACCTTATCAAGCAAGCTGGAGATTAAATTGAAACGGTAGTAATGCAAGCTGGGGCTGAGGGCGTTACTCAGCTTATAAGCCTTCTGGCTGTCTTGGTTGGTCTTTTTTTGCAGGTTAGCGTGCACAAAGCTGTAGGTTAATACTTCGTTAGCCCCAAAATCGGCCAGGATTTGGCGCAGCCGGTCCTTAAATTCAATCAGGTCATTCTTTACCACCGGCTCCAATGGCCTTAGCGGTAATTTCTGGGGCAGTTTGTCATAGCCATATAGCCGGCCGACTTCTTCTACTATGTCTTCGGCAATATGGATGTCGGTTCGCCAAAACGGTGCCGTAACAGATAAGTTATTGGCGCTGGATTCAATTTTAAATTCGACGTTTTGCAGCAGTTTCTTAATTTCAGCGGCAGATAGGTTGAGCCCCAGCCGGCTATTGATAAAATCGGCATCGGTTTTTACTGGCTTGCTACTGTCTGTGGTCGGCCGTCTATTATCCACTAAAGGGCTGGCTAAGCGGCCGCCGGCGATTTGTAAGACATCACCTGCAGCTTTAGCAATTACCGCCCGGTTTTGGCGTGGGCTTTGGTTTTTAGTAAAACGGGTCGAGGCATCGGTTGATAAGCCGTACTTCATCGATGTTTTGCGGATTTGGTTCATATCGAAACTGGCCGCCTCCAAGACAATATTCTTAGTATTCTCATCGACTTCGGTGTTAGCGCCACCCATAATGCCGCCCAGGCCAATTGGTTTATCGCCGTCAGTTATGATAACATCGCCATCATCCAGGGTGATTTCTTTGCCGTTCAGCAATTTCAACCTTTCGCCTTTTTTGGATAACCTGGCGCCAAGTATTCCGGTTTTAACTTTGTCATAATCATAAGCGTGCAGCGGCTGGGCGGTTTCTAGCATGAAGAAATTAGTAATATCTACGATGTTATTGATGGGCCGTACGCCAACGCTGGCCAAGCAAGCCAGAATAAAGCCGGGGCTGGCTTTAACCTTTACATCTCTTATGGCTACCGCGCAAAACCGTGGCACCAGTTTAGGAGTTTGATTTTTGATCTCAAGTCTTAGGCCGTTATTACGGCCATCGGTTTTTATATCAACATCTTCTTTGTACCAATCCGGGCTCTTAAAAGCGTGGTGCTGGATACCGGCGATTTCACGGGCGACTCCTAGCTGGCCGAATAAATCCGGGCGGTGGGTGAACATCTTGTTTTCGATATCAATAATGTAATCATCTAGCCGGTATAGCTCGGCGAATGATTGGCCGGGTTTGGCTGGTTCTTCAATAACCAACAAACCTTCGTGGCTATCGCCCAGTGCCAGCTCTTTTGGGCTGGCCAGCATGCCGTTGCTAATCACACCTCTGATTTCGCGTTTTTCTATCACAAACGGCTCTTTATCAAACGTGCTTGGCACGGCTGCGCCTGGCGGAATCCAGAATCCAAGCCACGGTTTGGCCGGCTTTGACATTCGGCGCGCCGCAGACAACTTCTATGTAGCCATTTTTATCCCGCGGCGCTCCCGTAACAAAACCACCGTCATCTACTAAGCAAATACTGAGCTTGTCGGCGTTAGGGTGCCTTTGGCGGGCCACTACTTTAACTACCACAATTCCCTTATAGCGCTCGCCCAGATCGATGACTTCGTCAACGGCCCCCAGTTGGGCGCCAATTTTCTCTACCAGAACATCTACGCCATCCGGCGCCGGCTCGGCTGCGCAATGATATTTATCATTTAGATAACGT
>JAIFWC010000039.1 GCA_019662065.1 Candidatus Saccharimonadota bacterium
GGGAAAAATCGGAGTCAAAACTGACGGCTGGAAACTCGGGTCGTTACTAGCTAGCAACGGGTGCGTCACGGTATGTGAGGCAATTTCCCAGCCATAGGTATTTTTAAGCTGTGAGATTTGGGCCCAGGTCATATAACTGGCAGCTGGTTCGGCGCCGCAAGTACCTGTCGAACCGACACAGCTTGTCGGCACAAAATCAACACCTGTAAAGCCGTATTTAGCTAAAGTAGGAGCAGCTTGGGTCACAGCACTAGTCAAGGCATCGTCAAAAGTAAATGATACTTTGGCGGTCGGCTGTGACACGGCATAGGCTTTTGGCACCATGCCTAACACTGGGCTAACTAACATTGATGCCGCCATCAAAACACTGGCCACTTTCTTATTTATACCGAACTGTGCTCGTAAACCTTCTAAGGCTGTCATATCTTAAAAATTCCCTTAAATTAAAAAAGAAGACCGGCTGGTCCTCCTGCAGCTTCCTTTAACAGCACAATACCAGAAGCTTGAATTATACGCAAGTATATTTTAACCATTAGCTGGATTATTTGACAACGGATTTTGTTAGGCTGCCTCTTCGCTTATGTTTTATACTTCAAATTAAGATGTCCGCAGAAGCCCCACAAATTGAGTTAGTGGCTCACAATAATGAATTAATTGAAAGCGATATTGGCAAAAAGCGTTCTACATCATTAGTCTATGGCAGCCGTGAGATGCTAGATGCGCTTGAAAATTTAGCTCAACGCAGAGTCGTGCAAGTGGGCGAATTGGCGGTGGGGAAATTCACTCAAATGACAATTGATATGGCTCCCGCTGTCGAGTCGCTAGAAACCTAGTTTTATATCTTAACAGCTGTTATAATCACCCCCGTCGCGGCGAATGTAGCTCAGTTGGTTAGAGCGTCGGGTTGTGGTCCCGAAGGTCGTGGGTTCAAGACCCATCATTCGCCCCATTTTTATGAAAAAAGACGATAACACTTTTGTATTACAGACCGTCCAGCCGGGACTAGCTGGCTTGATGGATGGATCAGTTTCAACCTTAGCGCCAATATTCGCCGCCGCCTTTGCCACACGCAAACCGCATATAGCTTTTTTGGTCGGTGTCTCGGCAGCTGTAGGCGCCGGCATCAGCATGGCCTTTGCTGAAGGCTTGAGTGATGATGGCGTTTTAACCGGCCGAGGGCACCCTTTCCGGCGAGGTGTAATCATCGGTGGGATGACTTTTTTGGGCGGCATTTTTCATACCCTACCCTTTTTGCTAACAAACTTCCACGCGGCTCTGATCACAGCTTCGATTGTGGTTGGCCTAGAGCTAATGGCTATCAGCTACATCCGCTACCACTACTTTGATATGCCGTTTTGGCGGTCTATTGCCATGGTCATGCTGGGTGGTGCTATTGTGTTTGCCGCTGGTATTTTAATTGGCGCTAGTTAAGCTGGGCCCAGCGCAAAACTGCAATCGTTAAAAGCGGGATCACTAAATTATCTAAGCCGAAAACCGACAAATTCTCGGCCAGCGTGAAAGCTGGTGGAATCAGCAGTAGGATTAAAAAATAACTTGCAAACGATATGGAGTCATGGGCCGGCAGCAGTCCGGCTCCGAAAATACACAGCGTCGCTATCCAAAAAACCATCGAACCAATAACTGTTTTTTTGTGCTTAAAGACTTTGTAGCCCCAATACTTGCCATATGATATACCGGCTACAGCCGCTAAACCGTCGGCCAGAGCAACTTCCAGAATGGCAAGTGCGAAGAAAACCTTGTTGTGGGTTAAGCTAGCCGCCAAAAAAATCGCCAGAGCCAAAAAGATATCACCATAAGTGGCGCGGCCAATCCGGCCGCGATAATTAAGAAAGGCCAGATAGCGGTTGGCAATCATCACTACCAGCATTACCAAACCGATAACTTCAATTGCCCGCCAGCTAATTAGCCAGGGCCAGAAGGCAATAAAACTGCCAGCCGCGATATGTAAAAATTTGCGATGGTACTCACCTCTCAAAACCCGGTATTTACCAAGTAATTCGGCAATCACCAATAGTCCAAAGACTCCAATTAGGCAAGCGATGATTGCAAGCATTATCTAAATTGTACGCCTTTTTGGTCGGGGATGCGGGATTTGAACCCACGACCTCCGCGTCCCGAACGCGGCGCGCTACCAAGCTGCGCTAATCCCCGACGACAGGGGTAATTATAACAGAGGGAGGTATCGATTTGATGTTTCAACTTATAGCTGATATAAAGCTAGAATGTCCGGCAAACAAAAACACGGGGCGCTTAAAGGTAGTGTCGATGTAATCAAGGATTCGTTGAAAGTTGTCAGGCAGCACCCTGAAATCGCCCTCTATCCTTACGCCGCCACCCTGTTTATATCGATAACTTATCCGCTTGTTAGTGCTACGATCTTAGCCCATTGGTACCGGCGGATTTTTGCCGATACTGGCGTATATGTACCGGACAGGGCGCGCTTAATTTTGGGTTTGGTTGGCTTCTCGGCTTTTTATGTCGCTCTGGTAACTGCCTACTTCACAACTGCTGTCTCGGCCAGTGTGCTGGCCAAGCTCGAAGACCGCCCGACACCACCTTTTTACGGGTTGCTGCGGGTAGCTAAGAATTTTATTAAGGTTACTAAATACGCGTTCTTGTCCTTGTTCTTCTTCCCGATTGGCGTCTTTGCCCAACGTAGCAAATTGCCCCGTGGAATTGTTGGTGTGGTTGGCGGTTCAGTCACATTGCATATGGCACAGGTCGCACCGTCATTTCTGACCACCAACATGAATCTGGGCTCAACCATTCGGCATTCAGTTGATACGCTCGGACGGGCTTGGCGCGAAGGCTTGATTTTAAAAATCGGCACTTATATAGCAATTTTCTTGGTGATTGCCTTGCCGAAGTTGATCCAGCATGGCTTCTTTAAAAGCCATAAGGCTAGCAATATTGGATGGTTGGTGAGCTTAGAGCTGGCTGCCTCTAGTTATGTAGTGCTAAAAGTTATCAACGCCATTTTTACGACAGTGCTTTACCATAAAGCCCGCCAATTAAAAAAATAACTGTCATCTGACAGTTATTTTTTATGGTCGGGGTGAAAGGACTTGAACCTTCGACCTCCGCGTCCCAAACGCGGCGCGCTAGCCAACTGCGCCACACCCCGTAAAACAGAGGTATTATATCAATAATACCTCTGTTGTTTAACTATTTAGCAAATTCGATCGCCCGGGTTTCGCGAATCACATTGACTTTAATCGTACCCGGATACTGCATGGTCGATTCGATTTTGTTGGCAATATCGCGCGCCAGGCGAATAGCCGATAGGTCATCGATGGCTTTGGGTTGTACAAACACCCGGACTTCGCGGCCAGCGCTGATGGCATAGGCTTTTTCGATACCTTCGAAGCCAAGCGCGGTGTTTTCCAAATCTTTCATACGCTCGGCGAAGTTCTCGGCGCTGACATTGCGGGCGCCGGGCCGAGCGCCGCTTATGGCGTCAACTACCCGGACAATCAGGGCTTCGGTAGTTGTAGCATCCATGTCGTCGTGGTGCTGCTCGGCGGCTAAAGCCACTTCTTCCGGCGCGCCATATTTGCGCAGCATCTCGCCAGTGATATGGTGGTGCTTGCCTTCAACCTTGTGGCTCAGGGCTTTACCCATGTCGTGGGTCAGGGCGGCATATTTGGCGGTTTTGACGTTGGCGCCGAGCTCCTCGGCCAGCACACCGGCCAACTGGGCCATCTCAACTGAGTGCTTAAGTACATTTTGGCCGTAACTGGTGCGGTATTTGAGCTCGCCCATCAGTTGCAAAATTTCTTTAGGTACGCCCACAATTCCAACTTCGCGGGCGGCGTCTTCACCAGCCCGGACTACATCTTTTTGGACCTGCTTTTGGGCTTTTTCAACTACCTCTTCTATCCGGCCAGGGTGTACCCGACCGTCTTTGAGTAACATCTCCATAGTCTGGCGAGCGACTTCGCGGCGCACTGGGTCAAAGCTAGACATTACGATCATGCCGGGTGTTTCGTCGACCAAAATATCCACGCCAGTAGCCCGTTGCAAAGCCTGGATGTTCCGGCCTTCTTTACCGATAATCCGGCCCTTCATTTCTTCGTCTTCCAGTTTTACGGCTGTAACTGTACGCTCGGCTGTAACCTCGCTGGCCATGCGCTCCATGGTCGTCACCAAAATTGTAGCCGCCTGCTCTTCGGCATTTTCCTTGGCGTCGTTTTGGATTTTATTAATCAAGCCAAGCAAATCATTTTTGATATCACGCTCGGTCATTTGCATTAATTTTTCAGAAGCGTCGGCTTTGGATAGCTTGGCAATTTTTTCAAGCTTTTCCTGCTGCTTGCCGCGGATGTCTCGGATTTCATTTTTTAACTCCTCAACTTCGCCCTCGGACTTGCGCAGGTTTTCGGAGCGCTTATCTAGCTCATCGAGTTTCTTGTCGAGCGAATCTTCGCGGGTGATTACGCGCTGCTCTAACTCTTTTAATTCGCTGCGTCGTTTTTGTTCATCTTTGCGGGCTTCTTCTACCCTACGGTCGGCTTCGTCGTTGGCTTTTTTAATAGTTTCTTCGGCTTCTTTTTTAGCCTTGGCTAATTCTTTTTTAGCTTCGTCTTTTGTTTTTTGGGCGGCTAGGCTTTGCTGGCGCCGCGTTACTACTACACCACCGCCACCGCCCACTAAAAGACCGGCTATTGCCAGTACAATAGTGACTATTATCATATTTAGTCCTCCTCTTAAAGAAGACCTTGAGGCTGTCCTTATCGCTCAAGCGATCACTATCACTTCATTAGCCCAGCATAAGAACAGTTTAGGTTTTCAGATTTTAGTAAAAAATTAAACGGATTATCCCAAAACAAACAGAGAATCCTAATTAAATAATATCACAAGCCAGCCTATTTTTTGGGCTTGGTGACTCGTACCGGAGCGCCATATTCGGGTGTTGCTAACTTATCGCTTTGGCCGCTTATTAAACCTTTGATAGCCATCTTTATCCAGTCATCACCGTTTTTGGCCACTATTGGAATGCTTTGTGAGTAGGCCAGGGCATTAGCTATACTCATGCCAATCCGTAGGCCGGTAAAGCTGCCCGGCCCTTTATAAATAGCTATGCCTTGAAGATCGTTTAGAGAAATACTTGACTTGTTAAGTATATTTTTGAGCTGTTTGTTGAGGGTCTCGGCTAGCTTTAAATTGGCCTGCCACTTTAATACGGCCAACTTTTTTTGTCTGTCATATAAATACAGCTCGGCTTCTGGCTTATCAGTCCGCAGCGCCAGGATTAGCACTGCTGCACCTCTTGGTATTGGGTTTCGAGCTGGATAATTATCTGCCGCATCACTTCTGGGTAGTGAAAAATTAATTGCCGTTCGTCAGGGCTGGCCGCAACCATATTAATTTCAATGCTCAGTCGGCCATCCGGCAAAACATCTTTAACGATATCGGGCCACTCTACGATTACTACTGCCTTTGGGTTACTCAAAGACTCGGCTAACTGGTCGCGCAAGATTCCCGGTTCGCTTAACCTGTAAAAATCAAAGTGGTGGATTTCTAGCCGGTCGTTTTTATAAATTCGGCTGAGCGTAAAGCTCGGGCTGGAAACTTTGCCGGCTATCTTAGCGCCTCGGACTAGGCCACGGACAAAAGTGGTTTTGCCGCCGCCTAAATCAGAACGCAGTTCGATAACTTCGCCGCCATTTAAGTGACTACCCAGCAACTCGCCGAGTCGCTCGGTATCGGCGGAACTTGTAGAGCTGGTTTGCCA
>JAIFWC010000040.1 GCA_019662065.1 Candidatus Saccharimonadota bacterium
GCCGCCTTGGCCACCAACGCCATCGTTGAAAAACAGCTGGCAGAGCAGGGGACTAACAAACACGAAATCGGCCGCGAGGCTTTCATCGCTGCCGTTAAGCAGTTTGTGGGCGCCAGCCGCGACACCATCAATTCCCAGATTCGGGCCATGGGTGCCAGCTGCGACTGGAGCCGCCAGAGATACACCTTAGACGATATGCTCAACCGCTGCGTCAACGAAGTATTTGTCAAAATGTACCAGGATGGCCTGATTTACAGGGGTCACCGCATCGTAAACTGGGACCCAAATTTAGAAACCACGGTGTCTGATGACGAAGTCGCCCACAAAGAAGAGCAGGGCACTTTTTACACCTTACAATATGGGCCCTTCCAGATCGGCACCGCCCGGCCCGAGACCAAATTTGGCGACAAATACGTAGTGATGCACCCTGATGACGAGCGCTATAAGCAGTACAAACACGGCGACAGCTTTGAAGCCGATTGGATTAACGGCAAGGTCAAAGCCACTGTAATCAAAGACGAGACCATTGATCCTAAATTTGGAACTGGTGTAATGACCATAACCCCTTGGCACGACCACACCGACTTTGAAATTGCCGAGCGCCACGGATTGGAAAAAGACCAGATCATCGGCTTTGATGGACGGTTGCTGCCGATTGCCGGCGAATTTGAAGGCCAAACGATTGATGAAGCTCGGCCGAAGATTGTCGAGAAACTAAAAGCCAAGGGGCTGCTCGTCAAAGCCGACGATAACTACACCCATAATCTGGCCCTGAATGAGCGTGGTAAAGGGGTTATTGAGCCCCAAATCAAGCTACAGTGGTTTATCGACGTCAATCGGCCGGCCGTGCAGTGGAAAGGTCAGCTGTGTTCCCTCAAAGAAGTTATGCGGGCGGTGATTGAGGACGACGACATCAAAATTATTCCTAAGCGTTTTGAGAAGATTTACTTTTATTGGATCGATAATCTGCGCGATTGGTGCATCAGCCGCCAAATCTGGTGGGGTCACCAGGTACCGGTTTGGTACAAGAGCGAGCAAATCCACGTCGGCACCCAGCCGCCAGAAGGGCAGGGGTGGCGGCGCGATCCAGACACGCTGGACACCTGGTTTAGCTCGTCGCTATGGACCTGGAGCACACTGCTTAATCCGGATTTGGCGGGCGATTACCATCTGAGCCTGGAGGACTTACTGGAGCGCAGCCCGGACTTCAAGGCCTATCACCCCACTTCTGTTATGGAGACCGGCTGGGATATTTTATTCTTTTGGGTGGCCCGGATGATTTTATCGACGACTTATGCGGTGGGACAGGTCCCGTTTAAGACAGTTTACTTGCATGGTTTGGTGCGGGCCGAGACCGGCAAAAAGATGAGCAAGAGCGACCCAGACAGCATCATCGACCCCATGGAAATTATCCCCAAATATGGCACTGATGCCCTGCGATTGGCTTTGGTTTCGGGCGTGAATGCCGGCCAGGACCAGCGGTTGGGCGTCAGCAAGGTTGTCGATAACCGCAACTTTTGTAACAAACTGTGGAACATCGCCCGCTACATCGAAAGCGTTGAAGGAAGTAAATCAAAAGTCGAACCAACAAGCCCGGCTGACGATTGGATACTTAACAAGTTAAGTATTTTAACAGGGAAGATTGATAAGGATTTAACTAATTTTAGGTTTAGCGAAGCCTACCAAAGCCTGTACCATTTTGTGTGGGATGACTTGGCCGATTGGTATATCGAGGCCAGTAAAATCGAGCCAAATGCCGGAGTCTTAAATCACGTTCTGGAGTCTACGTCAGCGTTATTACACCCCCTGGCGCCATTCATTACCGAAGCTATCTGGCACAACCTGGGCCACGACGAACTTTTAGCCGCCCAACCGCTGCCCCAGCCAACCAAGGCCGACAAAGCCGAGGCCGCTAAGTTTGAGGAAATTCAAAAAATTGTCGCCGAAGTCCGCCGCCTAATCGCCGCGACTGTAGCTAAGAAACCGAAGTTGTATTACCAAAATGCCCCGCTGTTAGAAGAGCAGGGCAGCTTGATTGAACGGCTAGCCCGGCTGGGTGGTGTCCAGGAAGTTCACAGCGCCCAAAAGGCAGGTTTTAAGCTACTAGGAACTAAGTATGATGCTTGGCTGGACATCGACCAAAAATCCCTCCAAAGCTACGCCGATAAGCTGCAGGAGCAAAAAAATGCCCGACAAGCAGCCGTTAAGGTGCTAGAAGACCGACTAGCTAACAAAGACTATATAGAGCGGGCTCCTAAAGAGTTAGTCGAGGAAACCAAGCAGAAACTAGAAGACGAAAAACAACTCCTCTCGGCTTTAGAAGCAGAACTAAATTCTTTCGAAAAATCCCTAAAAAGCTAAGAGCTCTTTGGCGTGGGCAATGCTCTCGGACGGCTGGAAATCGTCAAAGCTCAGGACTTGCCAGCCGAGCTTATCCGCAGCCGTCAGGTTGGGTCGCTCATTATCGATTAGCAGAATTTCGTTGGGCTCAACAGCCGCCAGCTCAACGGCTGCTTGATAAATTTTAGACTCGGGTTTAATCGAACCGACTTTAGAAGAATCAACTACGGCAGCGTAATTAACATCTGGGATTAGGCCAGCCGAACGCATACCATCCAAAAAGCCAGGGGCAGTATTGCTGAGCAGGCCGACCTCGTAGTACTGGGCGCACCACTCCACAAACTCCTTGATATCCGGCATAGCCTCGACACTTTTCATGTAGTAGCTTTTCCAATCGAATCCCTCGGTATGCAATTCTTTGTCGAAAACTTCGTTGAGCTGCTCTAGGCTCGTATCACCCCGGCAAACATCGTCATTATTGCGCCAAAACAGGTTTTCGGCCAGGTCGGCCCGGGCGCCGGTGTCGTGGGTTATATCTGTAAAAGCTCGATGGAAAAAGCGCACCAGCACTCCGTTAACGTCAAAATAAACAAAACGCACTCCGGTTTTGGAGCGCTTTTTGCTACTAGCCGGGGCAGGGGAGCCCAGGGCCGGCATGTCCAGGTCTAATAATTCTTCTAAAGGAGTATTAGTAGCGGCAGCGATGTGGGCCACCGTGAAAACTGAGGGGGTGCGGATGGCGCCGCGCTCAATTTTGGCCAGGGTAGAATAACTTAAACCGGCCTTTTGGCAGAGCTCCTGCTGGGTCAGGCCGGCTCTTTTACGTGCTAATTGGAGCCTTCTACCTAAGGCTTTCTCATCCACTGTAACACCTGCCGAAACTCCACCTCATATAGCCATATAGTACCAGAGCGGACACTAAATTTGAAAATCAAAATTTATTTCTAAGGTGTTAGCCTGGTATTACATGGCTAGTTTCTCGGGAAGATAACCCGAAGGGGGCGTCTTATCTTCATACGGCTAGAAGCTCAGCTTTTTAGCCATTTCGGACAGCGTGACGTGGTCGGGCTCAGTGCCCATATCAACAATGTTGCGGTATTCGGTCATGCTATTAAAGCCAAAAACGTGCACATGGGCGTGCGGCACGTCCATCCCCATAATTTCTACGCCAATCCGGGCAGGGGAGAGCACTTGTTTTAGCCGTTGGGCTACTTTTTTAACGGTCCTCATCACTGCCTCGTAATCCTCATCGGGCAAGTCCTGGAACTGGTCTATCGGCTTTTTAGGCACAACCAAAGTGTGGCCAGGGGTTTTAGGATGGATATCCAAAAATGCTATGGATTTATCATCCTCATAAATTTTATGAGACGGGATTTCGCCTTTGATAATTTTAGTAAAAATACTATCGGCCATTATTTGAGGATTGAATTAGCGATGAAGTAAAAGACTATGAATATAAAGATCCCGGCGGCACTGGCGGCCATCGTTGACTGTTTAGTATTATTGCCGCTGTATTTTTGAAACTTGAGATATATCCAAGTGGTAACACCAGCAGTTACCAAAAAACTGACCAAAAACGGACTCATAGAGTAATGATAGCAAACCATGGCGGAGAGAGTGGGATTCGAACCCACGGTACCGTTGCCGGCACACCGCTTTTCGAGAGCGGCACCTTCAACCACTCGGTCATCTCTCCTCGTCGGAACAGGGGTAATTATACCTTACCCAGCCAGCAATGCCACAGCCACAATCTGTTAGAATGGTGCTAATGCCTATTGTTAAAAAGCTGGCTCTTGGGGTATTAAGTCCGTTGTTTATTATTTTGCTGTTCGTAACAGCTTTTGATATCGGCTTTGTACGGACGGCGACTCACCCAACCACTGTCAAGCGGCTAATTGCCGAGAGTAGTATTTATGATTCAGTAGTGCCAAATGTATTGCAGCAGGTCAAATCGATTGAAACCAGTGCAGGTACGTTTTCGGCCAGCGACCCGACCATCCAAAAAGCCGCTAATGCGGCAATCACTCCCCAATACATTAAACAGAATACCGAAACCGCTATCGATAGTATTTATCAATGGCTGGATGGCAAGACCGCCCAACCAGATTTTAAGATTGATTTATCGAGCGCCAAGGCCAGTTTTGCCGATAATGTGGCGATGGCCGTGCAGCAAAAACTGGGCAGCCTGCCGGCTTGTACTACTGCCCAAAATTTAGCGATCGCCCGGAGCGGCCAATTTGACGCTATTAACGCCAGTTGCTTACCTAGGGGAGTAACGGCTGTGGCCGCGGCGGCTGAGGTTAAGAACAGTATTGTCGGCAACCAGGACTTTTTGAAAAATACCCAAATCAGCGCCGCTGATATCAAAAACGGCAATGATAACCAGTCATTTTTTCAGAGCGACAGTGCTAAACAAATCCCTAAGCAGTATCAACGGGCCAAGAAAACGCCGTTAATCCTTAGCGCTCTGACTATACTAACTGGCGTGGGCATTGTTTTCTTGAGCCGCAGCTGGCAAAAAGGCCTGCGCCATGTTGGTATCAGCCTAGCGGTAATCGGTTTGATTATGCTGCTCTTCGCATGGGCGATTAACCGGACAGTGAGCACAAAAGTTGTACCAAAAATAAAGGTTGATAACGCAATTTTCCAGACCGATATCCGCAATTTAGTGACCGATTTAACCCAGCAAATCGACAAGAATTACTGGTTCTTTGGCGGCCTTTACACCTTAGTGGGAGCTGGCAGCATTGTGGGCGCCGAGATTTTTCATCGCCGGTCCCAGCCAGCTAAAGTTGCTGCCAAAAATAAGGACGCCCCCGAAGCGGAGGCGCCATATGAGCCCGAACCCAAACAGAAAACCTAGTAGTAGCGCCGGCCAATATTAGCCAGGGCAGACAATACCCAAGCTACGGCCGCATAGACTGCCATCGCTACCAAGGTGTAAACCTCAAACCGCGAAACTCCGTACTGGATATTGTTGTAGCTGAACAGGTTAAAGAAAGGAGCTACAAACGGGTGCGAGGTGTTGTAAATGAACTGGGCAAAGCCATTAGTTGTATTGGCGCCCAGCAGGGATAGGGCAAATCGGAAAGCTAATAGCAGTAGGATTATGCCGCCCACAAACCAGATAACACGTGAGATGACATTAATGCCGTAATTGGGCTCAACCACCGGGCCGCCGGCAGGCTCGTCCACTACTTCGTCACGATGCGCTATACCCCTCTGTCTAATTCTTGCTGCGTAGGCCATAAATCCTCCCATATTTACACCTTACCATTTTATTACTAGGCCCC
>JAIFWC010000041.1 GCA_019662065.1 Candidatus Saccharimonadota bacterium
GCTTATGCTAGATACGTTCATAACTAGCCGTGTTCGGCGCAAAATAATCGTGGTTTATGCTAAATACCCCGATTTTAAGACCCATGTAAGGGGTCTGGCTAAACTTATTAAAGAAGACGCCGGCAACATCCAGCGCGAACTCAAGCGCCTGGAAAAAATTGGCTTTTTAATCTCCGAGCGCCAAAGCAACACCAAGATTTATTACACTAACAAGCAGTTTCCGATCTTCAAAGAGCTCCAAAGCATCGTGCTTAAGTCACAACGCACTGCTGCTAACCGCCGCTCATCGCAAAACCCAACACTAACTCCAAGACCATAGCTTACGGCCGCATCAAAAAACCCCGGCAAGCCGGACTATACTGATGCTCTTGGCGCACCTGCGGCGTCAGAAGCTCTGCTACTCCTTCAATGTATGTTAAATACATCTCAGTCCGTTGCTCGCTTCTTCCTTGTACTGCATCCAAGCCGTAAACTAAGGTCACCCTAGTCTGTAAGAGGTTAATAGTGTACAATAAGTGGAATGATTCAGGTTACAAGGAAAGATTCTAAGGAATCGGTCGAGAATTTATTGCGCCGTTTTGGCCGCAAAGTCCAGCAATCTGGCGTTTTGGCCGAGGCTAAGTCTGGCCAATATTTCGAAAAGCCGATGAGCAAGCGCGACCGCCGGGCTAAAGCCATTGTCCGCCGGGCCCGCAAAGCCGACAAGATTAAAAAACTGAAGCTGGGAAGATAGGCAAAGCTGTGCAACAACAGATAGACGCAGACCTCAAGGAGGCCTTGTTAGCTGGTGATAAAACCAAAGCCGAGACTCTGCGCGGCCTAAAAAGCGCTTTGCTCAACGAGGCAATTGCCCAAAACGCCCGCGACAGTGGCTTATCCGATGAGCAAATCCAAAAAATCCTGAGCAAAGAGTCCAAAAAGCGACAGGAAGCCGCTGATTTATACAAGCAAGGCGGGTCGGATGAACGTGCCAGTGCCGAACTGGCCGAAAAAGCGATTATTGACGCCTATTTGCCAGAACAGTTGGATGAGGCCGAGCTCACCAAGATTGTCGATGAAGAAGTCGCCAAAGCCGGCAGCCCCACCATGCAGGATATGGGCAAAATCATCGGCGCCGTCCGTGGCCGGACTGGTGGCCGAGCCGATGGCGGCCTAATTGCTAAACTCGTCAAAGAAAGATTGCAATGATAATTTTTCTTGGCATTGCCGGCTCCGGTAAAAGCACCCAGGGCCAGCTACTGGCTGCCCACTTGCACTGCCCGTGGATCTCTACTGGCAACTTGCTGCGCCAAAAAATGGATTCCAAGACCCAGGCCGAAATGCTAGAGGGCAAAATTATCGATGATGAGCGCACCTTAGCCGTATTGGACGCGGAATTTAAACGGATCCAAGCCGATAAAAACGGTTTCGTGCTAGATGGCAGTCCGCGCACCATGGAACAGGCCCGCTGGTTGGTCAAAAAAGCCAACGACGGCGAGATAAGAATTAAGGCCATCATCCACCTGACGATTCCGACCGAAGTCGCTAAGCGCCGGCTGCTGTGCCGCAGACGGCCCGATGACCATAAAGAAGCCATTGATGAGCGCTTCCGTGAATACGACAGCGCCATCCTGCCAATCGTTGATTACCTCAAACAACAAGGCCTGGCCGTTTACGAAGTTGACGCTAACCGCCGGCCCGAAGAGGTCGATAAAGATATCCTAACCGTGCTTGGGTTGTAGCAGCATGCGCGCTAAAACTCCTGCTGATATTGAGAACATGCGGGCCGGTGGCAAATTGCTGGCCATAATTTTAAAAGACCTGGCTAGCAAGGTTAAGCCTGGTATAACGCCCAAAGAATTGTCAGCTGATGCCGCCGAACAGATTAAAAAGCATCAGATGCAGCCGGTAGTCTTGGGCTACGAGGGCTTTCCGGACGTGATTTGCATTTCGGTTAACGAGGCGATTGTACACGGCATCCCGGGCCGCCAGCCAATCCGCCAGGGCGATTTAGTCAAACTTGATTTAACCCTGGGCTACAAAGGCATGATTAACGACTCGGCAGTCAGCGTAATTGCTGGCGGCCACGGCTCAGCCGGCGTCCAGCGCTTACTGGACGGCACCAAAGCCGCGCTAAGTGCCGGCATTGCCGCTATTAAAGGCGAGGGCACCCGTGTCGGCGATATTAGCCAAGCTGTCCAAGATGTATTAGAGAAAGAGTACAAATTAGGGGTAATTCGCGAGCTAGTCGGCCACGGCGTCGGCTACCAAATCCACGAAGCACCCAACATCCCCAACTTTGGCGTGGCTGGCACCGGCCCGCTGTTGCACCCTGGCATGACCATCGCTATCGAACCAATGGCGGCCTTGGGCGATTGGCACATCACCGTCGCCAAGGACAAAAACACTATCATTATGAAAGATGGCTCCCTGGGCGCCCACTTCGAACACACCGTCCTGATTACGCAAGATGGGGCAGAGATACTAACACTTCCTTAACCTGGTGGTTGACTTTTTAGCATAAGTGTGATATATTGTATTTAAGTTAAATAAATAAAAATGATAGAAAAAGTTGCAGACCCTAGAACAGAAGAAGAGCTTCTTTTTGATTTTACAGATACAGCACCCGGTTTTGCAGGCGTACTCCATCAATTTGGATTAATTGAATCAGATCGCCATTTATCTACAGAAGAAGCGAAGGATATGGCTGCCCAAGCTTATTGGGCTGCAGTCCAACAAATGGAAGAAAACCCTAAAGCTGTCCTGGAGCATCGGAATAAATTCAGCTACGATTTAGAAAAATTAAAGTCACAGAAATCATAACAGAAAGCAATATGAACAAATCACCCGAACAGAACAGGCGTCAGCGCATCACTATTGGTACAGCTATAGCTGGTGGCGCCATTGCGATGAGTGGCGTAGCTCTTTTAGAAGGGTCTCAGAGCCCTGTTAATCAACATCCTACACTAGAAAAAGCCGGCGATCATCACGGCCAGACGCCCCATTCCGAAATCGGTACGGCTGTAGTGCACACCGACCATGGCGATTTTAAGATCCAAACCGTCACAGACCCAATCAACTTCAACAAAAGGTAAAATCTGAGCCAAAGGTAATGCTCAAGCCGCCGAAGGGCGGTTTTTTGTTGGTTTGATGCTATCTACAGTCTTTTGTCTACGGTCTACTGTCTGCTTGCTACTTATAATCTCTAGCGTTATACTTCGGGGTGGAAACATTATAAAATAAAAAATCAAATAATGGCTGAAGATAAACTCCAATACTATGTCGGGCTGGATATCGGTACAACCGCGGTCCGTTGCGTAGTTGGCGAGCTGTCCAGTGATTCTACCGTCCCAACCATCATTGGCCTGTCGCGTGCCGAAAATAGCGGCATGCGCAAAGGTAATGTATCCCATATAGAAGAAGTTGCCCAAGCCGTAGTTGCGGCTGTGCGAGAAGTCGAGCGGACCTCTGGCCGCGAAATTAAGCACGCCACAGTTAATGTTAATGGCTCGCATATTGAGGGGTTAAACTCCAAAGGTGTCGTAGCAATCAGTTCGCCCGACCGGATTATCGGCCACGAGGACCGGATGCGGGTCGAAGAAGCCGCTACGGTGGTGCAGCTGCCGCCCAATAAAGAAATCATTCAGGTGTTTGCTAAAAACTACCGCTTGGACGGCCAAGAAAATATCAAAGACCCCGTGGGGATGCACGGCGTTAGGCTCGAGGTAGACACCCATATAGTAGTGGCCAGCACGCCGGCCCTAAAAAGCCTGGAACAGGCCCTGGAAAGGGCCGAATTGCGCGCCAGTCACCGGACTGTAACTTCTTTGGCCGCCGCCGAGGCCATGCTGGACCGTAAACTCAAAGAGTCCGGGGTGGCAGTGCTGGACATCGGCGCCTCTACCACCAACATGGTGGTAATTGAGGACGGCGAGGTCGAACACATCGCGGTTATACCGATGGGCGGCATCCATATCACCAATGATTTGGCGATTGGGCTTAAAACCGAGCTGGATATTGCCGAGCTAATTAAGCTCAAGCATGCCAATTTAAGCAAAAGCGTCACTGGTGAAACCAGCTTTGTGGTCAAAGGCGAAGAATTCCGATTTGATAGGGACATGATGCGCCTGATTGTCGAGGCCAGGGTAGAGGAAATCTTAGAGTATGCCGACAAGGAGCTTAAGCGTATCCACCGTTCGCGCAAACTGCCCGGCGGTATTGTGCTGACCGGCGGCAGCGCCCAGCTGCCCGGCTTGGTGGAATTCACAAAAGAAGTCCTGGAACTGCCGGCCCGGGTCGGCCATTACAAGCACATTAAGCAAGTTGTGGGGCATGCCAACGAATCAGAATTCGGCCCGGCCGTCGGCCTTATGTTGCTGGACATGTATTTGGGCCCAGCCGCCGAAATCAGCTATACAGATTCACGTGGCGGCATGTTTACCTCTGTTAATTTGTCATTGAATACATTATTAGGTCGCTTTAAGAAGCGCTCTTAAGTCACAACAGCCGCTGTTTTATTTTTTATCAAACTCAAGCTTAGTCAAAAATCAGCCAAATTATATTGAGTATTAATTGCATTCAAAACGCCAAATTGCATATAATTGATTTATTAATTTAGGAGTCACCCAAAAATGCCCAAAGTCGAGCCAGCTGTAGAAACATTTGCCCGGATTAAAGTCGTGGGCGTTGGCGGTGCCGGCGGAGCGGCCATTAACCGAATGGTAGATGCTGGCATAAGCGGCGTAGACTTTGTGGCGGTTAATACCGACGCCCAGGCGCTGCACCACTCTAAAGCCAACCAAAAGGTCCACATTGGCAATGAAGCCACTAAGGGCCTAGGGGCGGGCGCTGACCCGACTTTAGGCGAGCGGGCGGCCAAAGAATCAGTTGATGAGATTAATAACGCTGTAATTGGCGCCGATATGGTGTTTATTACCTTCGGCGGCGGTGGCGGCACCGGCTCTGGCGCCGGGCCACTAGTGGCTAAGGCCGCCAAAGACGCCGGCGCGCTGGTAATTGGCTTTGTAACTAAGCCATTCGCGTTTGAGGGCGAAAAACGCCGCCGTAACGCCGATGCCGCCGTCGAGCGGCTGCGCGGCAATGTCGATACCATGATTATCGTGCCCAACGACCGCCTACTACAGACAATTGACCGCCGCACACCTTTGCTAGAAGCCTTTAAGGTGGCCGATGACGTCCTACGCCAAGGAGTGCAGGGCATTTCTGACCTAATTACCGTCCACGGCCTAGTCAACCTCGACTTTGCCGATGTTAAGACTGTGATGGCCAATGCCGGCAGTGCCTTAATGGGTATTGGCCGGGCCTCTGGTGATAACCGGGCTAGTGAAGCTGCCACCCAGGCCATCAGCTCACCATTGCTAGAAGTTTCAATCGATGGCGCCCGCGGTGTCTTATTCAACGTAATTGGCGGCCTCGATATGAGCATGCACGAAATTAACACCGTGGCCGAGACGATTACAGCCGCCTCCGACCCCGAAGCCAACATCATTTTTGGTGCTACCATTAATCCGGATTTGGAGGGCGAAGTGATTGTCACGGTAGTAGCCACCGGCTTTGATGAGAGTTATTACGCTACCCGCGATCCTCTCCC
>JAIFWC010000042.1 GCA_019662065.1 Candidatus Saccharimonadota bacterium
GAAGAATTCGACCCGGCTGAAGTGGTTAAATCGCTCCAGGCCGATTACTCGGTCCAGGCCCAAAAGAAGGGCTTAGAAATCACCTTAGAGCTTGCCAGCGCGCCTAAAATCTACGGCAGCCGCCTATACACCAGAGAGATCTTGCAAAACTTTGTAACTAACGCCATAAAATACACTGAAAAGGGTCAGATCACCCTGAAACTCACTGATCGGGGCGAAGGGATTGACCTGAGTGTGGCCGATAGTGGTATCGGAATCGACAAGCAAGAACAGCGCAAACTTTTTAGTAAATTTTGGCGCAGTGATGATAGCCGAGTGCGCCAAATTAATGGCACCGGCCTAGGCCTGTATGTGTCGGCCAAGCTAGCTAAGTTGATGGGCGGTTCAATTGGCATGACCAGCGAGATCAACCAGGGCAGCGTATTTACGCTGCATTTACCATATTCAATTAAATCGGCGGCCTCGAAAGCAGTTGCATAGGTGGCAGCTTTACGGTAGTATTGACACCAGAAGACCTACTCTAGACAGTAGGTTTTTATAGTTAAGGGAGGTTTTTAAAAGTGGCAAATATTGGCCCGGCTGGCAAGCGACCGCGCATTAGAAAAAGTGCGCCAACCGTCCGTGAGCGTCAAGAGGCCGCCCAAGCCAAGGCCGAAACTGTCAAACCGCGGCGCGTCAAAAGGTTAACTTCCAAGGCGGCTATTCCCTTTAAAAAACTAAACCTTAGCGATAAAAAGGCCGTTAAGCTAGTTGCAAAGCCTCTTAGGCCAGTTAAAAAAGGCTTAAATTGGATTGTGCCGCGCTATTTTGTGAATGCTTGGCGCGAAGTCAGGCAAGTGGTTTGGCCCAGCCGTAAAGAAACCTGGCGGCTAACCCTAGCGGTTTTTATCTTTGCGGTTGTGTTTGGCGCTTTAGTAGCCGGTGTAGATAAAGGTTTAGACGAAATATTTAAGAAGGTGGTTTTAAAGTAAGGATTTATGACTAAACGATACGATTCAACTAAGCAGTGGTATGCCATCCATACCTATAGCGGTTATGAGGAAAAGGTGGCTGAGAGTATCCGCCAGCGGGCCGAGAGCCTAGATATGGGCGATAAAATCTTTCAGGTACTAGTACCCAAAGAAAAAATGATTGAGATCAAAAACGGCAAACGCAAGGTTGTAGAAAAGCGGATTTTCCAGGGTTATGTATTGGTAGAAATGAAGCTCAGCGAGGACGCCTGGTATATTGTCCGCAATACTCCCAATGTAACCGGGTTTGTGGGCACCGGTACCGAACCGACACCAGTTGAAGCCGACGAAATCGCCAAAATCATGAAGCGCATGGGCCGCGAAGAACCCAAGCACAAATTTGATTACCAGGTCGGTGAAGTGGTTAACATCGTCGATGGGCCATTTAAGGGCTTTGACGGCGCTATTAATGAGATTGACGCCCAAAAGGGCAAACTAAAAGTATTAGTTAATATGTTCGGCCGTGAGACTCCTGTGGAGCTCGACGGCCTACAGGTAAAGAGGGTTTAGGAGAAGGATATGGCACAAGCTAAACCAGTTAGGGCAAATTTAAAAATGAAAATCCGTGGTGGCCAAGCCAGTGCGGCACCGCCCGTCGGTTCAACCCTCGGCCAATACGGCGTAAACATGATGGACTTTATTAATCCATTTAACGAGGAAACTAAAGACCGGATGGGCCAGATGGTAACCGTCCATATTACAATTTATGATGACCGGACAATGGATTGGCGGGTGGTTGGCACACCAACTGACGAGCTGATACTAGCAGCCTTAAAAGTCGATAAGGGTTCTGGCGAGCCTAACAAAATCAAGCTGGAGAAAAAACTCAGCCAGTCACAGTTGGGCGACATCGCCAAAGCTAAATTAGCTGATATGAATACTGACGATGTAGAAGCCGTCAAGAAAATGGTCGCCGGTACTGCCCGCAGCATGGGCATAGAGGTAGAAAGTACTTAACTAGTCAAGTAATTACGTGGGAGGCTAAATAAGCCGTTGGGACCACGGAGGAGGAATTATGGCTCAAGCCAAGAAAACTACTAAAACCAAAGCTAAAGCCAAAGAAGAGCCAAAAGAAAAACAAGTCAAACACGCCGAAGTTGTAGCCGAAGCGGTGTCAGTTGAAGCTGCGCCAGAAGCTAAGATTGAAATCGAGAAAGTGACCGCCAAGGCTGGCAAGCGCAGCGCCAAGGCAGCCAAAGAGACAGAGGAAAAGCAAGCCAAAGAAGTTAGAAAGACTGAACCTAAAACTGATAATAAAATTGCTAAAACCAAACCAGTTGTAAAATCGCCGCGCTCCCGGGCCGAACGGGCTGGTAAAAAATACCGCAAAGCCGCGAAGCTGGTTGATGCCTCAAAGATTTATACGATGGTTGAAGCTACAGACCTGGTGACCAAAACCAGTCCGGCTAAATTTGACGCAACTGTAGAGATCCACATCAATTTAGGAGTTGACCCTAAGCAGGCCGATCAAAATGTCCGCGACACAGTAGCTTTACCCGCGGGTAGCGGTAAAACCCTGAGGGTGGCCGTAATTGCTGAGGCCGAAGATGCTAAGAAAGCCAAAGCGGCCGGGGCTGATATTGCTGATGCCGACAAGCTATTTGCTGATCTGGATAAGGAAGTGATTGAATTTGACGTCCTGATTTGTGTACCTCAGTTGATGGCTAAGTTGGGAAAATACGCCCGCTTGTTAGGTCCACGCGGCTTAATGCCTAACCCCAAGAGCGGTACAGTCACTGCCGATGTAGTTACAGCAGTAGACGAGGCCAAGGCCGGACGAGTAGAGTACCGCGTAGACCAAGCCGGTATTATCCATCTGGGTGTTGGCAAGGTCAGTTTTACCCCAGAAAAACTACTCCAAAACGCCGAAGCCGTAATGGCTAGTGTCAGAGCCGCCAAACCGGCCAGTCTAAAAGGCATCTATCTTAAAAGCGCTTATCTGACATCGTCTATGGGCCCAAGCATTAAGATTGAGGTGTAGGGGTTGCGCATTAGGGCATATGATTGTAAAATTATATAGTAAAGAGAGGTGATGAGCGATGGGTGTATTTAGTAACACTCAAATTCTTAAAGCTGTCAAAGATGGGCACATTGTTTGCACGCCGTTTAATACTAAACATGTGTCACACGCCAGCTTGGATGTCACCCTGGGTTATTACTACTACCGGACAGAACGTTCGGCGGACCATCCGGTCTACAATCCGTTCGATGAACCCGATGTCGCCCGTTATTTTGAAGGCGCGCTAACAGCTGTGCCGCACAAAAAGTGGTGTGAAGAAAATGGCATTCAAGCACTTAAGGGTATTCCGGCCAGCCACCCGGTAATCCCAGTCAGGCCCGGTGAGCGAATTTTAGCCCACACCCATGAATTTTTTGGTATTCTGCCGCCCGGTGCCTGCGAGGTTAAATCCCGTTCCAGTTGGGGCCGTAACGGTGTAGCCGTTTGCTTTGATGCCGGCTGGATTGACCCCGGTTATATTAACCGGCTGACTCTTGAGATCTATAACCTAAATCAAAAAGAATTGATGTTATTACCTGTCGGCGAACGAATCGCCCAGATAGTTTTTCATGAAACCGGCGAGGTCAAAGGTACCTACGGCGAAGGCCGCGACAAAGGCTTTAGTGGCAAATACCAATCCGGTACCGATATCCAGCAGCTAATTAAGAACTGGCGGCCAGATATGATGCTGCCACGGGCTTATATGGATCGCCGGGCGCTGCCAAAACCAATTAAAGGGTTAAAGGCGCTTTAGGGGATCAGCAATGGACGGCCAAGGCAGATTGCTGGTACTAGAAGGCTCAGATGGCTCCGGCAAAACTACCCAGTTTAATCTGCTGAGCGAGCGTTTAAAGGCCGCCGGCTATGATGTAGCGGTATTTGATTTTCCGCGTTACAACAAAGATTCTAGCCACTTTATTAAACAGTACCTTAATGGCCGCTATGGTCCAGCGTCTTCGGTAAGTCCTTATACGGCTTCATTATTCTACGCCCTGGACCGCTATGAGGCGGCTAAAGATATCCGTAAGGCCTTGCAGGAAGGCAAGATCGTTTTAGTCGATAGATATGTAGGCTCTAACATGGCCCATCAAGGAGCTAAATTTGATGACCCGGTCGAGCAGCGCGGCTTTTTTGTCTGGGAAGATAACCTGGAGTTCCAATTACTGGGCATACCACGACCTGATACTAATTTATTCCTTCGGGTACCTGCGGAGGTATCGCATAAATTAATTAGTGGCCGCTCGTCTAGAAGTTACACTGATAAATCACACGATGAACATGAGGCCGACATCGGACACCTGAAAAAATCAGTCGCAACCTATGATTTACTGTGCCAGTTGTTCCCTAAGGACTTCCAGGCTATCGAGTGCACCAAAAACGATGAGATGCTCAGCATACCCCAAATCAGTAACTTGATTTGGGGTAAAATCCAACCATTGCTGCCCAAAGACAAGCCACATCAGGGCCATAGCGCGGTAGTCACCCTAAACGCCCTGCCTAAAGCCAACAGCCGGTCTAATTCCAATAACGGTAGCGAGAAATTAATCCACAACTTTAAAAATGCCAGCCTGAATCTAAAATTCCAGATAGAAAAACATATTAAATCAATCGAGCCAGCTGGCTTTAGCGTGTGGTCAGACAATGATTATAAATTTTATACGCCGCAGGGTTTACCCAAAGACGTTACTGCCGCTTATAAAGCCGGATTAGAGCGAATTGCTGAGCTTCATAAAAAAATGCGGACGCAACTTGAGGCTTATTACGAAAAAACTCTGCTGAGCCAGGCCCAAACCGAGACAACCCCACCAAACATCGCCTCATTATTGCTACCAGCCACCCCCGTAGCGGCTTTGACTGATTTTCGAGCGACGCTGTCGGCTAAAGCTGTCAACCGGGTGTGCCGCGACCTGCTAGCTAATGACTCTGAGGAGCTTCAATGGGCCGCCAAGCAACTATACGCCGCCGCCCGCCAACTGTGGCCAGAGGATTTTAGGACGCCATTGGAGGCCGACAATCCACCGGAGCCGCTAAATAATATCATCGCTAAGCTGGCAGTTGACCGCTTAGCCCTTAATTCGGCTGACAACCATGAAGTAAAGTTACTAGAAGCCTTGCCACGCCAGGAGTTTGATTTGCTGGCCGAGACTATCTATCCCTATAGCAG
>JAIFWC010000004.1 GCA_019662065.1 Candidatus Saccharimonadota bacterium
AAAAGTACAGAGCTCCGAGCGCAATTGGTAGCAGCAAAAACTCCTTCCAGAGTCGCAGCAGTGTGTAATGATCTAACCCACTCGATAACCAGACAGTTAAGAAAGCATGGAATGGCAGCAGAATTAATATAGCCACCACTAACCAGGAGAGAATTTGGGCGATTTTGTTAACAGGGGCGGATTGCTTCATAAATGCTAAACTATAGTATAGATGAAATCCAACGCCTCACTAATATATGGCTTTATTTTGGTGGTGGGGGACTCCTTGGCTTTAGTGGCAGCCTTCGTAGCCGCCTATATTTTACGCAGCCATTTTAGCAGTGTGCCGGTGGCTCATCCCATTCCCGGCACTACTTATCTAAGTATCTTTCTTCTACTACTGCCGTTTTGGATTTTAATTTTTGGGTTGCTCGGCCTCTACGGCAACGAGATCCAGGATAAACGCTTCGTCGAACTGGGGCGCCTACTGGTTGGCTCATTTATTGGCCTGCTATTTGTTACCAGCTACGCCTACATTTCCAATCGGATAGTTTTTCCATCCAAGCTAGTGCCGGCTTACGGCTTTGGCCTGGCCTTTATTTTTCTAGCGGCTTTTAGGAATTTAGCCCGTAGCATACGCAGCTGGTTGTTCGGTTACGGCTTTGGAGTTACCAACTTACTATTGGTTGGCAATACCAAAATAACTGTTGAGCTAATTGAGCTGCTTAGCGACTACCGAGTATCTGGCTATCGCATAGTTGGGGTGGTGGCCGACAAAGCCCCAGCCAAGCAGCGATTTCCGAACTTAAAAATATTTGAAACCTTCCAGGAAGCCGCTGAGCATCTAAGGATCCGCGATATCCACGGCATCGTCCAGACCGAACTTTATGCTTCGGGCGAGCGTAACAACGATATTCTAGAATTTGCCCAAACTAATCATATTTCCTACCGGTTTGTACCAGGTAATAGCGAGTTATTTGTCGGCAATATCGCTGTGGAGTTGTTTCGCTCCTCAATTCCGGTAATCGCTGTGCATCAAACAGCCCTAATTGGCTGGGGCCGGGTGGTTAAGCGAATTACTGACTTGATATTCAGCAGCCTGATGCTCATCCCGGCTGTACCGCTGATGATAATCTTGGGCTTGCTGGTCAAAATTCTCGACTTTCATGGGCCAATTTTCTATAAAGATCCTCGGCTAAGTCGGTTTGGAACCATCGTCAAAGTTTTTAAATTCCGGACGCACAAGCAAACTTTTAGCGGCTTGACGCCAGAAGAGGCTTTTGCCAAGCTGGGTCAGCCAGAGTTAGCTAGGGAGTATCGCGACAATGGCGATTTTCTGACCGACGACCCGCGTATCAGCCGGATTGGTAGGTTTATGCGTCGGACGAGCTTAGATGAGCTGCCGCAATTAATCAATATCCTCAAAGGCGATATTAGTTTTGTCGGCCCGCGTGCACTGCAGTCATTAGAGCTCAGTCAATCCGACAAAAAAGATATGATCCTGTCGGTAAAATCCGGTCTGACCGGCTTAGCCCAAATATCCGGGCGGCGCGACATCAGTTTTAGCGAGCGCCGTAAACTGGATTTGTATTACGTCCAAAACTGGAGTTTGTGGTTAGACTTAACAATCCTGATTAAGACAGTCCGGGTCGTCTTGCGACGCAGCGGAGCCAAGTAGTGAAGGAACTTTCTTGAAAGTTGCAATAGTACATGATTGGTTTGTAGGTGGTGGCGCCGAGCGCGTAGTTTACGAGCTCCACCAAATGTATCCCAAGGCCCCAATTTACACCGCGTACTGCTCGCCAGACTGGCGCCAAAAATTGGCTGATACCCAGGTTATTACCAGCTATATGCAGCATTGGCCATTTTCTAGCTTGCGCAAATTTTTGCCGCCGCTGCGGGCTTGGTGGTTTTCGCATTTGGATTTAAGCGGCTATGACTTAGTGATATCTAGCTCCGGCGCCGAAGCCAAGGCTGTCAAGGTCCAACCCCCGGCAGTTCATATCAACTACTGCCATGCCCCGACTCATTATTATTGGAGTCGTTACGATGACTATCTACAAAATCCCGGTTTTGGCCGACTCGATTGGCTGGCCCGCTTAGGCCTAAAAATTCTATTGGGCCCGATGCGGCGCTGGGATTATAAGGCTGCTCAGCGACCGCATTATATGATCGCTAATTCAAGTCACACACAGGAGCAAATCAAAAAATATTACGGGCGTGATTCAGTAGTAATTCACCCGCCAGTTGAAGTTGAGCGATTCGCTGGTAAATCCGAAGAACCGCGCCGTGGATTTGTAACCGCCGGCCGCCAAACGCCGTACAAACGGATTGATTTGGCCATCAAAGCCTGCACCGAACTTGGCCTGCCATTGGTAGTGCTTGGCAGCGGCCCAGAACATCGCCGGCTGCAAAAACTGGCCGGCAAGTCGGTGACTTTTCTACGCGGTAAATCCGATGAAGAGCTGGCCCATTATTTTCAAACCTCCCTGGCCTTCATTTTCCCTAGCGTTGATGACTTTGGCATCGTGGCCGTGGAGGCCATGGCCGCCGGTACGCCAGTAGTTGCCTACAGAGCTGGCGGCGCCCTGGATTATGTCCAACCCGGCAAAACTGGCGAATTCTTTAACGAACAAACTGTCGAAAGCCTGGTCAATTCAATCAAAAAATTTAATCCCGAAGATTATAACCACTCCCAAATCCAAAAATCCGCCGCCCAATTCTCACCAGATCATTTCAAAGCTGGTTTCCAGAAATATATAGCTAAACTTACTTAAGAAGCCTCTAAAATTGCTTCGATAGCAATAGCGGTGTTTTCCCAGCCAGTGACTTCAATGGTATCTATACCCATGGCCTTAACCGGATAATCATTGCCCCCCGGCAATACTTTATCACCCATATATAGAGCCTCCTGTTTAGAAATACTTAACAAGTCAAGTAATTTCTGCATGCCATAAGCTTTATCAATGCCCGGCTTTGTGACATCGATCGAGGTTGTGCCAGCAGCCCTGACTTCGAATTCTGGAATTTTGGGTGCTACAACCTCACGAAGCCTCATTTTCCGGCTGCCATCAGGGTCCCAGGTCTCTTTTTCCTGCAGCGGTGCCTCTTGGCCCAAAATTGATAAAGTGATTTGGCTATCCCTATCTTCTACAATTTCACCCCAAGTTTTATCGGGACGCCACTTTAACTCATCAAGTCCTTCATTTAGGGCTTTGATGATTTTTTGCTTTTGAGTCGGCCTTAAATCCTCGGCATAAACCTGCTTCCAACTATTATTTTTATGGCGATAATACCTAGTACCGCTGGTTGGCATTAAGTGCAAATTGTTCAATAGTTCTGGTGCAGCGTGTAAATTAGCTAATAATTGGGTTTGGAACAGCTGGTATTTACCACCGGATATGACACAAACTTGATATTTCTCCAGCAGCGCAGTTAATAGTTTCTCGATTCTGTCAGGCAACGGTGATTTACTGGGCGCCAAAGTACCGTCTAAATCAAACGCGATGAGTTTCTTTTTCATACTAATATTTTAAACCTTGCCCTTAGCTTGGTTCCAGTCCTTTAAAAACCAGCTGCTGGACCATTTTTTGTCTTCGCCAACTCCAAAAACAATTTTAATGCCATGCTTCTTGCAGGTGTTCCACTCCGGCAAAGTCTGCTCATCGACTCTGTCGCCACCTTTTGTAAAAACATTGGGGCGTATCGTGTCCAAGGCTTTATTTACAGTCTGGTCGTTTTTGATTTCAAACGGCACCACGTAATCAACTCCGGCAATGCCACTAACGATTAAGCTGCGTGTCTCCAAGTTCTGGAAGGGCCGTCCTTTTTTGGCTATCAGAAAATGGTCGCCATTAACTATAACTATTAAGGTATCACCATATCTTTTGCTATCGATAATACAGCTAATGTGCCCAGGGTGGATTGGGTCAAAGCCGCCACTGGTAGCTACAACTTTACCGAGTTTGGGCCGCAATTTAGCGAATTCTTCAAGTGATACAATTTTGGCGCCCCAGGCTTTGCTCATCCCAAAAAGTATATCAAAACAACCTCTTAAAACGTTATAATAGGTCTTGCATGAAAATTTTGGTAACCGGCGGTGCGGGCTTTATTGGCTCTAACTTTGTCCGCTTTATTTATAACGAGCGGCCAGATTGGTATATAAACGTCTTGGATAGCTTAACCTATGCTGGCAACACTAAAAATCTAGATGGGCTCGAACCATCGCGCTACAGCTTCATTAAGGGGGACATTTGCGATGAGGCGACTATAGATGCAGCGGTGGCTGATTGTGATGCCGTGGTACACTTTGCAGCCGAAACTCATGTGGATAATTCAGTTCATAATCCGCGGCCGTTTGTTGACAGTAATATAGTGGGAACCTTTCAGGTCTTAGAGGCCGTCCGCAAACACAATAAGCGGCTGCATCATATCTCGACCGATGAAGTTTATGGTGATTTGGAGCCAGGTGACTCTAAGTTTAATGAAAAAACACCCTACAACCCCTCCAGCCCGTACTCAGCTACTAAGGCCGGTTCGGATCATCTGGTACAAGCTTGGATTCGTAGCTTTGAAGTTCAGGCCACCATTTCTAATTGTTCAAACAATTATGGCCCCTACCAGCATGTTGAAAAATTCATTCCGCGCCAAATCACTGAAATTTTAGAAGGCCGAAAACCTAAACTCTACGGCAACGGCCAGAATATTCGTGATTGGATTCATGCCGAAGATCACTCCTCCGGCGTTTTAGCTATTTTAGAAAAAGGTAAGGTCGGTGAGACTTACTTAATTGGCGCTAATGGCGAGAAGACAAATCAAGAAGTTGTTGAATCAATTCTTGGACTTATGGGCAAGAATAAAGCTGACTATGAACATGTTAATGACCGGCCCGGACATGACTTACGCTACGCCATTGATTCGACCAAGATACGTACCGAACTAGGCTGGCAGCCCCGATACACTGATTTTAAAGATGGATTGGCCCAAACTATAGATTGGTATAAGCAAAATGAAGCATGGTGGAAGCCACAAAAAACTCAAACCGAGGCCAAGTACAAGGAGCTCGGTCGGTAATGGCGGTTACTACAACTGAATACACTGGCCATAGAACTGAAATTCCTGGTTTAATGGTTTTTGATATTACCAGCATTGGCGACCAGCGCGGTTGGTTCCAAGAAAAATATCAAAAAGAAAAGCTTGAAGCCGCTGGGTTACCCAAAGATTTTCAAGTGGTTCAAACTAACGTAGCTTATAACAAAGATAAGGGTGTAGCTCGGGGTCTACACGCCGAGCCATGGGATAAATACATCTCAGTTGCCAGCGGCCAGATCTTCGTGGCCTATGTCGATCTGCGGGCTGGCGATAGTTTCGGCAAAGTTGTGACTATAAAAGTAGATAACAATAAGGCTGTTTTTATTCCAAAGGGTGTCGGCAACTCCTACCAAACACTAACTGAGGACGTTTATTATATCTACAGCGTTAACGATCACTGGCGAGCCGAAAGCTATGGTAACTATCCGGCAGTTAATATGGCTGACCCGAGCCTGGCTATTGAATGGCCCATTAGTTTATCTGCGGCAATCGTATCGGACCGTGACCGTGGCTTACCCAAACTATCAGAAATTAAACCCCTGGAGTTTTAAGCGTGGATGACTCTAAATTTTTAATAACCGGCGCTCACGGCCAATTAGGTACGGCTCTGCAAGTTCAGTACCCCAATGCCCAAGCCACCGATTCTAATGATTTAAATATTGCTGATTGGCAAACCGTTAAAAACTTCGATTGGGGAAATATTACTACAGTACTCAACGCCGCAGGCTACACCAATGTTGATGGCGCCGAATCATATGAAGGTCGAATTGCAGCCTGGGGAGTTAACTCTCAAGCTGTCGCTAACCTTGCCCGCATCGCCCAGCAAAAGGATTTGCTGGTAGTGCATATTTCTACCGACTATGTTTTTGACGGCATTCAGAAGCTGCACAAAGAAGATGAACCACTCAGCCCGCTCAGTACTTATGGTGCCAGTAAAGCGGCTGGCGATGTGGCATTGAGTGTCTGGGCTAAACATTACTTATTACGGACATCATGGGTAATTGGCGAGGGCAAAAATTTTGTCAGAACCATGCTAGAACTCGGACAAAAAGCCGTAAATCCCACGGTTGTATCTGACCAAGTTGGCCGACCAACATTTACCTCTGAGTTAGCCCGAGTCATCGATCATCTTTTTAAAAATCAGCCGGCGTTTGGAACCTACAATGTCAGTAATGGTGGCCAGGCTGTCAGTTGGGCTGATTTAACACGAGCCATTTTTGAAGACGCTGGGCTAGACAATACCGTTACCGACACGACAACTGCGGAATATTACAAAGATAAACCCCAGGCAGCGGCGCGGCCACTCATTAGTCTATTTGATTTAACTAAAATCGAATCCACAGGCTTTGAGCCAACTGACTGGCGCGATGATTTAAAAGAATATGTTAAAAAGGAGTTAAACCAATGAAAGGTATAGTCTTAGCCGGCGGATCCGGCACCCGTCTTTACCCAATCACCCTGGCAGTCAGCAAGCAGCTGATTCCAATCTACGATAAGCCGATGATTTATTACCCGCTTAGTACTTTAATTAATGCCGGTATTCGGGAAGTTTTAATCATTTCTACACCCAAAGACTTGCCGCGTTTTGAGGAACTCCTAGGCAATGGCTCGCAAATTGGTTGCAGTTTTTCGTATAAGATTCAGGAAGAACCGCGGGGCTTAGCCGATGCCTATATCGTTGGTGCCGAATTTATAGGCCAAGATAAGGTCGCCATGATTTTGGGTGATAACATCTTTTACGGTTCGCAAATGGACGAACAGTTAAAGAGCTATACCGATGTAGACGGCGCTATTGGCTTTGCGGCCCATGTCCAGGATCCACAGCGTTACGGAGTTTACGAATTTGATAAGGACATGAATGTATTGTCAATTATCGAAAAGCCTGAGCAGCCTAAGTCAAATTATGCTAACTCTGGCTTATATTTTTGCGATAACGAGGTGGTCGAGATTGCTAAAAACGTCCAACCCAGCGCCCGCGGCGAGATTGAAATAACTTCAGTTCTGGATGCCTATCTTAAAAAAGGCAAGCTTAAAGTTGCGCTTCTCGACCGCGGTACGGCTTGGCTCGATACCGGCACTTTTGACAGCATGAATGATGCTGCTCAGTTCGTCCAAGTCATCGAGGAACGCCAAGACATTAAAATCGGTAGCATTGAGGAAGCCGCCTGGCGCCAAGGTTTTATCGACGACAGCCAACTTAAGAAACTGGCCGAAGCCTTGACTAAATCCGGCTACGGCCAATACTTGATGTCGTTAATGGCCTAATAAGGAGTACTTGAGTTGAGTAAAGTCTCGATTATCGGTTTAGGATATGTTGGGCTACCCTTGGCGTTGCTAGCCTCTAAAGCCGGCCATGAGGTCAGCGGAGTCGACCTTAGCGAAGCTAGGGTGTCTAAGATTAACTCCGGTCAGGATCCTATCAACGACGAGTACGTCCAGAAAAACCTTAAGGGCACAAAATTAATAGCTTCGACTAACTTTGATTCGGTGAACAGTAGTGATGTAGTGATCATCTGTGTCCCGACTCCGGTCAAGCACGATTACCAGCCTGATCTAGTGCCGCTCAAAGCGGCTGTGGTGGCGGTGGCCAAGCGACTTAAAAAAGGTAGCCTATTGATAATTGAATCGACGATAAATCCTGGAGTCTGCGATGAGATTGTAATTCCACTAGCCGAAAAAGAATCAAGCTTAGGACTCAACCTGGACTTTTATATATCCCATTGCCCAGAACGTATTAACCCTGGGGACAAAAAATGGAGTGTCGAAAATATACCGAGGGTGGCCGGCAGCAGCAGTCATGAGGGACTTAAGAGAACCGTTGAATTTTACGAAACGATTATTAAGGCGGCCATTAAACCAATGGGTTCGTTAAAAGAGGCCGAAGCCGTGAAGGTGGTCGAGAATTCTTTCCGTGATATAAATATTGCTTTTGTAAATGAGCTGGCAATGTCATTCACAAAACTCGGCATTGACGTTAAGAATGTGATTGACGGCGCGGCCACCAAGCCGTTCGCTTTTATGGCTCATTATCCCAGCGTAGGTGTAGGCGGACACTGCATACCGGTTGATCCCTACTACTTGATTGAATATGCCCGAGGTTACGGCTTTGAACACGAGCTATTATCGCTGGCTCGCTCGATCAACAACCAGATGCCGGACTTTACAGCCTCACAGCTAATAGACGCCCTCAATGAGGCCGGATATACGCTTAAAGACTCACGGGTACTGGTGCTTGGTTTGTCCTATAAGGCCAACGTCGCCGATGACCGCGAAAGCCCATCTTATAAATTAATTAAAATTCTCGAACAAAAAAAAGCCAGGCTGAGTACTTTTGACCCGTACTTTCCCGACAAATCAACTGAGTCCGACCTGGCTAGCGCCCTCAAGGATAAAGATGCGATTGTTTTAGCAACCAACCACCAAGCTTTTCTATCACTTAAGCCCAAAGATATGAAGATCAAAGTCTTTGTAGACGGGAAAAATGCCTTTGATAAAGCGGCCTTTGACAAGGCCGGAATTATTTATAAGGGCGTCGGAAAATAAATACTTAAGCTAAGTGTTTCCGATATTCAATCAGTTTCTCGATGCCTTCATCTAAACTAGTCAGCGGCCGGCCCAGCAGTTTTTTCATTTTGGCGGCATCTGGCTGGCGGCGAGTCATATCGCCTTCCTTAAGCGGCGGTAGGTGGACAACTTTGGATTTTGACTTGGTCTTTTTGATAATCTTTTGGGCTAACTCTTTAATGGTTATTTCATTATCATTGCCAATATTGACCACCTCATCTATGGTTGAGCGGTCTTTTATGGCCTTGGTGGTGGCTTCGACATTATCAGAGACAAAGCAAAAAGTCCGGGTCTGGCTACCGTCACTGTAGATGGTTATGTCTTTGCCTGACAGAGCCGCATTTAGGAATTTGGACATTACAAAGTCCGTACTTTGGCGTGGCCCATAGGTATTAAAGAAGCGAAATATCGTAAAGTCTAGGCCATACTCAAGCTTATAAGACCTAAGAAAGCATTCACCGATATTTTTAACCACAGCATAAGGCAGACGCGAATTTAGTGGCGTTGTTTCCTCGTGCTGAGGTAGCTCAACAGGCTCACCGTAGACTTCAGAGGAGCTAGCGTACAACACCCTCTTTACATCGGTATTTTTAGATAGCTCCAGGATATTTTTAATACCGTCAATGTCGCGTAGAACCAATACTGGGTTCTCAAGGGTCCGCTTAACCCCCACGACGGCCGAGTAATGGTACACATAATCATAATCGCCGCTGTAAAAAACGCTGGAGATATCGTTAAAATTATTAACATCGGCTTTAATAAACTTTAAATTTGGCTTCTGGCTGAGGTTTTGTTTTTTGCCAGTTAGCATATTATCAACCGCTGTAACACTATTGCCTGGATCAGCCGCCAGCCCATCAGCCAGATTGCTGCCGATAAAACCGGCGCCCCCAGTAACTAAAAATCTTGGCACTCCAGTACCTCCTTATACAGCTAATAATTTTATCACGCATCTTAGTATGACAGTGGAGATTTGTTAATATAGAGGATATATGAGCGGTAAAACTGACCCGAAGGTGATGGTTATTATTCCAGCCTACAATGAGGCAACAGTGATTGGCAGTGTCCTGGACAAGCTGCTGGCCGATTTAAAGAAAAGCCGACTGAATAATGTCCAGGTTGTGGTAGTAAATGATGGCTCTAAGGACAATACCGCAGGCGAAGTCAAGCAAAGAAAAGACGTGACTTTAGTCAGCCACATTCTCAACTCGGGGGCCGGCGCGGCCATCAGGACTGGGCTAGGCTATGCCCGCGATAAAAAAGCTGACTACGCTGTGGCCATGGATGCCGATGGCCAACACGACAGCAAAGACATGATCAGGGTTTTAAAAGAGTTGATGACCAACAGCTCAGATATTGTTATTGGCAGCCGGCTTATCAACGCCGAAGGCATGCCCTGGTACCGGGTAATGCTTAATAAAGGCGGCGGATTATTCACTTTTTTGCTGTTTGGCATTTTTGTGAAGGATTCCCAGTCAGGCCTGCGCGGCTTTAACCGTAAAGCGCTTGAAAAAATCAGTTTTCATAGTAACAACTACACCTATAACTCTGAGCTAATGTGGCGGATTAAACAGAATAGGCTTAGGGTCAAAGAGATCCCAATTAAGGCCATCTACAGCGAATATTCTCTGTCCAAGGGCCAAAGCAATTGGGAAGTTATACATATTGTGCGGGAACTGCTTAAATACCGTTTCTTGGAGTTTTTCAATGGATAAGTATGTCCTGTTATTTTTGCTTAATTTGCCATTTGTAATTTTCGGCCTACTCAAAGCTGTCATGGTTTACCGAACCAAAAATGTTGATTTACTGACTTTCATTCTGCGCTTGTCATTCTGGATCTTGATATTGCTAGTGCTGGTGTTTGCGCACGGCATCTATAACTATTTATATGACCACGGCCTGACCGATAGCACGCCTTTAAGCCTGCCAGATGTCGTCTTAGCTACCGGTGTGATGTTGGTATTTTCGCTTTGTGTCAGGCTTTATGCCAAGGTCGACGCCCTGGATAAGCGAATTTCCGACCTGCACGAAAAGCTATCGGTCTACGTATCAGAGAATCCTAAACCTTAGCCGGTTCATCGGACACAAAAATCACCCATCTGAAAAGTGCGTAGTTCCAGCACATTATCAGTCCCATAACTAACAGCTTGCCAATAAAGGGTTTAACTCCGTGGCTATTCAAAAAACTGACCGCCAAGATAGTAAAGAGAAAATTAAAAATTACCAAAAGTACATATTCAGTGATCTGGCGCGGCAGCCGTTTCTTGTGGTTTTGGCTACCAAAAACCCACTGCCGGTTGGCCGTGAAGCTAATGGCAAAACCGACTATGAAGCCGATAGCCGTAGCTAGCTCTAGGTTGAGATTAAGCACGTAATATAAAAAGAGCAGTACTAGGTAATCCAAACCGAAGGCCAGCAAACCTACTAAGACATAGCGCGAGGAAGAGTGGTTGATTATGGATATGATATTGCGATCGATAAGTTAATTATAAATGATACGGGTGGGGCAATCGGATCCAAAGATGTATCATATATCGGAGATGGGGACGAAAAAAAACAGTCAACGGCCTTCATTTATAACGTCTTTGCTAAAAAGCATCTGGCTTTTCCCGCTGGTTTGCACAATTATTCTTATGCTTCTGACCGCCTTCAAAGTTAGCGGCAGTTCAATTGGGATTTATAGTGATATTTTTTACGGTTCGGGCCATAAAGACAACAATCTTTTGCTGAATAAGCCACGGCCGATACGTTCCGATGAGTGGGTCTGGAATTCGCAGATGATAATGGCGCAGGAGGCTAACCACTACGAGCGAGTAAATCCAAACCTGGGGCACGGCCAGGATATGTCGTTGATAATCGATGTCCCATACAAAGATTGGAGCGCCATTTTTAGGCCGCAGAATTTAGCATTCTTTATTCTGCCGTTTCAAAATGCCTTTGCCTTTAAGTGGTGGTTTTTAGGATATCTTTTAGTACTAGCCGGCTACTTTTTCGTACTTTACCTTTTGCCTAAAAAACGGCTGTTGGCAGCGACTATCGCCTTGACGCTACTGTTCAGCCCCTTCGTGCAATGGTGGTATCAATATATTACGTTGGCGCCAATTTACTATTCCCTATTTAGCCTGCTGATCTTTATGCATCTGCTTAAAACCAGTGATTTAAGAACCAAGCTTTTGCACGGCTTGGCCTTAGCCTATCTTTTGACCTGTTTTGCCTTAGTGCTTTATCCGCCTTTCCAAGTAGCCAGCGCCCTGGTGGCACTGGTTTTTGCTCTAGGCTATCTAGCTAACCATTTCCGGGCAGTTGATAAGAAGGCCTTTATCAAGGATCTGGCGATTTTGGGGGCCTCGGCTGTTTTGGGCGGCCTGCTGGTACTGGCATTTATATTTAGCCGGGCTGATTCAGTTAAAAAAATCCAAAATACGGCCTATCCAGGTAAACGGATAGTTAATAGCGGCGGCTATAATTTCGACCATCTTTTTTCCGGCCACTTGGATTTTCAGCTGCAGTTTTTTTCTAAGGCTGATAAGTACCAGTTGCCCAAGCAAGGCCTTACTAATCAAAGCGAGGACTCAAATTTCGTATTGATACTGCCCTTTCTACTGCTGCCTTCGGTCTACCTGATATTACGTGGCCACCGTGCCAGGGAAGAGCTGGACTGGCTATTGTTACTATTGAATACTGCTTTCATAGGTTTAGTCATTTGGCTATTTATTCCCCATCTGACATTGATAAGTAAGCTGACACTGCTTAGCAAGGTGCCTCAAAACCGACTGATTATAGGTTTAGGCTTGCTGAATTTTCTGGCACTTGTGGCTTTTATAAGGTGCTTAAGCCGCCAAAAGATCGATATATTTACCAAATGGCCGGCCATAATTTATTCCGGTTTTATTTTCATCGTCGAATTACTGCTGGGCCTGCACGCCAAACATGACTTCCCAGGATATATCGGTACTTACCGTGCCATAGCCTTTGCCCTGCCAGTGCCAGTCATAGTTTATTTTCTTTTAAGGCGGCGCTATGAATGGGCGGCCTTGGGACTGTTGGCTTTTTGTCTGTTTATGACAATCGGCGTTCACCCGCTTTACCGCGGGACAAATATTATTACTGATACGCCACTTTCCCAGGATATCCGCTACATTGCCGCCAAAGACCACGGCAATTGGGCGGTGGAAGATAGCTATCTTGAGAATTTTGCTTTCCTAAACGGTGCGCACTCCCTATCGGGAATTTACACAGTACCGCAGCTAGATATCTGGGATAAGGTCAAAGGGGCCGACCCTGATATTTATAACCGCTACGCGCATGTGAATTTCACTTTTGATCGGAACCCGGCAGCCAATATAAACACGCAGATAAGTCTGGGCGGTGGCGATCACTTTGGGGTTACCACCGAGCCATGTGGCGATTTCTTAAAAAATAATAAGGTACATTTTCTGTTAACTTCTGTACCTTTCAATCCGAGCATTGGTTGCGTCAAGCTAGTTGAGAAAGTCGCCTATCCGGCCAAGACAGCCTATATTTATCGGCTTGATTGAATATACTCACTTAAAGTGCTAATATATATTTGGTTAAGCTAAAATTAAAATATGGTTCGAAAAACTAAAAAAACCCTTGAGTTTTCTAGGCGCTATCTGATTATTACTATGGCTGTTTTTCTGATTTTAGGTACCGCCGCCCTGGCTCTGCGCCATAACTCACCAGCGGCTTCGGCTCCCGAGACAGGTGACAGCTCGGCTGGTACATCTCCGTTTTCGCCGACGGCCTCAAACGCCCAGGTTAACCTTAACCCGCCAACCCAAGATCAGAAGAACGATGGAGAGAGCCATAAGAACTCAATCACTCAGAAAGACGATCAAATTAAGGACGGCGGGAGCCCAAATAGCCAGGCAACAGTTGTAATAACCGAGAAAAGCTCGACCGTGATCAGAGCCTATATTTCCGGCGTACTAGAAGATGGCGGCACCTGTACGGCCACGGCCACGGCCCCTGGCCAAGCGACCGTTTCAGCCAGTTCTACCGGCTTTAAGAATGTATCCTACACCCAATGCGCACCGATAAACTGGAACCTTTCCAGCGGCGATTGGACCATCACTCTATCTTATAAATCCAGTTCTACAACTGTCTCTACTTCAACCAAATTAAGCCCATGAAAACTTTAAAAACTTCTGTAATGCTTATAGCGTTCTGCTTAATGGCCGCGGCTGTTTTTCTGATTTTCGGCTCACACTCGCAGACCGCCCACGCCGTACCGACCAGCAGCTTTAACCCTGGCCGTGTCATTGATGACGGCATATTCTTTAATTCTAATTCTATGACAACCGGGGAGATACAAGCTTTTCTGAATTCAAAGGTGCCGGTTTGCGATACTAATGGAACCCAGCCTTATGCGGGCACTACGAGAGCCGCATACAGTACATCGAGAGGTAATCCACCACCTTTTATATGCTTAAAAAATTATTCTCAAGCCATCCCTAGTCAAGCGGCTGATTCATTCTGCGCCGGCGGGCTAACGGCGGCCACCTTAACGGCTGCTCAGATAATTGCGGCTGTTTCAAACGCTTGCTCAATCAATCCACAGGTATTGATAGTCCTTCTGCAGAAAGAGCAAGGCTTAGTCACAGATGATTGGCCGTGGAATATCCAGTACCGTAGCGCTACTGGCTACGGCTGCCCTGATACGGCGCCCTGCGATGCCGACTATTATGGCTTCTTCAACCAGGTGTATAACGCTGCCCATCAATTCCAGCGCTACGTAAAACAACCACAGCTGTTCAACTATAGAGCCAATGGCACATTCTACATACCCTATAACCCTTCGGCCAGCTGCGGTGGCTCCAATGTCTATATCCAGAACGCCGCAACTGCTGCCTTGTATAATTACACACCCTATCAGCCCAATGCCGGCGCCTTGGCTGCCGGTTATGGCACAGCTTCCTGTGGCGCTTACGGCAACCGGAATTTCTGGCTTTATTTCAACGACTGGTTTGGATCAACCTATATGCCCACCGCCTTTAAATCGAGCAATAGTCCAATTTACCTATACGTCAGCGGCTATAAAGTCGAAGTGCAAGCAATGGGCGTACTGCAGGATTTTGGTGTCAGTCCACAATCTATCCAGACGCTTAGTCAAAGCTCAGTTGACTTAATTCCTACTCCAGATCAAGCTAGCGGCATCAGTCCAGTACTGACTCCATTGATTAAATCTACTTCAGACTCCGACGAGGATGGTGCTTCGCTTTATCTGGTATCTATTTATAGCCGATACCCGTTTGCCTCGATGCAACAGTTTGCCGATTTTGGGTTTAGCGAATCCAATATTTCTTATTTACCCCTAGGATTCTTGGAATCAATACCAGGAAGCAAGGTTTTATCAAACTTCATTTATACCCCCCAAAACGTGAGCTTTAGGGCGCTAGCTGGTCAAAAGCGAATTATTTTCGACTATCCCACATATAGCAGCCTTAATCCCAGCGACAATGCCACACGCGTAAGTTATTATACCGCCGATTTAATACCCTCTGGCGCGCCCCTGGCCAGCCGCGATATTCTGATTAAATATTCAACCGGTGATGATGTTTATTTATACCTGAATAATAATTATTATTCTGTGCCTACACTTGATGTATACAATTGCTGGGGTTTTGAGGGCTCTGTGGCTACTCCGATATTCCGCTTAGCTAACAACAACTATATTAGCCCGATCGCTGCTTCGTACCCATTAAGTTGTTTAGTCGGCAACTCTAACTCTCCCAACTTGATGAGTAAAAATGCTCGCTATACACCAGCTGGCAATGGTATTACTGGCCCGCGCAATGATAACGCGGACGTAATTAGCCTTTCAAACAGAATGCCGGGTACGGATAGCCTTAAACAATATATAAAATCTAATACTTCAGCCGGTGTTTGGTATCTAATAAATGGAGGCAGGAAACTTGTCCCAACCTTGGCGAACTTTGACCTACTCGGTTTAAATCCAAGTCAGCTAGATGTGGTCGACAGTTCAGTTTTATCCTCTATCCCAGTGTCAGGAATTAAACTGGGTAATGGCAAGTCGGTAAAGACAGACAATAGTGACGCCGTATTTGTCATATCGGGCAATAGCCGAATACAATACTCTACAAGCGATGGCTTTTTGGCTTATGGGAACAGCTGGGATGATATTGAAACATACTCGGCGGCTACTTTAGACGCAGCTTACCCATATTCTGGGAGTAACGTCGGCAGATATTATCTAGATGGCGGCTCATCAAAAGTTTACTTAGTCGATAAATATGGCTGTTATTATCTCGATTCGCCAACAGTTGCCAGCTTCGGCAGCCCAACTACAAACTCCTACGTCTTTCCACGGTTTAATCCATCTAGCTGCCAAAATGGGAGTGTCTACGTTAAGCAAAATGACCAGTCAGCTGTATACCTGATTTCTAATGGACAAAAGCGGGCATTTGCTACCTGGAATGCTTTGGTAAATTACAGCAACTCATCCAATCCCCGGATTATAACCTTAAGCCAAAGCACCATGGCAACTTTTACTGACGGTCCGGTCATAAACTAATTATTACCTTTTAGCTTTATTGCGGCCCCTGTCTTTACCAGTGTACAATTGACAGGTTAATGGGTTTCGAGAGCATAGCCAGAAAAGCCAAGGTTGGCCTGAGAGTCTTGCGAGAGCAAGGTGTTTTAGGCCTTATGATTGTTTGCCTACAATTTATACAGAAAAAAGCTTCTAAAAAACATTCGGCACGCATACACGCCGTGTATACGAAAGCTAAACCTGAAGATATTATTAAAGCCGGCCAGCATAAAGGCCCAAAGAAATGGCCGGGTACGGATAGTAAAAACTTACGGCTTAATTGGCTTATGCCGCCGCCCGGCAAAGGCAGTGGTGGCCATTTAAATATATTCCGGTTTATAAAATACCTAGAGAATGCTGGACATGAATGTCGGATATATATCTATACTTTCGATAAAAAAGGCTCAGTGGGCGCAATTAAAGCCATCATGGGTGACTCCTATCCAGAAGTTGCGGCTCCTATGGAATGGATTGATAGTGCCGATGAAATGAAGGAGGCCGACGGTTTACTACCGACTAGCTGGGAAACAGCCTATCCAGCTTATAATTTTACAGGCTTAGCTAAGCGTTTTTATTTCATCCAGGACTTCGAGCCTTTTTTCTATCCCGCTGGCAGCCTTTATACTCTGGCTGAGAATACTTACAAATTCGGTTTTTACGGACTGACTGCCGGCAATTGGTTATCTACCAAACTCCGCAAAGACTATGGTATGCCAACCGACCATTACGATTTTGGTTCAGAAGCTTCTCTATATTCCTATACCAATGCTAAACCAAGAAAAGAAATTATGTTCTACGCCAGGCCCTACACAGAGAGACGGGGCTTCGAAATCGGAATAATGGCACTCGGCCTATTCCATAATAAACATCCGGAGTTTGTTATTAATATGGTGGGCTACGATATATCCAGTTACAAAATTCCATTTCCATATATAAATCTTAAAACCCTGGAGCTCGAGCAGTTAAACGATCTTTATAACCGATGCGCGGCTGGTTTGGTTATGTCATTTACTAATATGTCATTATTACCGCTGGAGTTATTGGCCTCCGGCACAATCCCAATTGTAAATGATGGGGAGAATAATGTACTTGTATCAGACAATAAATACATTGCTTACACAGCTGCTGACCCAGACTCCATAGCCAGAGCTCTCTCGGAAGTAGTAACCCGGAAAGATTTGCCAAATTACGCTAAACGGGCGTCCGAAAGCCTCAAAGCCGTCAGTTGGGACGAAGCTGGCAAAAAATTTGTGAGTATTATCGAAAGAGAGACTCGAAAAAGTGAGTAAGATTGTAGTTTTTGGTGGTGACGGTTTCATCGGGCGACATTTAACGAGTAGGTTAGCCTCCGTAGAAACAAATCAAATAGTTGTTTTTGACCGTTTTTCATCTTATCAAATAGGCGAAAATAATTTCTTTAGCAGCCACAAGAATATCGATATTGTAGCTGGTAATTTTTTTAATCGCGCTGAAGTTAACCAAGTTCTAAGCCAAGCTGATATTGTATTTCACTTGGTTTCTACCACAAACCCAGCAACTTCGGTAAACGATCCTTTGATAGATGTTGATACCAACATACGAAGCAGTATTGAGTTATTTGAGCTCTGCGTAGAGAACAGGGTAGGTAAGATCATATTCTTATCATCTGGAGGGACGGTCTATGGTCAAACTGATAGTGAAAAAATTGATGAGGAAACTTTGACACAGCCAATTTCTCCCTACGCCATAGGTAAACTCACTATCGAGCACTACCTTCGCTACTTTAAGCACCACTACGGCCTTGACTATCTGGTATATAGAGTTGCTAATCCTTATGGGCCTGGACAGAACTTACACGGTAAACAGGGAGTCATCCCGATTTTTCTTAATTTAGCGTTCGATAAAGAACCTATAACCATTTTTGGTGACGGCAATATGGTAAGAGACTACCTGTACATTACGGATCTAGTTGACATGATTGTCTCATCATATAATAAGAATAACCGTTACGATGAATATAATATCGGCAGCGGTAGGGGCGTTACGGTTAACGAACTTGTAGAAATTATTGAGAAGAAAGCCGGGTATAGCTTAGATAAAAAAACCGTTGATATCCCTGATACATACGTAGAAAAGATAGTACTTGATACCACCAGATTCGTTTCAGAGTTTAAGCTTAAGCCCACTATAAGTCTTAAGGAAGGAATATCCAAAACTTGGGATTATGTCAGAGAAAAAGACTAAATTCATTACCGTATTCATCCCCACCTATAACGGGGAGGCTAATGTTGCTCAAACCATAGAGGCAGTAATAAATCAGGAATTGCCAGCCGGCTACGAGATGGAATTTTTGATAATTGACTCTGGATCTTCGGACAACACCCTCAATATTATTGAGCGTTATTCTAACCAGATTAGACTTGAGAAGATACCCAATAGCGAGTTTAGCCATGGTGGGACGCGTTCCAAAGCCGCGCATATGTCAAAAGGCGAATTTGTCCTATTCCTTACCCAAGACGCGACACCAACAAACTACCGATGGCTAATAAACATGCTAGAGCCTTTTTTTGTTAGCGAAAAAATAGGCTGTGTTTTCGGCCGGCAGGTTCCACGGCCAAACGCAGCGCCTACCATTAAGCGCGAGGTGTCAGGTGTGTTTGGCGCCCTAGGTGCCTCTGATTCGATTGTTATAAGTCGTAATAAGTCATTGGTCGACGGTCAAAAGACTAACCAGATAAATAATTTTTTTTCAGATGTCAACTCTGCTGTCCGGCGCAGTTTATTGGTAGGCGAGGTGCCTTTTAGAAAGGTTAACTATGCAGAAGACCAATCATTGGCCGAGGACATGCAGAAAAAGGGTTATTTAAAAGCTTATGCACCTCTAGGTGAGGTTTGGCATTCCAACGACTATACCGCTCGACAATATTTTCACCGCAAATTTGATGAATACGTTGGATTATATGAAAGTGTTAATTATAAGCTTGTAGCCAGTAAAAAAAGTCTTGTACTCGGTTGGATAAGACCGACTCTCGCAGATTGGAAATTCATCAGAAAAGATTCAGATTATAGCTTTAAGTCCAAACTGGTATGGTTTTTTGAATCACCATTATATAATTTCGGCTTAAAAGCTGGGCAGTATTTTGCCGCTAAAAGCTTAAAGGACTCAAAAGTTAGCAATAAGTATTCATTGGAAAAGAAGCTCCGAGACTAGCTCTTTGGCCGCCTTTTCCTTTCTGGTTTTGGACCGATATAAACCTCGGACCAATTTGGAATGTTAGTAGTCTTATAATCTATCTTCTTTATGCTCCTGGTGCCGATTTCATACAAATCCCTCATCTCTATTTGTGGTACCAGACAAAAAACCCGCTCCAGAGCATGCGCAAACGTAGCGTCAATTTGACCTCTCTCTGGGTCAAATCTATTTATTTTGAATTTTCTATCTAGGATTGGCCTTAAGGCATCTAGCCTTGCCCAAAACATAGTACCAGCAAAAAACCCGTGCTGTTTTCTATTTCTTATCAACTTGTCAGTAATTTTTGGATAGTAAATGTTTGACAATGCTTCAGCAATACGAGGACCATTAGCAGGGAAATTAACCGTTAGGGATATATATTGGCCTTTCGGGCCAACAATCCCAGTTTTTTTATCTTTTAAAACCATAATCAACTCGTCCATAATTTTTTTATCTTTCGGTAATAAGCTCGATACGATCTGGGCAAACCATTTATTACCGTCCTTTCGGTGAGGCGATTTCTTGGAGTGCATTTTAAGCACATATTCGTAACCAAGTTTTTCTAAGTGCGAAGCTATTTGTAGGAATGGCAAAACATCCCTCCCGCGATTTGGGACTTCGAACACATATGCCGATTTGTAATCCTTCATGATTTCTGGCTTATAGCCGCTATTATGCATTGGGAGCGTAATAAACAGATCGAACGGATCCGGGTAGTTTTTTATTGATTCCCTAAAAGACGGCCAGCTGTCAGTGTAGTATAGATGGACCACAATAGCTGCAGACGCTCCAGTCAAACGGGATACCTGGTTCAGGTTCAATGAGTTTTGCCTATATTGTTTTGATACAGAATTTAGTTCTAGTAAACTACCGGGCTTTAGGTTTTTTAGTAGGCGTTTTAGATCCGAAATAATCCGGTAGACTCTATGATTTCTAAGTATTAATTTCCTTAAAATGTTCTTAATAGTACCTGCCATCATTTCGATTTAGTTCTTTTTTAATTTAGATGCGACTCGCAATATCTTATATATATTAGATTTAGTAATACTATTTAGTTGGGCTTCCAAAAAAGTTATTCGTGCAGTTAACTCTTTGTGCGCTTTGATAAGATTCTTATTTTCTTTGCGAATATATGCTTGTACTTCCTTATGATCGTCAATTATCTTTTGGTAATGTTTGAAAATCTCGTCTAGCTCCCTGGCACTGTAATGCCCGCCGAGTCCGCCTAGAGGCTGCAGGTTTTGTTTAATTGGTTCGTCGCTGCATACAAAATAAAAATAAAGGTATTTATTAGGCTTTAGGGGCATTAGATTATGGACTAATACATTGGCGCTACCTTCCTTTTTTATAAATGCTTCATCTGAAATTTGGGCATAGGCCCACGTAGCTTGGTAATATGGTTTAACATATTGAAAATATTCTTTGCTTAAATCTAAAAGCTCATTTTGTTTAAATTCATGCTCGTGGAATTCGTTGCCTTTCGTGAACTCTTCAGTGTTTGGGGTTGAAATTATAGCTATCCCACCCGGCTTTAATACTCTTTTAATTTCCGTCATGAACTTCTTATAGTTCTTTATATGCTCGATGGTTTCGAAAGTAATAACTACATCTATCTCCGAGTTATCAATCGGGATATTGATTCCATCGCCAAGTTTATATTCAATGTTTGGTGCACTAAAATACTGATTTGCATAATCTATAGTTGGTTTATCAAGATCGACTCCATATACTTTTTTAGCGGACTTAGCCATAAGATGAGTCCCGTATCCGGACCCACAGGCTATATCTAATACAGCCTTGTTTCTAATTACTGGATCGGCCATTAGGTATCTAGTCATATGCTCAGCATAGAGAAGCGTGCCTTTGTGTAGTTCGGGAACCATTCTCTCGCCATCATTCGGAAGTGTGGTCTTTTTCATCGTTAGCCCTTCTTCAAGCTTATATTATGCTTTGGGTGTATTTCGGTGTGAGGGTTATCCCAGCCGGCTATATGAAATTTAATTAAATTATCGCGCCAATCATAGAACACATTAGTGTCTTCGTTGGCTACGGCCGGCGAAACGGTATAGCTGCCATTCCCAAAGATATTATCGATCTCATAATTTATTTCGACGGCTTCCCCAGCTTTAACTAGGCCCGTATCAACTTTCTCCACCTTGGTATTGGTCGTGAAAACCGGTTCACCCCGGCTATTTCTGATCACAATTCCGTATACTGGCTTTTCAGCACCTTTATGCGATTTCATGCTAACCTTAATTTCGATTTGTTCATTGGGAGCAAACTTATTGCGTACGGTTTTGGCGTCAGTAATCTCGATGTTTTTATTGCCCCACCTTTTCTTTTTATTTAATTCTTTAGATTTTTCGGCATCAGCAATCTGGTCCAATGTCACTTCGTTGTATCGTAGCAAAATGCGGCCCGGTTCGCCGGTCTCAATAATCTCTCCGTCGTTGACAAGAATGCACCTGTCGCAGAAGTTTTCAATCGCACCGCGGTCATGTGAAACAAACACTACTGTGGAGTCACCCTTTTTTAGTTGCCTGAAATAGTCGTAGCACTTTTGCTGGAAAGCGGCATCGCCGACAGCCAATACTTCATCGATTAACAGGATATCCGATTGGGCCCGTATGGCGATCGAGAACGCCAATCGCACCTGCATTCCTGACGAGTAATTTTTTAACTTTTGATCCATAAACCTTTTTAGCTCGGCAAAATCGACAATGTCCTTATACATTTTTTGCATTTCTTTTCTGGAAAAGCCCAGTAGGGCACCGTTTAAATAAACATTCTCCCTGCCGGTAAGTTCAGGATTGAAGCCGACACCCAGTTCAATAAAGGGCGTTAGTTTGCCGTTGATTGCAATACTGCCACTGGTTGGCACATAGATGCCGGCCAGCAATTTCAGGAGGGTGCTTTTGCCGCTGCCATTCTTGCCGACGATGCCAAAAAATTCGCCTTTTTTAACTTCGAAGGAAACATCCTTCAGAGCGGCTTGCATTTCATAGCCCTTCTTAGACCTGAGTATATTTACAAACGCTGATTTAAGCGAAGATTGCTTCTCGTGCGGTAGCTTAAAAAGTTTACTTACAGCCTCAACTTTTATAGCAATATCATCCATAGCCTTAGATTTCCTCCGCAAAGTACTTTGACTGGCTTCGGAAATAGGTCACCCCGACTATAAATACTGTAATAACAATCGCGAATGGGATGAGTGCATAAATGCCTCCGTTAAAAACCTGGTAAACCGTCCTGCTTTGATGCGTCACTGCCGAATAGCGGGCGTCTTGGATAGCTTGCGACATCGGGTTTAGCATTATTATTTTTTGGAAGGTCAAATTATGGATCAGGGTAATAGGGTAGAGTATCGGTGTTAGATAAAAGCCCGCCTGAAGGATAACCTCCCATATGTAATTAATGTCGCGGAACTTTACAAAAGCAGCTGATAAAAATAATGATAGTCCCAGAGCTAAGATATATACTTCCAAAAGTATTATTGGCAACCATAAGGTTGTTCTCAGTAAGTCGACATGATTAGCGACCAAGAAAACTACGACAACCAGGAGGTTTAAAAATAAGTTTATAAGCGCCGATATACTGCTAGACAATACAATTATCCATCTTGGTATCCGAATTTTACGGATTAAATCACCCCTGCCAACAATGGAGCCCAAGCTTTGGGCCGTCATCTCATTAAAAAAGTTCCAAATCACTATTCCTAGCAGCAGATAGACTGGAAAGTGCGGCAGCGAACTGCCGATCTTTAACATCCGGACAAAAACCGCATATAAAATCAGAAATAAAAGCAGCGGCCGTAGCAGTGACCAGGCGTAACCAAGCACAGAACCTTGGTAGCGCAGCTTAAAATCGGTCCGCACAAGCTCGGCCAACAGAGCGCGGTTTTTCTTAGAAAAAATATGTCTCATACCAAAAGGCTGTAAGCTATTATATAGGTGTTTAAAGTGATGCAAAAGCTTTACGTTGTCATACCGAACTGGAATGGAGCCGACCGGCTCCGAAGCTGCTTGGATTCATTACGCACCCAAAGTTTACAGCATCAAATTATCGTGGTGGATAACGGTTCGGTGGATGAATCGGTTGAAATCATTGAAAAAGAGTACCCAGAAATTATCTTAATTAGACATAAGCGTAATAAAGGCTTTGCCGGTGGCGTCAATGCCGGTATCAAGTACGCCATCCAACATAGCGCCAAATATGTCGCTTTACTTAATAATGATGCCGTGGCTGACAAGAAATGGCTGAAAAATTTAGTCGGATTCTTAGATGATAATCCCAAGACTGGCATAGCGACTTCAAAAATCTGCGACGATAAAAAAACTCATCTAGATAGTACGGGTGACCTTTATACAATTTGGGGATTACCATATCCGCGCGGCCGCGGCGAGCCATACACCAATAAATATGACGCCGATACCCTAGTGTTTGCTGCTTCCGGGGGGGCAAGTTTATACCGAATTAAAATGCTCGAGCAAATTGGACTGTTTGATGAGGACTTCTTTGCATACTACGAAGATGTGGATATAAGTTTTAGGGCCCAGCTGGCTGGCTGGAAAATCAGTTATGTACCTGAAGCTGTGGTCTACCACGAGATTGGGGCTACCAGTGGATTAATTAAGGGATTTACAACTTATCAAACGCTTAAAAACTTGCCGCTGCTGCTTTGGAAAAACGTGCCTTGGAAATTGATGCCAAAGGTTTGGCCTCGGTTAGTCTTAGCCTACTGCGGCATAGTTTTTAGTGCGCTCAGACGAGGACAATTCGCCGCAGTCATTAAGGCTCTAGTGGTTGGAGCTATACTCTGGCCAAAAAAACTTATAGAAAGAGGTAGGATCCAGAGAAATAGGCAGGTGCCTACGAGTTACGTCAACTCAATTATCACGCACGATCTGCCGCCAAATGCCCATAAATTAAGAGCCTTACGTGCAAAATGGTGGCGATTGCAGGGGAAAACAGAATGAGAATCGTAATTGATGCACGGGAATCGGG
>JAIFWC010000043.1 GCA_019662065.1 Candidatus Saccharimonadota bacterium
TCCAACTGGTTTTTAACAAAAATATTGGGCACGCCAACCACCACCACATCGTCCTTATTGCGGACCAGCTCAGTGTTTTTAAACCAAGTCACAAAATTGCCGCGCGAGACGCTAAGCTCGATTTCGCCTAACACTGCCTGCCATAGCCCGCTATTGTGCATAAGTGTTTTTTTAACCCCTTTTTAACTTTGCCTTTGCTTCTAATATAAACCAAGAGTGGGCAGTTTTTCCACAGGCTCAGCTAAAAATACTACAAAATCAAATAGCCGAGTGCCGTAAGGTGAAGGATTATACACAGCCCAACGGCTTATCTGTTAATTTGTGGATAAAAGTTGGCTAACCGTGGAAAAACCACTCTGGACTGTGGTTTTTTGTGGTTAATTCTACGGACTAAGAAGAGATTTAATGAGTCAACCGGGTGCGGCCCTTGGCTCGCCGGTTTTTAAGGACTTTCCGGCCGGCCGTAGTGGCCATACGCTTCATGAAGCCGTGCTCGCGGCTGCGCTGGCGCTTTTTAGGCTGGTAAGTTTGTTTAGGCATGACTAATACCTTACCACAGATAAGATTGCGGCTCTAGACCCCCATCCTTAAACCCGATACCCTAATAATATGATTTCCCGAACAAACCGCTTCCATGGCTACAACAGCCTGCGCAATGTTTACCGCCACGGCCGGATGGCCCGTGGCAGTTTGTTTGGTGTTAAAGCCATACACAATCCACGGCGCAAGGCTTATCGGCTGGCCGTAGTGGTCAGCCGCAAGGTTAACAAATCGGCAGTCGCCCGAAACCGGATCCGGCGGCGGCTATACGAAGCCAGCCGCGAGTTAGGCCAGTCGATTAACGAACCGCATGATATCGTCATTACAGTTTTTCATAGCTCAGTGTCGGATACACCGTATCCCGAGCTGGCCGGACAGCTTAAAAAGCAATTCAAAGAACTCGGTATTTTCACAAAATCGGCCAAGCCCTGACTAGGGGTAGTTATGCTATGATAGTTCCAGCTTTAGAGGAAGTTTTTATTTTATGATTGCCAATATTTTCACGACGATTATAGTCCAGCCGATTTTCAACCTGTTGGTTTTGATTTATGGGCTACTACCTGGCCACAACTTCGGCCTGGCAATTGTGATTTTCACGATTTTGGTGCGCCTAGCGATGTGGCCACTGGTCAAAAAACAGCTCAACCACGCCAAAGCCATGCGCGAGCTGGCGCCGGAGCTCAAAAAAATCAAAGCCGCTGCCAAGGGTGACCGGCAAAAAGAATCGGCAATGACCATGGAACTTTATAAAGAGCGCGAAATCAACCCCTTTGCCAGCCTCGGCATCGTACTGGTGCAGCTGCCGATTTTGCTGGGACTGTACGCTGGGCTAAACCGCATCATCCATAATCCCCACGAGATCGTTAGCTTTAGCTATCCAGCCGTCCAGCATCTGGGCTGGATCCAAACCCTGTCCCACAACATCCATAAATTTGATAACACACTGTTGGGGATAGTTGATTTGACCAAGACTGCTATTGGCAACAACGGCGTCTACTGGGTGGGCCTGGCAATCGCCGCCGCTAGTTCCGTCGCCCAGTACTTCCAAAGCAAGCAGCTGATGCCACAAACCAAAGATGCCCGGAGCCTGCGGCACATATTAAGGGAAGCCGGCAAGGGCAAGACTGCCGACCAGACCGAAGTTAATGCCGCGGTGGGCCGCAGCACCTTATTTTTAATCCCCGGCATGGTGTTTATTTTCGCCGTCCGGTTGTCGCTGGCCTTGCCACTATATTGGTTGACCAGCAGCCTAGTGGCCTACATCCAGCAGGCTAGGGTACTGCGCGAGGACGCCCAGGAAGCCGACGCTTCGGTCCAAACTCCCGAGTCCGCCTCAGTCCAAACTATGCCCAGCGGTTTAAAAGTTACCCGCAAAACCCTTAGCGAATCTAAATCTGGAGCTAAAAGCTCACCAGCCAAAAACAAAAAAGCCGCCCGTAATAAAAGGAGACGACGATGAACGAGAGTATGGAAGAGGCGATACTGTATGCCAAAAAATATATCGAGGACTTGCTGTCCTTTTTTGGATTGAATACCGATGTCTATGCCACCACCGAAGACAAAGAGGTAATTGAGCTCGATATCCCATCAACCCACCTCAACGGTTTTTTAATCGGCCAACGCGGTGATACGCTGCGGGCTTTGCAGTTTACGGTTAGCACCGCTTTGAAGAACCAAAATTATTCATACACCAGGGTTAATGTTGATGTGGCTGGCTATAAAAAGCAGCACAATGAGCGGGTAGCTAAGCAAGCCGAGGAGTGGTTCGCCGAGGTTAAAAGTAGTGGCCAACCCAAAAATTTGCAGCCAATGAGCGCCTCTGACAGGCGGGTGATTCACAAAGCTGCTGAAGATTATGGGCTGACCACCGAATCGGTCGGCGAGGGCAGGGAACGCCACATCGTGATCAAACCGGTTGCCGAACCTAAAGACGCCGAAGAATAATCCCCTGCTTTATTTAAATAAAAATACTTAACAAGTTAAGTATTTTTTTAATTTACCAAAAACTTTCAAGCTTAAATTACCAGCTGTTTATCAACCGTGGCTGCGAATCTGTTATTTGATTCCGCCTATGCTAAAATATAGATACAAGCTTGCAAAATGAAACACACCAAAGACAGAGTCATTGCAATCGATTATTTCAGGGGCCTCTGCATCCTAATGATATTACTTAGTCACTCAGTAGCTTTTAGTCGTCCTTTCGCTTATTTGTCCGGCCTCGGAAATTTATGGGTTAGTGCTGCAGAGATTTTTTTCTTGTTGAGCGGCATAACTCTTGGGATTGTCAGAGCTCAGGCAATCGGTATTGACTTCAAAGCTGTGCTTTATAAATCTTGGAAGCGAGCCGGATTTTTATATGCACTGCATATCTTAATGGTCTGTCTATCTTTGCTTTTGGCTTACACCTTCATTGCTAATGGATGGTCCAATGATGTAGTAGGCGTGTTGCCCCAAGCCAGCGGCCGTCATTTACTGGCTCAGATATGTAGCCTTTTCTACTCAATGGGTTGGGCAATATTTCTAATGTACTATGCTGTTTTCATGCTGCTGGCGCCCTTTGCGCTATATATTCTACGTACCCGATTTTGGGCTGTCGTGCCAATTTTATCGACTTTGATTTACGTATTAAATTCCCCCTACCCCCTACACATTTTGTCAACTGGCCCTTATTCATGGATTGCTAATTGGCAGGTTTATTTTTTCCTGGGGCTGACCATAGCTCGTTTCCGGGTGGCCATAATAAGTTGGTTTTATGCTTTGCCAACAGTTACAACCAAATACCTATCAAACCTAGTAGTTGCGTCAACTGCCATCGCCCTAATGGTAAGTGCATTGGTTGGCTTTAGCTTGGGGCCGCTAATTAACACTTTGTCTCTCGACGGCTGGCTGCCTCTTAAGCTTAATGCCGCCTACACACACTTGCTGGACTTTAAGCCGCAGATTGACAACCTCCTGATGAACAGCCGAACAGGCATCCTAAGGCCCTTAGCAAGTTTACTTTTTCTAGCGGCAGCATATTTGCTATACCAAAAATACAAGCAGCCGATCCTAAGCCGTACTGGCCGATTTGTTAATGCCATGGGACGCGATACTCTTTGGATATTTGTAGCCCAGGCGTTTGCTATCCCTTTGCTGGCGGCTATGCCTCTCCAACGAAACTTATTTAATAACTTACTATTAAGCGGCAGCTTGATTCTAATAATGTGGTTGTTAACCAAACGCCGAGTTGTCATGCCTGCCCTTCGAAACTATACGGCTGAGCTTAAAGCTAGTTACGAAGCCGGCAAATACAACTATCTTTATCGCTCAGAAAACGACGCTTAAATTATTTGCCCAGGGCTTTGCTATAAATTTCTAAGGTCTGGCGGGCCATCGTTTGCCATGAGTATTTAGCAGCCTGGCTGCGTCCGGCTTTTATTAAATGATCTCGATGTTTTTGATCGCTAATAACGCCGCTAATTTTTTGGGCTATATCAAAAGTGACCCTAGGGTCAAAGTACTCAGCGGCTGGGCCGTAAATTTCTGGCAAACAGGTGACTTTAGCAGCAACTACTGGAGCGCCGTGGACCATGGCTTCTAAACCAGGTAAGCCAAAACCTTCACTCAAAGACGGGAAAATATAAGCCGCAGTATTCTCATATAGCCACCGTAGCTGGCCTTCGCTAACAAAATCCGTAAAAACTACGTCGGCCGCCAGGCGTTTGTGGCTGGCCAAAGCTTCAAGCTGGTGATAATTGGCATCAAATTTGCCGACAAACACCAGCATCAACCTCGGGTATTTCTTTTTTAAGACTTCAAAAGCCTCAACCAATCGTGCTAAATTCTTATGAGGGGTCGCCCGTCCCACGTACATAATGAATTGCTTATTGCTCAATCTTGGCACCGGCTCCGGCTTAGCGGCTATTTTATCGGCGGCCTCATAAGTGACGGCGATTTTGGCAGGGTTAATATTGGCAAACTTAGCGACATCTTGTTTTACGAACTGGCTGGGAGTTATGACAGCCATTGAGTCAGTTGCCACCTTTTTAATAACCCATTTATAGACACTTTGCTTAGTTTTAAAGACCAATTGGTTTTTAGTCGGGTTATCAAACCTGGCGGTGGTTAAATCGTGGATGGTAGTAAGTTTCCGCCCGTGATATCTTACCGGTTGCTGAGTCATAGTAAAGTGCACCAAATCTGGCTTAAGCGATTTGATTTGCCGCAGTAAGCCCAGCTGTTCCGAAAAACCAAACTCCTTAAAATTGGATTTAACAACTTCAAAATTCGGAGTTAGCTCCTTGAAGTAATTAACTCGTGGCGATTTAGTCAAAATAATAAATTCCTGCTCCGGCTTCAGCCTATGCAGATATTCCACCAACTTGTCTACGTAGCGACCGGTACTGGTTCCCGATTCCCGTGCATCAATTACGATTCTCATTCTGTTTTCCCCTGCAATCGCCACCATTTTGCACGTAAGGCTCTTAATTTATGGGCATTTGGCGGCAGATCGTGCGTGATAATTGAGTTGACGTAACTCGTAGGCAC
>JAIFWC010000044.1 GCA_019662065.1 Candidatus Saccharimonadota bacterium
GACGTTCCGATATCAAAATGCTTATAGACGGTCCAGGAATCGGCAGCAATGATTTCACCTTTAAACCGCTTAGCGACTTTGATCGCCAAATCTGATTTGCCGCTGGCTGTGGTGCCGACTATAGCAAGGAGCTCTGATCTGGAGCGTTCGGCCACCACAGTAATCTTTCTACATCCACCCGGTAATCGTCGCTAACCTTTACGCCCTCGGCTTCTAGCACCTGTTTATGGCCCGATAGCCCACCGGGGTAGCCTTCGGCTAGCGAGCCGCTCTTCTTGACCACCCTTTGCCAAGGCAGATCTGGATCACCCCAATGGGCCACACCGCCTACTACCCTGGCAGCATAGGGACTACCAGCCAAAGCCGCCAACTGGCCGTACGTCATCAGCCGACCCTTTGGTATTTGGCGAACCAGGGCGTAAACCTTATCTCGAAAGTCTTTATCTACCTTATCCATCCAGCTCCTTGAGTACTCCCTGCCAGTCCTTTACTCGAGTAACGCCTTTAGGCAGTTCGTTAGTCTGGTTCCAGGGGTAATCACCAAATAAAATAACTCTTATCCCCGCTTGATAAGTTTCCACAGCGTGCTTTAGGTTGTCATCAATCAGACAATACACCCCAAGCTCGACACAGACCTCGGCCTTTGGCCTAAAGGTTTGACTGTCGCTTCTATTTCCCAACAGCTGAACATCTTTAAAAATATCCGGAAAGTGGTGGGTAATCCAGTTGTGAGTCCTGGGAAATGTAGAGATATCACGGGAGGTCATGACAATGATGTCGTACTTCTTAGATAAAGTGTGAAGTGCCTTTTGGGCGTCTTCTAACGGCGCTATTTGAACACCGGAAGATTCTTTGTAATGTTCAAATATTTTGGCGGCTTCTACCGGTCCGCCACTCCATACTTTCCGCAAATCGTATTCCAGAAAGTCTTCTTCAGTCAGCCGGACTTTATGTTCGGTGTCTAAATACTCAATAAGGCTAGGCACTAAAGGATATATAACATCGTCGATGTCGACGGCAATTATGGGCTTATTTGCGGGATTTGGCATCTTGGGACAGTTTGGTCAGGAGTTCTTCGGCAGATGAGGCGGGCAATTCCGGCAAGTCAGAGCGGCCGCGGGATGCCAGTTGGCCGGATTCCACTTCTTTGCCGCCAATTACCACTGTGTACGGCACTTTCATAACCTCGGCGTCGCGAATTTTTTTGCCGACAGATTCATTGGAATCATCCAGTTCGGCCCTTATGCCATGCTCTTTGGCCTGGGCCACCACCTCTTTGGCCATTTCCACAATCGCTGGCTCGTCATTCAGGGTGGCCACCCGCAGCTGTTCAGGTGCTAACCAAAGTGGAAAATGGCCGTTGGTATGTTCTAGGTAAACAGATAAGAAACGCTCGAATGACCCCAGTAAAGCCTTATGGATCATGACCACTGGCTGTTCAGTATTATCCTTATCGATATAGGTCAGGCCAAAACGCTCCGGCATTACCAGATCGAGCTGCTCGGTGGCGCACTGCCACTCCCGGCCCAATGAATCAGTGACCATGATGTCAATTTTGGGGCCATAAAAAGCCGCCTCACCCTCAGCGATTTCGTAGTCTAACCCCAGTTTTTTGGCGACATCCTCGATGGTTTTTTGGGCCAGCTCCCAGTTCTTTTGGTCGCCCAAGTAGCCCTCGGAGTCATCGCGGAAAGAAAGCCGGGCCCTAAACCTCATATTAAACACCCGGTACATCTCTTTAATCATCTCCATAATGGTGGTGAATTCCTGCTCTATTTCATCCAGGCGGCAGAAAATATGGCCGTCATCGATAGAGATGGAACGGACGCGTACCAAGCCGTTGAGCTCGCCCTTTTTCTCGTCCCGGTACTGGACGGTGTTCTCCATGTAACGGATAGGTAGTTCCCTATAACTACGGGGGCGGGAGGCATAAATCTGGATATGATGGGGGCAGTTCATGGGCTTGAGAACCATCTGGTCCTTAGTTTCTTGGCTTTTGACCAAAAACAACTCATGCCCAAACTTATCCCAGTGGCCGGATACTTTATATAAATCTTCTTTAGTAATATGCGGGATGGCCACCTTTTGGAAGCCGTTTTTCCTCTGTAATTCGTCTGAAAAGCCCAGTAATTCGTCCCTTAGGATAGTGCCGCGGGGTGTAAATAGCGGCAAGCCCGGCCCGACTAGGTCGGAAAATGTAAATAAATCCAGCTCGTAGCCTAGCCGGCGGTGATCTGGTCCCTTATTCTCCTCTGTTTTTGCCTCATCCATAATGTCAGATTACATAATAACACCTTAATTTAAGCTCCAAAAGCCCACAATTTTTCGCCCGTTCTTGGATGCAGTACAAGGAAGAGCCGAGCAACGGACTGAGGTGTATTTAACATACTCCGAAGGAGTAGCGGAGGCTCTGACGCCGTAATGCGCCAAGTAGGGTGAAAAATACGAAAAAGGCTGGTGATTGAGGAATCTCGCAATTTCCCTCAAAACCAGCCTTCGTCGAGCTGTTTAACAACTCGTCAAAACTCAACCTACATAGGAGTATATATGTACTAGCCATAAAATGCTAGTACTTTTTTCCTAACTTATCCACAGTTTAGTAATCTCCTGTTTTATATCATATATGGTTATTTATAAGATACCGTATATGAGATAGTATAATTAAACTGGTCTTTTACAATTTTGCGGAATTCCGCATTGCCGCAGTATTTCGCAAAATTGAGAGGAGACGGGCCGAGGCTGGAAGCAAGTTCTGCTAAGAAGTTACGGAAGCCATTGCCCCGGCTCTGACGAGGGTACGTAGCTCAGTTGGCTAGAGCGCCACATTGACGTTGTGGATGTCGGGGGTTCGAATCCCTCCGTACCCACCATTTTTATATGAGAGATTACGAGAGACAGCAGTTGCCAGACGAGCAGCGGATTGTAGTTACAGGTATGGGCGGCATAACCCCTGTTGCACCGGATATTTATAGGAGTTGGGATGCCATAATAGAGGGGCAACACGGTATTAAAAAAATAAGTGAAACCTTTTTAGTTAAACAAGAAGGAATACTAGATATAGGCGCCAATGTGGCCGCGCCTGCCAGCGAAGTTAGGCTTTTTGATGACCCCAAGCTTAAAGAGCACCGCAAGGAACTGCCCCATAACCGGTGGCATCGAAGTGCCGAATTAGGATTCTTGGCTGTATATCACGCCCTGACAGATGCGCAACTTCTTAGCGAAGAGTCTCTAAGTCTGGATTCACAAAAAATTGACCGTTTCAGGGCAGGATTTTACCTTGGCTCTACTTTCAGTGGGGCCGATGAGCTGGCCGAAATTATTGGGATACCGGCAGATAGGGTAAGGCCAAGGAATTTATTCAAATATTTACCGGCACGAGCTGCCACCGCCGCCGCTATGCCATTCCATTTGGGAGGTCCCGGCGGCTTGATAGGAGAGGAATGTGCTAGCGGTGGTAGCGCTATAAGATTAGGCGTCAAGGAGCTGCTACCTTATTGGGGCCATAGATCGGACGCCGACGTAATGGTTGTGGGCGGCACCGATGCTGAAATTTCGCCAGCTAACCTTAGGCTGTTTAACGCTATACCGGCTGTGGATCCTACCGATGATCCTGAGCAGGCTTCCCGCCCATTTGATGAAGACAGAAACGGACTGGTCATGGGGGAAGCCAGTGGTGCATTAGTGCTGGAAACTTGGGAGCATGCCCGCAAGAGGGGCGTTAAACACTGGGACGTTCGGGCTGAGCTGGTTGGCATAGCTAATTTAACAGATGCGGAACACGAAACGGAAGCTGCCAAAGAGGGCACCCGGCGAGTTATTGAAAAGGTCTTATATGAAGCCGGGGTAAGGATAGACGAGACTGTATATATAAATGCTCATGGCACCAGTACTATTACTGGTGACCCAATTGAAGCTGAAGCCATCCAAGAAGCAATCATAAATACCAGATTAGACAGAAAACAGTTTTGGGTAACTTCTACTAAGGGCGCGACCGGTCATACTATGGGAGCATCTGGCGCTATTGAAGCAGCCTTCTCTGTAATGGCTCTTAGGGAAAATATCGTGCCACCAGCGCTCAAATTGCACAACCCTATTTCGGAGATTGAAGGTCTTAACTTAAGCCCATTGCAAAAGACTAAACTTAAGAATATAGATGTAACTATCAGCACTTCCTTTGGCTTCGGTGGTACTGCAGCCGCTTTGGCCTTCCGAAAATTCAAGCCCTAACGGTAGCTTTCGCAGATGCTTTGAAGATAACGTAAATTATGGATTGAACACAATTTGCCGGCTAAGGGGTCGCCTACCTTGAACAAATGCCTTAAGAAAGCCCGGCTGTACCCCTGTTGGCAGGTATAACAATCGCAGTTTTTATCAATTGGCCCCTTATCGGCTGAAAAATGGCCGTTTTTTAGGGAAACCCGCTTATCGCCGGATATCCAAACCGAACCATGCCGGCCATTACGGGTCGGCAGCACGCAATCGAACATGTCGATGCCGTGTTCAATCGCGAATTTCAGGTTGCCGGGCTCACCGACACCCATTAGGTAGCGGATTTTAGCTACGTCGTACAATGGTGCCAAAAACTCCAGCATGTCGTGCATCTTTGATGTGCCCTCGCCGACCGATAAACCACCAATGGCTAGGCCATCAACCTCTGTCGATTGTACAAATTCGACCGACCTTTGCCTGAGCTTTTTATCAAGGCCGCCTTGGGCGATGCCGAATAACAGCGGCCGTTTGGCCTTGATGGTTTTGGCAGTTAACTTCTTAAATTCGGCGATGCAGCGAAGCAGCCAACGATGGGTGCGCTCGACGGCCTCGGCTTATCTAACCTTGGCTTTTTGGGGATCCAAGCCTGTGAAATCATCGACTCCCT
>JAIFWC010000045.1 GCA_019662065.1 Candidatus Saccharimonadota bacterium
TGGAACCTATGCCTTCACGGTCAGCGCCTTTGACGCGGCTGGTACTTACTCGGCCTTTCACGACTACAATATGACTGTCAATGCGGGCGGCACAGGCGGCACGGGGGGCACGGCTTACGGCTCGATCGACTTTGAGTCCGGAATCACCTCTCCATGGCAAGGGTCGCAGTTCTTTCCAACCGGCACCTTGCAGCCCCAAGCGGTCAATGATCCGCTAAATCAAAAGGGTAGGTCACTACTCCTAGAGGCCGACTACGCTTCCTCTCTCCCAACCAACTATACGAGCGCTGCGAACCAGCAAACCGCGATTTCGATCAACCCGCAGTACGCCCACGCAGGCATGGATGGGAACGGCAATGTTATCACTACCGGGATGGAAACGTGGTATTCCGGCTGGGTGATGGCACCATCAGGCAACGTATTCGCGAACGGTGAGACAAACTGGCTCACCGAGTGGCATGACACAACCGGTGGCGCGGGGCCTAAGTCGTCGGGCATGTTTGCTTTCGGCGGCTATCCGCTCACCTCTAGTGGCACCAGCTCGACGAAATTCCTGTTTCGGGCCACAGTTGATGTCGGCGGCGGCAACTATCAGAACCGCTATTTCCCCGGCAACTATTCAGACCCGAATCTCTCCGCGCCCACAGCTCCGTCATTCACGTTAGGAGCTTGGCACCGCTTCGTATTTCATTGGATTTGGTCGGGCGGTTCGAACGGGCAGGTCGAGTGGTGGCTGGACGGCACAAAGTACGCATCATATTCGGGACAGACACAGGCGGCGAATGACTACTATTCGTGGGCCGTTTACAACTACCGGCCCAATGTCACCGGTAGTAGCAAGTTGTACTACGACAACCTCGTTTGGGGGCCGACGGCTGGCTCCATTGGCTTTACGCCATAGCTATCGAGGGCCAGTATTGGCGGTTAGAAAATCGCTGACACCAAAGAAAACCGGCCAGCTTGGCCGGTTTTCTTATTTAGGGTTCAAACTTATTTGGCACCCAGTTTTTGGGTTTCGTCGACGCGTATCTTTTTAGCTTTTTTGGGCTTGGCAGTAGACTTGGCCTCGCGCCCTCCCCTCTTCGCCAGTAAAGAAGGGATGGGAAGAGCTCGAAATATGGACTTTAACCAGTGGGTATTCTACACCATCAACCGTAAGTGTCTCCTCGGTAGCAACCGTGGAGCGGGTAATAATAGTCGAGTTGTCGTTTAAGTCCTGGAAGACAACCGGCCGGTAATTATCTGGGTGTACACCTTTTTTCATAACTTGGTTATTTTAGCGAATTTACCTCTTTGGGTCAATGTCCAGCCTTAAAATAATTCGCAAAGCTCGTGTATATCGGTTTTTCTTTTGTATGATCTCTTGCGGAGCAATGCCTTGCAGATACATGGCAGTTATCACATCTTCCTCAGTATCAGCATCCGGGTCCTGGATTGGCTCGGCTTTGCGACGTTCGCGTATAAGTGCCGCATCTTCTAGCAGCAATAGCGCGTCTTCTAAATTATTCGGTGCGGTTTTTTCCATAAATGCATAAAGATCTTAATTAATTGATTAAGGCCGCGCGGTTTTACCGCGCGGCGATGGCCCAACCGTAAACTCGCGTGGAGAGTGTGCGAATTTACGGCTGGGCGTCCTCGGAGGAATGTTGCTAGACCGTGGCGACGTGCCGGTGATTACGAACTTGCATTTCAAGCTGGTAGTCGCTGTCTGGAGCGAGGTCCTCGTTGATGGCTGTGATCAGCGTCCTCTCCAGGCTGTCCCAATTGACAGTCCTCCAGAAGGGGTCGTCCGGATAGTCATCGATCTCGACTTTCTTGAGTGCGTTGAACGCCGAGAAGCCTCTGAGCCTGGGCTTATGGTCGTAGACCGAGTCGAGATCATTCCGAGTGGTCTGCTTGATGCGGTGCCAGTGGGCCTTGGCCTCGATGAGGACTTGCGGTGCGTCCAATCCACTACTGCTCATATGACGATTCCTTTCTACTACGTAGGTCGTTGAGGTAACGTGCGAAGCCTTGCACAGCTGCTTCGAGGTTGTATCCCGAGATATGGCTGAGCTTGGCTATCCGACTCCGTCGGGCCAGGATGTCGCGCCTCTGTTTGGCCGACATCTGCTCTGGATGCCTGATGAGATTGTCTTGGAGGTACTTCAAAGCTCTCCATATGTCCTCGCCGCGTTCGATAAGCGCCATCGTTTCTTTAACGATCTCGTCGATGGTGCGTTCTGGCTTTGATGCCACTCGGGTTAACCCCTTTCTACTGCAGGATGAGTTGGTCTGCCAGGGTACTCATGGCGACCTCAAAGCTTCGACGCCCTGATTGGGCCGCTTTGCACAGACGTTCGAAGTACTTGTCGTAGAGATGGCGCGAGTCGTCGTTCGGGGCAAGTGACTCGAGGTAATGGTTCGTTGCCATCTCGGGCTCGCCTTGATCAAAAAGCGCCAAGGCAGCTTCGCGAGCTTGCTTTGCAACTATGAGCTCCGTCATCATTGTCTGATCCTCCGAATTGTGTGGTGCACCCTCAGCTCATCCACCAAGGGGGCAGTTTTATCGAGCCGAAAGTTAATCATATTTTACCATAATAACTATAAACGGACAATAGCTTGCAAAAAGCCGACAACAGAGGTAGAATAGTCAGGTTAACATTAATCAGTGAGGTTACTTAATCCTCCCGTTTAAACCCTTGCAGGGCTAAACGGGCCAAAACCTTACAAAGAGAAAGGATTCCACTTATGGCTACCGCCCAGGTAGATATTAAAAAATTGCTAGAGGCTGGCGCCCATTTTGGCCACCAGAGCAGCCGCTGGCACCCGCGAATGGCGCCCTATATCCATAGCAAGCGCGAGGGCAACCATATTATTGATTTGACCAAAACCGTTGAGGCTTTGGATAGAGCCCTGGATTTTCTGACTCAGACCGCCGCTGGCGGCAAACAAGTCCTGTTGGTCAGCACCAAACGCCAGGCTAAAGACAAAATTAAAGACGTGGCCAAAGCCACCAATATGCCATATGTAACCGAGCGCTGGTTGGGTGGCATGCTCACCAACACCGCCACCATAGGTGGCCGTATTAAACACCTTAAAGATCTGGAAAGCCGTATGATTAGTGGCGAATTGGCAAACCGTTACAGCAAGCTAGAAGTCCAGCGCTTTCAAGAAGAAATCGATGAAATGAACCATCTATATGGCGGCATCAAAGAACTAGCCGCCAAGCCCGGCGCCGTGTTTGTGGTTGACGTTATTAACGATGGCATCGCCGTCCGTGAAGCCCGCAAGCTTGGCGTGCCGGTTGTGGCAATTGTTGATACTAATGGCGATCCGTCACAAATTAACTATCCGATCCCGGCCAACGACGACGCCACCAAAGCTATTAGCCTGATTTTAGATTACGTTCAGACAGCTATAGAGTCTGGCCAAAAAAAGGCCGCCAAGCCAGCTGATAAAACAGAGGCAAAGAAGACAGCAGACAGTAGTTCGAAAACTGTAGAAAAGACCGAAACTAAAGCTGCTACGAAGGAAGGAAAGTAACATGGCTGCAAAAACTTACGGAGAATACTTAGAACCAGTTAACCAATTGATTGATGAAAGTTTTCCAGAAGGAAAAGAAGTAACCCCTAAGGATTTAAAAGTAATTGCTGCTTTTACTGCAGCCACTATTTTTGAAGCTCAATCTTCACCTACAGAAAATCTGGTTGATAATAAACCGTCAGAGGAAGAGCAATAGGATGGCAGATATTTCGATTGAAGACATCAAGCGCCTGCGCCAGCTAACCGGTGTCGGCATCACCGATGCTAAACAAGCCTTGCAGGCCACCGCCGGTGATTTCGATAAGGCCTTAGATGAAATGCGCCAAAAAGGTTTGACCAAGGCCGAAAAGCGCGGCGAGCGCGAAGCCCGGGCTGGCTTAATTAGCAGCTACGTCCATGACGGACGAATCGGCGTGCTGGTAGAAGTAAACTGCGAAACCGATTTTGTAGCCAAAACCGATGAATTTAAAGAGTTAGTTAAAGACTTAACCTTACATATCGCGGCCAGTGACCCTGAAGATTTAGATGCACTGCTAGAGCAGCCATTTGTTAAAGACCCTTCCAAAACCGTTGGCGATGTAGTCAAAGAAGTCAATGCCAAACTTGGTGAATCTTTCTTCCTCCTCTCTTCTCTCCTAGGCGAAATCAATTAAAAAAGCGGCCCTTTGAGGCCGCTATGGGGGAGTACTCTGCCCAGCACTTATTGCGATAAGTGCTGGGTTTTCCTCTAACCCCTTTAAATTGGAGGATCATTACCTCGCTTTGAGCGAAAGTGATTCACAATGCTCAAAACGATGAGAATCACCATTAGCAGCAGAAAACTGCCGAGCGGTCCATTAGGGAGCATCGGTTTCCTCTCGGTCGACTTTGTCTGACACTTGTAACATTCCAAGCAGCCAGAAGACGAACCGAAAAACGACCGCGAAGATAATTATTGACGGTGATAGTGCCGGCAACATTATCTAAGCTCCTTTCGACGTCTACGGCGAAGGATAGTGCTGTATCCCCATCTCAGGAACCCGAGGTAGGCCAGCACCAGCAAGGTTGCTAGCAGCGTTTTATACGCTTGACTCATAGTTTGTCCCTTTCGCTGTAACGCGACAGTCTGTCCGCATCTTGCAGGTGCTTAAGGACAATAACTGCCACCAGCAAAAGCATCCCTACCACAACGACTACCGCCAGCCTGAAGGCCGGGTATTCGAAGAACAAGAAGCCGAAAAGCACCACGGCTACTCCGTAGCAGGCATAGGCATCTTCGAGCGCATTCCGCCGGCCAGCACCGACTAAATGGCGGGCCTTAAGCGAATAATTCGTGCCCGCGTACATCGCAACCAGAATGATTGCCCCAAGTACGAAAGGGGCCAGTCCCATCCAGTCAACGCTCATGCTATATATCCCTTTCTCAGAAACTTCACGATGATTTTCAGGCCGGATACGTAATTACCACCGTCTCCTCCGAAACTTGTTTTTATTCGGTGAGGGGTTGATGACAATGAGCACCACAAGAATGAGCAAAGCAATCAGTAGGCCATGCCACTGCATGATTCCTCCAAATTGGTTGAGGTGCGAACCAATAGATCCACATCAAGCTTAACTATTAGTGGAGTTCCCATCAGTTGAGTTTTCGATTATAACACCATAAGCATTGTTTTTCAATACAGGCCGCTTGTTATATAATTAAGCCAATGAGTCCCAATCAGGTCCTAGATGAGGTTAAGTCTAAGTTGGCAGCTGCTACCGAGCATTTTAAGAGTGAGGTAGGCAAAATCCGGACCGGCCGGGCGCACCCCGGAATGCTGGATGGCATATCAGTCGAAGTTTATGGGCAAGCTATGCCGCTCAAAGCCGTAGCGAGCATTGCAGCCCCCGAAGCCCAGCTGCTGCAAATCACCCCCTTTGACCCTAATAACTTAAAAGCGATTTCTGAAGCCATTCGCGATAATCAGTCACTTGGGCTAAATCCGGCCGACGATGGCCGGGTGGTACGTATCCAAATTCCGCCGCTAACCGAAGAAACTCGCCAGCAAATGGTTAAAATCCTGCACCAAAAGGTCGAAGACACCATGATTGCCGCCCGCAATGCCCGCCACGAGGCCATCCGCAAAGCCGAGGCCGCCGAAAAAGCCAAAGACATCGGTAAAGACGAGCGGTTTCATCTCGAGAAACAAATTGACGAACAGCTGGCCCATCAAAAAACCGAGATTGATAATTTAATCAAAGCCAAAGAACAAGAAATATTAACAGTTTGATTTCAGTTAAATCTTATAGAATAAACGTATGCATTTAATAGTTTTTGCCGTTGGCATCTTACTTTTTATTGGATTGGTACTGGTTCACGAATGGGGTCACTTTTTTGCCGCCCGCCGCAATGGTGTAACCGTTGAAGAGTTTGGCTTAGGTTTTCCACCGCGGGCTTGGAGCAAAAAACTCAAATCCGGTATGCGACTCAGCCTGAATATTCTGCCGCTGGGTGGTTTTGTAAAGCTAAAGGGCGAGCACGACTCCGATGAGCGCAAAGGCAGTTTTGGCTCAGCCAGCCTGTGGGCCAAATCCAAAATCATGTTAGCCGGCGTCACCATGAACTTAATTACCGGGCTGGTTTTATTGACGATTTTGGCGCTGATTGGCATGCCTAAACTATTGACTCAGGATAACGTTGGCCAAGACCAGTTTACAGTGGCCAGCGACACTAAGATCACCAATCAACGCGTTTTAGTGGGTGCCATCCAGCCCGGCTCGCCAGCCCAAAAGTCTGGCTTGCAACCAACCGATGAGCTGTTAAGCGCCACTGCCTTTGGCCAAACCAAGTCAGTAACTACTCCAGAGCAAATGCATAACGCTACCTTGGCCTTTGCCGGCCAGCAAATCGACTTAGCCTACAAACGCGACGGCCAAGTAATACATAAGCAAATCAAGCTACTTAGTAAGAGTGAAGTGTCCGCCAGCCTAAAGACTAGCGACCCTAAAGGCTACTTAGGTATTGTGCCAACGGCTCTGCAGATTCAGCGCAGCACCTGGAGCGCACCGATAGTAGCCGTGGGTCTAACTAAACAAATTGTGGTACTAACTTTTAAGGGCTTAGGCCACGCTTTTGCCGGCCTTGGGTCGCTAATTGCCGGTGGAGTGACTGGTAACCACCAGGCCCGCGAAAACGGCCAGGACCAGGCCTCTAACCAGGTTGGTGGCCCGGTAGCCATTGGTGTAGCATTGTGGGACTATGGCAGTCTAGGCCTTAACTTTATGCTGTTTTTGATCGCCCTAATTTCATTAACCTTGGCATTGATGAACGCCTTGCCAATTCCGGCGCTAGATGGCGGCCGGTTGGCCATGATGCTAATCAGCCGCGGCCTTTTCCGTCGGCCGCTAACCCGGGCCGCCGAAGAAAAAATTGTTGTTCTCCCCTCGCCCGCTAACCCGGGCCGCCGAAGAAAAAATTGTTGGCTTTAGCTTTGTTCTGCTGCTAGGTCTTATTGTCTTAATCACCATTGTCGATGTTAAGCGCTTCTTTTAGCAGGACACCATACCGCCATTGCATATTTTCGGTGTAGCCGAAATACCGCAATGGCTTCTGGCGCATTACTGCGTCAGCGGTTCCAGTACTCCTTCGTAGTATGTTAAATACACCTCAGTCCGTGCTTCGCCGCTTCCTTGTACTGCAACCAGATATGGCGCCCTGCTAAGCGTGATAAACTTTGATAAATGACAAAGGCTTTTTTACCGGGGGTGGCGCGGAAGGAGGGGCACCCGCCGCCCGCAGGTGCTAACGAGGACGGCGGGGAGGTCACCTTGAGCGGCAGGACCCCAGGAAAAAAGCCATCTAAGAATTTAGGCGGCCCGGGCCGCCTAATTTTATTTACACTGCTGATTTTTCTGCTCAGCCAGATAATCGCAGCATTTATAGCCGAGCTGGGACTAGCGGTGATCCATCCCGGTTCAAAACAGAGCTTAAATGACACAATTAGCGGCCAGTTTGCTTTTATTTTGCTGGCCGAGGGTCTGGCCGCTTGGCTAGTGTTTTGGCTTGTGCGTCGCCGTGGTGTTAGCTTAGGGACCATTGGCTTGGGCCGCCGACCGCAAATTAGCGATTTGTATAAAGCCTTGCTGGGCTTTGGCGTCTTTTACATTTTGTTAATCATCGCTAGCTTGTTGGTTAACAACTTATCGCCAGAGTTAGTTAACCAAAAGCAAAACATTGGCTTTAATAATATCCGTAACAGCACCGAAAACGTGTTGGCTTTCGTCTCGCTAGTCATTTTACCACCGCTGGGGGAGGAAATTCTGGTCAGAGGCTACTTGTATTCCGGCCTGCGGCGGGTTTGGAAATTTATGCCGGCGCTAGTGGTAACCAGCCTGTTTTTCGGGGTCGCCCACTTAGAATTTGGCACCGGTACACCGCTGGTCTGGGCGGCCGCCATCGACACATTTTTATTATCGGTTGTGCTGGTTTACCTGCGTGAAAAAACCGGCGCGCTGTACGCCAGCATGCTAGTGCACATGCTCAATAACCTAATAGCCTTTTTAGTAGTTATCAAATAACCGCTCGCTCGACTAGGAGCAGGGAATACTTAACATGTTAAGTATTCTTGAATTAAGAATAAAAAGCAGGTGGTTCCCTAATCTGATAAAATTAAGCCAAACATGAGACGCTCCCAACTGTTTATTAAGACTCGTAAAGAGGCGCCAGCTGACGAGGAATCCAAAAATGCCCAACTGCTGATTAGGGCCGGTTATATCCATAAGGAGATGGCTGGTGTCTATAGCTACACATTGCTGGGCAAAACTGTTATCGACAACCTTTCGCAAATTATCCGCCAAGAAATGAATGCCGTCGGCGGTAACGAGGTCTTAATGAGTACTTTGCAGAATAAAGATTTATGGGAGACTACCGGCCGCTGGGACGACAAAGCTGTCGATAACTGGTTTAAATCCAAGCTAGTCAGCGGGGCAGAGGTGGGTATTGGCCTCAGCCACGAAGAGCCTATCACCAACATGCTGCGTAGCTACATTAGTTCCTATAAAGATTTGCCGGTTTACACCTATCAGATCCAAGACAAGTTCAGGAACGAACTACGGGCTAAAAGCGGCTTACTGCGCGGCCGTGAATTTTTAATGAAGGATCTGTATTCTTTTAGCCGCACCCAGTCCGAGCACGACAAGTTTTATGAGAAGGTCGCCGCGGCTTATTTAATGATTTTTGAGCGGGTTGGCTTTGCCGACGATATTACTTACCGCACGTTTGCCAGCGGTGGCATTTTTAGCCGCTTTTCAGATGAATTCCAGGTGCTAAGCCACGTTGGCGAAGATACAATTTATGTCGATGAGGCTAAGAAAATGGCTATTAACAAAGAGGTTTATACTGACGAAAACATCGAACATCTGGGGCTCAATAAAGGCCAGCTGAGCGAAAAACGGGCGGTAGAAGTCGGCAATATCTTCGCTCTGGGGAGCAAGTATTCAGACGCACTAGGCCTTAAGTTTACAGATGAGAGCGGCCAGCAACAATCGATTATCATGGGATGTTATGGCATTGGTGTCAGCCGCTTGATGGGTCTGCTGGCCGAACACTTTGCCGACGAGCACGGCCTGGTCTGGCCAGCTAATATTGCGCCTTACAAAGTCTATTTAGCTAGCCTGGGCGAGGCCGCCGAAGTGTCCAAGGCCGCCGATGGCTTATATGAAGCCTTGAGCCAAGCTGGAGTTAGCGTGATTTATGACGACCGCGATGAGCGGCCCGGCGAAAAGTTCGCCGATGCCGATCTATTTGGTTTACCTTACAGAGTTGTAGTTAGCCAAAAAAGCCTAGAGCAGGGCGGTTTTGAGCTTAAATCCCGCACCTCAACCTCAACAGAGGTGGTACCCCAAGAAAAATTGCTGTCAATACTGTCAGACTCTAGACAAGACTGATATAATAAATTACCAAACCTGATTTAAGAGGATAAAAACAGCTTAAAGAAAGGGTTTTTAGTTAGTGCAATGATAAAGAAAACTTATCGTTTAACCCAGGCCGGCGTCGATGAGCTCAAAGATGAGCTCAAAACTTTAATTGGCCAGCGGGTCCATGTGGCCGAGCGTATTAAAGCCGCCCGCGAACTGGGCGATTTATCAGAGAATGCCGAATACCAAACCGCCCGCGAGGAACAAGACAGATTAGAAACCCGGATTTCCGAGCTGCAGCACGTTTTGCAGAACTCCCAGATTATTAAAAAACCCAAAAGCGACGGCCATGTCCGCTTAGGCTCCAGCGTTAGCCTAAAAAACGCCGGTAAGCCGCTGCAATTTCAGGTAGTCGGCACCATGGAAGCCGACCCCGGGCAGGGTAAAATTAGCGACGAATCACCGATTGGCAAAGCCCTGCTAGGCAAAAAAGTTGGCGATAAGGCTGAAATCAAGACGCCAGCCGGTACCCATATCTACAAAATTACAGAAGTCTCCTAGCTTTTCTAGGCACGCATTACTGTGTCTGAGCCTGCGTTACTCCTTCGCAGTATGTTAAATACAGCTCAGTCCGTTACTCAACTCTTCCTTGTACTGCATCACCTAGAAAAGCTAGGGCTTTTCAGGGGTTAAATGTAAAATGGTAGTGTATGCAGTGGCTAAATAAGGTGGCCGATGATGCTATTAAGCGTCATCCAGACGGTGAGATTTTGGTTAGTTCGGGTGTTTCGCCGTCTGGCGTTTACCACGTTGGTACATTGCGCGAGGTACTAACTGCCGATGCCATTATGCTGGCACTACGCCAGCGCGGCCGTGATTCGACCCATGTCCACGTGGTCGATGACCTCGATCCGTTGCGCAAAATTCCAGCCGGCATATCCGGCGATTTTGAAAAGTACTTTGGCATGTCGCTAATTGACGTGCCGTCGCCAGATGGCAAAGCCGCTTCTTGGGCTGATTATTACTTTAAGGACTTTGCGGCCAGCGTTAAAGCCTTAGGCCTAGACATGGAAGTTATGCGCTCCCACAAAAAATATCGGATGGGCTTTTTTGTGCCGGCAATCGAAAAAGTCTTAGAAAAAATTGATAAGGCCCGACAAGCCATTGCTTCAATATCTGGCCGCCAATTGGATGAAAACTGGTCACCAATTCAAATCAAGGAGGACGAGTACCTTAAAAGCCGCCGGTTTTTGGGGATTGATACTAAGCGCAAAGTGGTGTCGTACGAGGATAAAAACGGCGCTGCCCAAGAAGTTAATTATGCCAAGGGCAACGTAAAACTATATTGGCGGCTGGATTGGCCGGCCCGTTGGTGGCTGCTGGACGTCGGCGTTGAGCCATTTGGCCGTGACCACGCCACCAAAGGCGGCAGCTACGACACCGGCGTAGAGCTCATGAAGCAGGTATTTGGCGCTAAGCCACCGCTGCCAGTGCCTTACAATTTCATTAACCGCACCGGCCAAACCAAGAAAATGAGCAAAAGCAACGGCGATACACTGGCCATCAGCGACATGCTGCAGATTCTGCCGCCAGAAGTACTGCGGTTTTTTGTACTGCGCTACGCGCCCGATAAATTACTGTTTTTTGACGAAACCGACGGTGTGGTTAAGCTAATTGACGATTTTGCAGAGCTACTGGCCAAAGAAGATAAATCGGCCGATGATGAGCAGCTAATTAAAATATCGATGGGCAACATCGCCGAGAGTACGGTTAGTAACATTCCATTTTCGCACCTGGTTGCCAGCTATCAGGCGGCCCTCAAAGACACCGACAAAACTTTAGAAATCATCCGTCGCACCGAGCACAAACCGGTAGTTGATGCCCAGGAAGAAACTATCAAAAAAGAGCTCAAGTTTATCGATAATTGGCTTAAAAATTGGGCGCCGGATGATGTTAAGTTTGAGTTGGCCGCCAAGCCGCCAAAAATTATTTCCGAGCCGGAAAGGCAATACCTGCTGGCCTTAGCCAAAAAAATCGAAAAGGCTCCGGCCGACGCCGACGGCGAATGGTTCCATAAAGTGATTTACGAGCTCAAAGATACTACCGGCTTGGCGCCCAAACAGCTGTTTAGCACGCTTTATAAGGTGTTAATCGGTCAAGAACACGGCCCGCGGGCTGGTTGGTTCTTATCAA